>JAJPGX010000010.1 GCA_021325595.1 Nitrososphaerota archaeon | reverse complement strand
TCCCCCTTTTTCCTTTTTGTTATAGAAAAACAGTAACGGTAGTTGTAGAGTAGATTTTAGAATAGATTTTAGAATGGAATCCTAGAATGATTTTCGAAATTGATTTTAGAATGTTTTACTAGCATCTTACTTTTAAAAAAACACAAACTCATTTAACTCATACCGCGATACAGTATCATATATTCATCAGGATTCTCTCTTGATTTTTTTGCGTTTAACGCATCTTGATACCTATCATAATGTTCTATAAGATACAGCTTTTTTCCATGGGATTCAAAGGGATCGATGCCGACAAGATTAAAACCTGATTCTGGGGTAAGGGCATTTTTTTCTTCGTCTGTTACATCAGAACTCATTATATCATGAGATCTTTCGAATCTTCTCTATGTTCTTTTCCTTGTAAAAATAGGATTCATGGCCACGCATGATAAAGTGATGCCTAAACTTGTCATCTAACTGATCAATGGTGTCCCCTGAGGTCTCAAACTCACAAGCAGCACATGTTCCATAAATCTTCATTATGTGTGTAAAAAAACTACTAGTATTTGGATCATTCGACACTTTTCTACTAGTTAAAAAAATAAAAACATCTTACTATCATACCTACAAAATGCTGAAATTGGTATTATTTTGTGTGATATCATGAGTTCACATAGAAGTATGGATCTGCTAGAGTTTTGTGATATCTGCTTTCAAAGAGTAAAACCAAATCTTTGTGAGACATACAAAGGCACATTTGCAAAAATAAACTCGATTCATTTTTCACAACAGGCCAAGCTAGATAAAATTGTTAACAAACTTGAGGTCACCCCAAGAATTGTTGATAGGCGTTGGACTTGTACGTTTGATGATGCAACAAAACGAAAAGAATTTCTAGATTCACTCTGGGGCATTGGGGTGTCAGTTCATACGCTTGATGATCATGCCAAGATATTGATCAAGTTATACAAACCAGATACAAGAAAACTTGGCACTTCTGAAACAATAGATCTTCCAAATTCTGATGCATGGGAACAATTTGATCCTAAAACCAGACAATGGAGCCAAGTAAAAATAATTACCAAAAATGAGAAATTTAGTACCAAGGCTGATCTTGGAAATATTCTCAAGTGTACAAGTATTGACGGAGCATCGTATTATCGCATTAACAAAAATGCCGACCAAGTGATGCTTGTTCCAATGGAAAAGCGAGCTGCCTATAACATCATGTCTACTCTTGCAGAACCAATTGATGCACATTGGAAAGCAGATGAGTCAGGAAATAAGTGCATTATTGAATACAAAGAGATACCAAACCTACCTGATGAAATTTTCAATTTCCTAAAAAGGCTTGGAATAAAGAACAAAAAAATTCCAGACGCTTTAATCTTTGAAAATAATGATCTAGATCTGGTAAGGGATGTCTTATCATGTATCAAGATCAACCTGGTCAAATCGTCTGAAACTATGTCAATTTCATCCGAGGTCAAATCCGGTTCGGCTATGGAATTAGAAAAAATTTCCAAGGAACGATTACAAGTTCTTCTTGATATTATAAAAGAAATGAACGGTACAATAAACATCCAAGAAAACCATATTGTTGTGTCAGGGAATAAAGGACAAGTTAATCTAACTTTTGTGGACGATGAAAAAAGTGGACAGGATGGAACATCTATAAAAATTTCAGTGTCTGCACTTGAAGATCCATCTAGGACTTCGGAAGTATTATTTTTAATAAAAAAGCGACTAGGCCTGATGGATGTGCCTCTTGAGAGTACGATTAGTCAACATTGGCCAATAATCACCGATTCTGATTTACAATATGTTGTCCAGTCCGCAATATCCTGGTATTCTTCAAATCCAGTTTTGGCTGTAAAGATAATTAGTGAATATGACAAGCTTGACAAGATAAAAGAGTGGAACAAAAAAATCAAGGAAGGAAAAGCCAGATCAAACCTTGATACTGTTACACTTGGAAAAATAATAAAGCGATTAGAACCTGTTTGAGTATTAAATTCTAGTCAAATCACGTACAAATTTTGGGTTTCAAATCGTAATCTTTTTTATGATTTAAACTTGAAAATTCTTACATGTCAATACAAGAGTCAAACTCAATTGCATGTTCTGAACTAATTGAATTACAAGGCTGCAAAGAGATTCAAACTACTAAAAAAGGCAAACAATATCTCATTGATATTTCATCTTCACCAAGAATCTTATTCAAAGATGGGGCAAGCACCAAAAGACAGATGCTGTTTAAACAAAATTGTACCGTCACAATAACTTCTGAAAGGATATTTTACAATCGGGATAACGTAGAAATTAAACCTGCATAAATAAAACTACGCTTAAATCAAATATTTTTTAAAAGCCTCTGAGTCCTACAGGCCTGCACAATTCCGGATGTGCTTTCAAATATGAAATTTTTTCAAGCATGGCTGCCTTGTCTTGGGGAAATGTTCCTCCTATTGGATATGCATTTGAACCATGATTTGCACGAAATATTACAGGTGATCTTGGCTGCATCTTTGTTATCAAGAGCTCCAATTCATTTAGCGCATCTGAATCATCAATTGGCAAAAATGGCTCCTTAAACTTTGTAAGAAATTCCTCACGGATGCCATCTTCTAGATGTAATGTCAAAGCCCCGACATAGTGTGGCGCAGATATGCTCAAAACATTTGCAGTATCTTCTATGTGCTGTTTTGAGTATGTCTTTCCACCTAACCCAAGAATTACCATGCATGATATAGTGTATCCAGAATCCTTTGCTTTCTGACATGCTTTAATGATGGTCTGACCAGTTGCACCCTTGGTAACCTTCTTGAGAATAAGGTCTGAACCGCTTTCTATTCCAATGTAAAACATGGTCAAGCCAGCATCGTAGAGTTTCTTAAGATCTTCTGAAGACTTTTCAAGAATGTTTTTTGGCATGGCATAACATGAAATGCGCTCATAGTCTGGAAATTTCTCACGCAAATATTGAAGAATTTGAATCATCTTTTCAGTTGATAAATTCAACGCATCACCGTCTGCAAGAAAAATTCTCTTTGTATCAGGCATGTGTTTTGCAGCAAGATCAATTTCCATTTTGATTTCATCCCAAGGTCTTTCTACATACTCTTTGGTACGATACATGTTACAGTATGAACATTTGTTAAACGAGCAGCCTAATGTAACTTGAAAAATTAGTGATCTTGCTTCTGACGGTGGTCTGTATAACGGATAATCATAATTTAACATATGCCTAGTTTGGTGTGATCTCCTTATCAGTTATTCGATTTTTTTAACTAAACTTTGTCTTATCAATATATCAGCAGAAGATCTATTAGGCAAACTGCTATACTCGGAAATTGTATGCCAGGAGACCCATATGCTAGACGCTTACTGTATTTTGTATTTCTGGGCTCCAAGGGAGGAGTAAACAGAATTAGAATCATATCTCAAATAAGAAAACAACCGCTTAATGCAAATCAGTTGGCAAAAGAACTTGATTTAGACTACAAAGCAATCCAGCATCATATTGGTGTGCTCGAAAAAAACAACTTGATTAGCAAAATGGGAGACAAGTATGGCGTTACTTTTTTTATATCCAATTTTTTAGAAGTAAACTTGGATGTATTTGATGAAATGACAACCAAATTTGAAAAGGGAAAATAAGATGTAACCAGTGATTTTTTGCTAAGAATGTTTCTGAAATTGCAGGATTCTGAAACTGTCAAGAATAACTTTACAATAGATTTTATGTGTAGGAAAAACAAATCCACTCTATGAAGCAACAATATAAAGAATATCTAAAACTCAACAAAAACATCCTACTTGGATTTGCAGCCTCTATAGTAGTCTCTGCAATAGTTGCTCAAAGTCTATCCAATCAACAAAACTATGTTAATGCAACAATAACCCTCATGGTTGACTATATGGTGTACTTTTCCACTTTTGGTTTTCTTTTTTATCTAGACAATAGAAAAAAATATCTTCTTGAATCTGGAAGCGTGGATAAAACAAGCCTAAAAAAAGATCTAATAAAAATAATTTCATCACTTGGAATTGGTGAAATAATTTATACTGCCTGTAGATGGACATTGCAATACTATTTACTTACAAACGCATTTGAAGCATACGTGGCATCTCTTATGGCTCAATCAATTTCAACTGTGATCTATATGATAGCTGTAAACTTGAGTGTGAAATTCATGAGGTTGTATAAAAATGACTATTAGCATATTTGTAGATGGTTCAGGCGGCCCAAACGCTGGGTTTGGGTTCTTTGTAAAGGAATCCGGTGAGTCATTTTACAAAAAAGAACCAAACATAACTAATAATCAAGCCGAATACATGGCCATAATCTCTGCACTGAAAAAATTTCTTGGCAGTACAGACGAAATAATAATCTATAGCGATTCAAAGAATACAGTCTCACAACTAAACCATGAATTTGCGATAAATAACTCACAACTACGAACACTTGCTATGGAAGCCTGGGAATTGATCGCAAAATTTTCCAATTTGAAGATACTTTGGATTCCAAGAAATGAAAACCTCGCAGGAAAGATGCTTGGAAGCTAAATTGGCAGTTGTCTCGGATAAGCTTATTATACAAATTCATCAGAACCCTTTTCATTAAATGGCTGAATCTTTTTTTCTATCCCCAAAATCTATTGCAATCATAGGTGCGTCTGACAAAGAAGGAAGCGTAGGACGTGCTATAACATCAAACATACTAAAAGGATATACCGGTAAAATCTTTCCAATAAGTCCATCAAGGGATACTGTATTTGATAAAAAAGCATACAAGACAGTTCTTGAAGTACCTGAAGAAATTGATTTAGCAGTTGTTGTAACAAAAAACGATGTAGTTCCTTTGGTAGTTGAAGAATGTGGTAAGAAAGGAATCAAAGGTGCAATCGTAATTACTGCCGGGTTCAAAGAAGTAAATGAGGAAGGAGCAAAGTTAGAAAGAAGACTAGCTGAGATATCAAAGCAATACAATATTCGAATCATTGGTCCAAACTGTCTTGGTGTGATGAATCTAGCGCCTCAGACAATGATGAACTCTACTTTTCTCAAAGTAACCCCAAAATCAGGCAGTATTGCACTAGTTTCTCAAAGTGGTGCTATTTGTGCAGCACTTGTTGAGGATGCAAGTGCACAAGGAATTGGTTTTTCTGCAGTAATTAGTATGGGTAACAAAGTTGATCTAAATGAGGTAGACATGCTCCAAATGCTTGCAGAGCATGATCAGACCAAAGTAATTGTAATGTATCTTGAAGACATGACAAATGGACGAGAATTTCTGAAAATATGTAAGCAGATAACAAGATTAAACCAAATAAAAAAACCAGTTCTTGTACTAAAGTCCGGCAGAAGTCCGGAGGGTGCAAAAGCAGCCATGTCACACACTGGAGCCCTGATGGGTTCCGATGAAACCTATGATGCCTTGCTAAAGCAATCTGGTGCAATTCGAGTTGACACCATGGAGGAACTTTTCGATTATGCTACAGCTTTTTCAAAGCAGCCATTACCGCTCAAAGGTGATCTAGTTATAGTTTCAAACGCTGGAGGTCCAGCAATAATTTCAACTGATGCTTGCTCAAAACTTGGAATAAAAATGGCAAACATTGAGGATATTAGACCGCAGATTAATGCAGTAATTCCACCTTGGGGAACCTCAAGAAACCCTGTTGATATTGTAGGTGATGCTGATTTTAACAGATTTGATCATGTTTTGAATCTAGTACTCAATCACCCTAATGTAGGCTCAGTAATAGTAATGTGTACACCGTCTGCAACACTGGATTACAACAAACTTGCTGAAGTAATAGTAAATGCATCTAAAAAATATCACAAAACAATTCTTGCAAGTCTAATGGGTCTTGATGAGGGAATAAAGAACAAAGAAATTCTTGCAGAAGGTGGAGTTCCACACTATAGCTATGCAGAAGACGCAATTAGAGCATTAAAAGCAATGCTTAGATTCTCAAAATGGTCTCAGGCTTCTGAAGGAAAAGTACAACAGTTTAAGGTTAACAAGAAGTTAGTTGAGAAAACCTTTTCTCAAGTAAAGTCAGAGGGAAGAAAGAATCTACTAGAAGAAGAAGGACAAGAAGTATTGCGAGCTTATGGTTTTCCAGTACCAAAAAGTATCCTTGCTACAAAAGAAAAAGAAGCAATACAAGCAGCCAAAAAAATTGGTTATCCAGTTGTAATGAAAATTGCATCTCCGCAAATAATCCACAAATCAGATGCCGGTGGAGTCAAGGTTGGTCTTAAGACTTCACAGGAGGTGAGAAAGGCATTCAAGGAAATTATCAAGAACGCAAGAAGATATGACAAGAAAGCTGTGATCAAAGGAATACTAGTTCAAGAAATGATAAAAGGAGGAAAAGAGACCATCATAGGCTCTAAACAAGAACCAGGTTTTGGACCAATTGTCATGTTTGGAATGGGAGGAATCTATGTTGAAATTCTCAAAGACGTAACTTTTAAGATTGCACCAGTGACAGACTCGGAAGCAGATGAAATGATATCCTCAATCAAGACAAACAAATTGTTGCAAGGAGTAAGGGGAGAAAAACCATCTGATACCAAGAAACTTTCAGAATGCATACAAAGAATTTCTCAATTAATAACAGATTTTCCAGAAATTAAAGAACTTGATATGAATCCAGTTCTAGTTTTTGAAAAAGGTAAAGGGTGCAAAGTAGTGGATGTACGAATTGGTCTAACTTGAAGATGAACCACCTTTATAATGCTTATATTACTTTGGGAGGAAACAGCTTACATGCCAATTAAGACAGGTGCTGAATACATTCAAAGTCTTCGTGGAAGAAACATGAAAGTTTACCTTTTCGGCGAACTGGTCAAAGAACCTGTGGATCATCCAATGATCCGACCCTCAATTAATGCAGTTGCGGAAACTTATGATCTTGCAGTAAAAGAAAGCGAGCTTGCATCTGCAAAATCATCTATCACAGATTTGCAAGTAAATAGATTCTTACACATAGCAGAAAGTGCAGAAGACCTGGTTAACCAAAATAAAATGCAAAGAAAACTAGGTCAGCTTACAGGAACATGTTTTCAAAGATGTGTTGGAATGGATGCACTCAACTCTTTGTATTCTGTTACTTATGAAATTGATGAAAAATACAAAACACCATATCATAAACGCCTAGTTGAATTTATCAAGATGATTCAGAAAGAAAATTTTGTAATAGGTGGTGCTATGACTGATCCAAAAGGAGATAGAAGTAAAGCCCCATCAGAGCAAGAGGACCCAGATGTATTCCTACATGTTGTAGAAAAAAATGATAAAGGTATAGTTGTACGAGGAGCTAAAGCACATCAAACTGGTTGCATAAACTCACACTGGATAATTTTTATGCCAACCCTCAGATTGCAAGAAAACGATAAAGATTATGCTGTGGTTGGAGCAATTCCAGCTGATGCACCTGGACTTACATACATTTACGGAAGACAATCATGTGATACTAGAAGCATGGAAGATGGAGACATTGATGCAGGAAATGCAAAATTTGCAGGACAGGAGGCATTAATGATATTTGATAATGTTTTTGTTCCCTGGGATAAAGTCTTCATGTTTGGAGAGTACGAATTTGCATCAATGCTTGTAGAGAGATTTACATGTTATCATAGAAGAAGCTATGTCTGTAAAACCGGTCTTGGCGATGTATTGATTGGAGCTGCTGCAGCAATAGCAGATTACAATGGAATTCCTAATGTTTCTCATATAAGAGATAAGCTTGTGGAGATGACCCATCTTAACGAGACAATCTATGCTGCAGGAATAGCGTCATCACATCAAGCTCATAAAACAAAATCTGGTGTGTGGTTAAATGACGATATGCTAGCAAATGTATGTAAACACAACGTAACACGGTATCCATATGAAATTGGTAGATTGGCACAAGATATCGCAGGCGGTCTAGTAGTTACTTTACCATCTGAAAAAGATCTAAAAAACCCCGAGACTGGTCCATTATTGAAAAAATACCTAAGGGGCAGAAAAGGCGTAAATGTGGAAGATAGGATGAGGATTCTAAGATTAATTGAAAATATGACTCTTGGCAGGAATGCTGTAGGCTATCTTACAGAGTCAATGCACGGAGCTGGTTCTCCGCAGGCACAAAGAATACAGATAGCTCGTCAAATGCAACTTGAATACAAGAAAAAACTTGCAAAAAATCTTGCAAATATAAATGACAATTCAGAAGCAGGATATGAGCAATCAGATTATTTCCAACGAGTTTTCAAATTAAGCAAGAAATAAGATAGCTATCTGGACTCGTCTTGTTCCTTGCTAGTATCAGGAGAATTACCGTGTTCTTTACTGATGTCAGGCGCATCAGTATATCCTTTATCTATCTCTTCAGATTTAGGTAAATCCTTTTTGTCTGCTGGCTCACCAAATTTACTTGTTTGATTGTCTGATTTTGGTTTGCCTAGCTGTTTTACTAACATTATTCCAACAATTACTGCAATTATGATGTAATTTATTGGAGGAGTAAGTATTCGTGTAACATAGCCTATCTGGGGTACAACGTAAACTACTTTTCCGATATAGTCTTGTTTTGTGATGGGAAAGTCAGTTCCCGGAATGGAACCCGGATTATTATCTCCTTTTGTCCGTATTATTCTTGGATCATTTTGCAGTATCTCTGCCACTCTGTGAACTATGACTTTGTCATGAATTTGTGGTCTGTTAAAAACTATGATATCGCCAATATTGATCTTCTCAAATGGAACATTGCCTTGTACTACTATTACATCAAAAATGTTGAGGTTTGGAATCATACTTCCACTTGAAACTACATAGAATGGATTTTCGGTTCCAAATGCTACTCTAAGACCTATCCAAATTATTGCAATTCCTACTACTACGATTATGATATCCTTAACTAAAGCTGATGAACCAGAACGTTTTTTCAATTATTCTTGTCCTCTTAAATCGTAAGATAAATCTTGCTTAACAAAGCTCTACTGTATCTTATTACCGCAACTCTCGCAGAATTTTGAACCTTGGCTATTTGTAAATCCACATTTACTACACTTTAGATTGGTGCCAAGTTGTCCTCCTAACAACACAATTTCGCCAATCTTTCTTATCTCATCCCATTTTATTGTTGTATCTGTACCATCATTTTTTGTGACAACTAGTACAACACTTGATTGATCTGGTTGGATGCCAATTTCTTTTACTATTCCAACTCTCCGAGCATCTCCATCATATACAAGCAATCCTGTAATGGAGCTAAAGGCCTTAACTCCATGAGCACCTGTTGTAGGAATTGCAGTCTGCATCTCGATTCTTGGTTGTGTAGGTGGAGTTGGAACCATTACATCAGAATTAGGTACTGCCGCACCCACTGTAGCATTTTCATCTGGCTTGCTAAAATTTCTATATTCAGCTAAAATGGAACCACAAGCTGTACAGATGTATTGTCCTTTTTCTAAAAGCACAAGATTTTCTGCTACCACCTCATTTGGATTCTCATACTCTATCTTTGGACTTCCTTCGTATTCTTTTTCACAGGTATTGCAATAATGCTTTGAAATTTTTTCAGACTCTAAACGACCAACTGGAGCTAAAAACAAATCGGGACCTCCAAGATTTCCTTTTCTTTGTTGTTCATCATTAACAGATGCCATGATATATCCGCCAGAGCCTCTTAATTTTTTTAATCTATACTCACTACTCATGGAGTTACTCTATGAAAAACTCCTTTAAGTATGTATATCATGTTGATAGGTCAAATCTATGCTACGTTTGGCAATAAGAGATTATACAATTTCAACAAAATGTTGATTTTTTTTCAATATTTTGGAAAGAGTTAATAGAGCCACTAAGTAACATTAAACAAAAATAATGACGGATAAAGACATCTTCTTCTGTCATGTTAATAAAAAGATGATGAAAAAAGTTGACAAAATTTAATGAACTGGGGATAAAAGAGCCTATACTGACAGCGCTGAATGATATTGGTTTTCAAGAAGCATTTCCTATACAAGCGGGAGCAATCCCTGTAATTCTTTCAGGACAGGATGTAATAGGACAAGCTCATACTGGAACTGGAAAGACTGCCGCATTTTCACTGCCAATAATTCAAACAATTGTACCAAATAAAAAAATCCAAGCTCTCATTCTTGCTCCAACAAGAGAATTGGCAGTACAAATTTCAGGTGAAATACAAAAGTTCTCAAAACGATCTAGTGTGAGAAATGTAACCATATATGGTGGACAAAGCATCAATGTGCAATTACAAGAACTTCAAAGAGGAGTTGAAATCGTAGTTGCTACACCTGGACGTCTAATTGATCATATCAAACGAGGCTCTATTCGACTAGAAGACGTCAAATATGTCGTATTAGATGAGGCTGATACAATGCTTGATATGGGATTTATTGAGGATATTAAATTCATTTTAGATCTAGTACCAGAAAATCGTATTACTTCTCTGTTCTCTGCTACTATGCCACCAGAAATACTCATGCTAGCAGAAAAACACATGAAACATCCACAAAGAATATTCATAGATTCTGATGATCTAAGTGGGGAAGGAATTGAACAGGCATTTCTTGTGATAAGGGACAAGGAAAAAACTGATTATTTGTTCAAATTTATAAAAGAAAACGTAGCTGGTCAGACCATAGTGTTTTGTTCTACAAAAGATAGGACGCGAAGAGTAGCACATGAGCTTGAAAAAGCTAGATTCAATGTAGTCTCAATTCAAGGAGACATGTCACAATTTAGAAGGGATAAAGCAATGTATCTTTTTAGAAAAGGAAAAGCAGACATTTTGGTTGCAACTGATGTTGCAGCTAGAGGAATAGATGTGCCAGAGGTCGCATTAGTAGTAAATTATGATGTTCCTAACCAAGATATGGTTTATTTCCATAGGATAGGAAGAACTGCAAGGGCAGGGGCAAAAGGAAAAGCAATCACTCTTGTATCTTACTCTTCATTGGGCGACTTTAAAGCAATTTCAAGTCAGACCAAAGTACAAATGAAAGATCTAAACAAAGAACTTGGAATCGAAGTAAAAATACCAGATCCATTAAAAAGAGAAGTTACTCAACGAAGAGGCTTTGGCAGATCTGATGGTTATGGAAGATCTGGCGGTGGATATGGAAGGAGTCATGATAGAAGAGATCGAGATAATAGAGGCGGCCGACGAAGATATGGTGACAGAAATAACTACTATGGCCTAAGAAGTCGCTGGTAAAAGCGTTCAATATATTTAGGGTTGCAAATCTTTATCATATATGGAAAAGGTAAAACCCGTTAACACAAAAAACTGGGATGCTGAAGTCATGAACTCTCAAACTCCAGTGTTTGTAGATTTTTGGGCTGAATGGTGTGGCCCTTGCAGGATGGTCAGTCCTGTAATTGAAGAGCTTGCTGGTGAATATGCGGGAAAAGTCAGCTTTGCCAAGGTGAATGTAGATGAAAACAACGAACTTGCATCAAAATATAACGTCTTTAGCATACCTACACTAGCCTTGTTCAATAAAGGTCAAATCGTTGCCCAACAAGTAGGAGCTGCATCAAAGGCTTCCTATAAAGGAATGATAGACAGGGCTCTTGAAAAAATCTAAATCTTACCCTTTTTTGAATCTAAAATAATTAATATCGGTTGGAGGAACAGTTCACATGTCATTTGGCGATGTGGATACTCTGAATCTTTTGTTTGACAAACTGCAAAATCTTCTCAACGATACGCAGGGATTTTACGAATCATTTCTTGATGCAAATACGATGTACAAACAGGGAAAACTTTCTGAAAAAGAGTTTTTCCAAAAATTGGGTGATTATGTAGTCGCATATTCCTCATTAGAATTTCTCTCCGTGAAAGTAATTTTTGAGCTAAAAAAGAAACTTGACAAAATTGCTGGCAATCAACCTACTGGAACAACACAAATGCCAAGCATGATGCCTCCTGGAATGGGTCCACAAGCATCTACTGTTACAGCTGCTACTTTGCCAGGCGCTGGCAGGCCGCCTTCAATTATATCTGCAGGATCTGCTTTTTCAACTCCTGGGGTATTACCTACTCCTGATCCATCTCTAATGCCTAAAGCATCAGGTGTAAATATCTGCAGTTCTTGCGGAGCTGCTGTAAAAGCAAATGCAAAGTTTTGTACAAAATGTGGAAATAAAATCTAGAACAATAATTTCTAATCTTGGGTTGCCCCGCATTCAGTACAGAATCTAGCATTTAGGGATATTTTTGTACCGCATTCAGCACAGAATTTGGACTCAGAACCGATTTCTGATTGGACTCCGCCATAAAGACCGCTGATCGTTTTCACTGCTCCTGTGGGAACAAATTTGTCATCATCTACAACATTTACAGGAGCAAAATCTTTCTCCTCTACATATATCATAAGACGTGGTGTCTGTTGTCCGGGATTTTTAGGATCTGGTACCATGTCGCCAAGCCAGAACGCAAATCTAAGAAGGGTAAGCTCTGGAGTAGAAAAAGTCAATGTATGACTTGACATGTAGTCATCAGAGGCAAGTTTGCCATTGAATACTTTCATCATTTGTTATACCTTGGGTAGCTGTATATTGTTTTTTGGATAACTATGATCTCGCAGTTTCGACATTTCCAATGATATTATTTTAACCTTAAGGCACTTTGTATCATAAAGCATTATTATTGTACAATCAAAATTTGTTTGAAATGTCAGAAACTAGGACAAGTAATACAAAATTAATGATGCTACTAACATTGCAGCAGCCGCTATCACAGTAGTGCCTGGAATTTTACACCTGATGATGGTCCAGCGTTCAATTTCGCATAATGTGGATGAAGGAATACTTTTCTTGGTTGATGGGGGCGCTGCAGATCTTTTGGACAGTACCGATAATAAGACGATGGAGTATAATATGGCAAATTATTGGCATTATAGGAACAGCAGTTTTTGTAATATTGTTTTTCTCAGATAGGCTCCACATCTTACCTGAAGGGAACATGTTGGGAGGTGCGCAGTCGAATACGCATGGGGAATTTACAAGGGGAAATATCACTACAGGAGAATTTCCACGGGAGATATCAAGAGGACAACCAGAAGGGTTTGGAATCGGATTTGGTGGAACATCTCTTCTAATAGAAATCTGTCAGATTGTATTCATTGGATTATATGCTGTATTAGGCAGGATGATTTCAAAGAGAAAATGATGTTAGACCAACTTTTGCGAGCTGAAGAAACTCCATCTTGAAAATCTAGTCCAAAAGTTCAGTCCTTTTTTCGAATATGTATTCAAGCTCGCTAGTCTTCCATGACTCAAAAAATATCAAAAACTTGTATATTCCTACCTTTTCGAGGTCTTGCATCGCTTGTAGATCTTCATTTGCGGTGCCACCAATTGCGGTTAATGATAATTCGATAAAAGGAGTATCTGATGTTATGTTGATATCTTTCACAGCGTTTCCAATTCTAGTTTTGATATAATTAGCATTATTCAGCTTGAAGAAGTGCTGGAACTGGATGACTAGAAAATCTGCATCTTTTGAGATCCCTGTCCAGTCCCATGGATACTCTACCTCATTGTTGTTTACTGTATAGCCAAAAGCTGGTGTTGCCATAAACTTGAATCCTTTATTGTGAGATATTCCTGATGCTACATTAAGAAGAGATAATGTTTTTTGACCATCTGTTGTAAATTCTGGGGAATACATTTCCCCCTTTTCATAGTCATAAATTATTCCATCAACATCATGTGGCAGATATGATGAATGTAATTTTATTGCATCAATCTTAGAATACCATACAAACGAAATAACATGTACTCCTTGAACCACTTTGCTTTTTGCTTCTGCGGTATCCTGCAAAAGTTGAGTAAAATCTGAATCCCGATCAAGCGGTGTTGTTATAAAAAGATAATCTCCACTTCGTAGGTGTTTCTCAGATAATTCCAAGTTTGCGTGATTACTGCCAGAAATATAAAAAATTGCAAATACTGATACTGGTTTTGTATTTTTTTGTTTTATGGGTTCTTCTGTGATAGCATGCATCATAGTTGCCCATCCTCTCTTGATAAGTACTGATATACTGGAGGGAAAGACACATGCTGGGGTTCTATTGCTTTTTTTCAATATTAGTTGATGATCTACTGAACACTTTATTTTCGCTATTGGTATGCCATGTTTGAATTGGTTTAGTGGTGAATCCTGTACCTCTTGAGCAAGAGTTACTTGTCCACAGGCAAGTAAAGAGAAGACCGATACTGCAAGAAGAGCATCCAGACTGGTCTGCGGCAATTACATCAAACCATGCCCAAACTATCTTAAGCCTTACTCATCAGTGTTTCGTATGATTGATGAATCATGATTATTGTTTAATATTTTACAGCAAGTTTTTAGAATTATCAATAACATGGCTCATCCAAAAATTGGAAAAATTCAACGTTTTTGGCTGGATCAAAACTATATGTATGTATGGACCGGGGGGGATTTGAACCCCCGACATCCGCGTTGCGAACGCGGCATCACTACCCCTAGACCACCGGCCCTTTTGTTATCAAGAATAGTTCCGCTTTTATTCATTTACTCAAAGAATAATACTAGGTTTTCAATCAAAAATTTCAATGACTTTTGACACTGTAATTACAAATTCTCATGTAATTCTTCCAAATGGAATGATTGATAAAAATATTGTAATCGATGAAGGAAAGATAGTTGCCCTGACAAATGATATTCCACAATGTGACACAATAATAAATGCAGACGGCAAAGTTTCACTTCCTGGAATAATTGATCCTCATGTACACTATGGCGTATATTCTCCGATAGATGAAGCAGCTGTTACAGAATCTAAAGTTGCAGCAATTGGAGGAGTAACTACCATGATGCGTATGCTAAGATTAAGTGGCTCATATAAAAAAAATCTAGATTCCCATCTGATTGCAAGTAGCACAAAACATTATGTTGATTATGCAATTCATGCATCAATTCTACATAAGGAACAAATCGATGAGATGGGATTTTGTAAAAGTAAAGGAATCAATTCTTTTAAGATATACATGAATTTGGGAGAAGACATAGGGCATGTCTATATGGATATGAAGCCGGGGGAAAAATCTTTACTAGAAGAAAGAGTTGAAATAAATTCAGAAATGATTGAAAAAATAATTTCAAAAGCAGCTCAACTTGACAGCACAGTGCTTGTTCATGCAGAAGACTATCATATGTGTTCATGTGGAATACGACAAGCAAAAGAAAAGAAAAAAGATGGACTTGCCGCATGGTCAGAAAGTAGATCTACCGAGTCAGAGGTCAAAGCAATCACTACTGTATCCAAGATTGCCAGAAATGCATCTTGTACGCTCTACTTTGTACATATAGGTTCCAAAGCAGCAGTAGAAGCTGTTGCAAATGAAAGAAAAAATGGAACAAAAATCTTTGTCGAAACTTGTCCACATTATATCACATTATCGTATGACTCACAAAATGGATATCTTGCAAAAGTAATGCCACCGATTAGATCATCGCAGGATGTACAATCGATATGGGCTGAAATAAAGAAAGGGACTATAGATACAATCGGGACTGATCATGTTGCCAATAGAGTAAAACTCAAGCTTGGTGGTCAAACAGTCTGGGATGCACTTGCAGGTTTCCCAGGAATAGGTACAATGATGCCTATCCTGCTAAGCGAAGGAGTCAACAAGGGAAAAATAAACTTGCAACAACTGGCAAGCATGACAAGCCTTAACACCGCTAGAATTTTTGGAATGTATCCAAAAAAAGGCATCATCCAAAAAGGTTCTGACGCCGATATTGTAATAGTTGATCTTAAAAAAGAACAGAAAGTATCTGCACAACAGCTTAATGGGTTCTCAGATTATAACGTATATGATGGCTGGATGCTCAAAGGTTGGCCAGTAAAGACAATTGTTAGAGGTGAGGTTATTGCTGAAGACTTCAATATGTTATCAAAACCAGGATTTGGTAAGTTTGTGCCACGACCTGTATCATCTTAAGATCTCGAATTTACCGTTTTGCTTTACTTTGTAAATTACATCTGGTTTTGAGAAGATTCCAACTTCGATAACTCCTGGGATGTCAATTATTTTTCTTGCGAGTTCTTTTGGATTTTTTATCTGGCCAAAATCACAATCTAGTATGATATTTCCATTTTCTGTTATGAAGGGGTATCCACGTTCCAGTAATCTGATATGTGGTTTTCCGCCAAGTTTTCTAATCTGAATAGAAGCAGAATTTCTTGCAAAAGGGTGTACTTCAACAGGAACAGTTCTGTTAAGTTTTTTTACAAATTTTGATTCGTCAGCTATTATGACTACTTTTTTTGCAATATTGATTAGAATTTTTTCTCGTAGTAATGCACCACCTCCACCTTTTATCATGTTTCCATTTGAATCAATTTGATCAGCCCCATCAAAAACTAGATCTATTCGTTCTATTTGATCAGCTTCTACGATTGGTATGCCTCCTTTTTCTGCTTCCATTTTGATTTGCAACGAAGTCGGTATTGTTTTTATCATCAGTTTTCCTTTTTTTACATGTGATGATAACAACCTCACTATTGCAGTAGCAGCTCTTCCACTGCCAAGACCAACTACAAAATTGTTTTTTACCATTTTTAGTGCCTGAGGCGATAATGCCTTTATGGCATCATCCACTGTCAATTATTCTACCTCTACTTGTTCTAATTTTGATAATGCCTTCATTATCTCGCTTTTTATCTTGTCTAGGTCTTTATCATCATCTTCAATCTTCTCATCCTCTGGGATTTTAATTGGAGTTGGAATCTGAACTTTCTTCTCAATTGGTTGTACTAATTCTTGTTTTGGCATATCTACAAGCGGTTCTTGTTTTGCAGGTTGAATACTTGTAGGTTCTACTAAAATTATCTCTTGTATGACTTCCTTTGGCTTTATTTCATCATGGAATGCCTTAGGTGGTTCTATTTTCTGATGTCTTATCAGATCTGCTGGAAACTCTGGAATCTTATTTGTTATCTCTGTTAGGGTGCTAAGCTCTACCGTTCTATGTTTTTCATATGATGGCATCTCAATAGGAGGCAATAGCACTGGCGGCTTTTCTTTTTGAACTTCCGATCTCTCTTTTTGAATCTCGCTATTTTCTTTTTGAGTATTGACTATTTCTTTCTCAGGCTCTATTGCAGTTTCTATCTTTTTGACCTGTGGTTTTTCTTGTACTAATTCAACAGGTTTCTCTATCTGTTTAGTTGGAGTATTTGTACTAGTAATCTTTGAAGAAATTTCATGCAGTCTCTGGTCTAGTTGAGCCAGTCTATTGTCCATCAATGAAATGAGGCTGTCTCCTACGGGTCCAAAGTCTGGGTATTTGCTTGCTGTCTCAAGTTTATCGATTTTTGCAATAACTCTTCCAAGTTGATGTTGATATCGTATCAAAAGTTTGTCTTTCTGAACTCCTGAAAAATCAGATTCTTGTTGGTGTAATCTGGTAATTGTTTTGGAGAGTATCTCTTTTTCCATTTTTAATGATTGCAGTTGATTGTCAATAACTGAATTAACAGTAATAGTCTGTTTGACTCTTTTTGTTTTTGGAATTTTGTCTAATGCAACAGCAGTACATGCTCCCGCAAGAGAACTTAGAACTATGGCTATTTCTTCCAATTTAGGTATACCATTTGATCCAATTGTATTTTCTTATTCGAGCTTCAGGATAACCACAGCTTGCACATCTTTTGTGTCTTGCGTGAAATGAGTTTTTGCCACATCTTCTACATCTGATGTGAGGATGCTTCTTTGTATAACCTCCCATTGAGGTAGTTCCTTTAGTCATTGTACACTCACTTTGGTGGAGGAGATATGATAACTACGTTGTCTCCTCTGACAACTATGGTTCCAAGACTCTTTGTCTCTCCTTCAGTAGGGATCTCTTCTGAAGAATCGAGTAGCAGATTCATGTGTTGGTCAAAGCCATGAAGATTACCTCTTATCACTTTACCACCTTTCAGCTTGATAAGAACTACCTTGTTCAGGCTTTCATCAAGTACTTTTACTGCCATATCAACTGACATTTAATTCACTTATTACCCACTCTATCGAGGGTATATATTAAAATTTCATTGGTGTAATTTTCGACTTTTACCGGTGAGCCAAGTTTGACTCTCTTTGATCAATGATCTTACTATTTCATCAAGTATTTTCTTGCCATCTCTAGAATTAGCTTTTGTAGGGTCACCCCATATGCCATTTTTGGTAGCTTTTACAAATGATTTATTGGCCATTTTGCTCAATTTGGCTAGTTC
This sequence comes from Nitrososphaerota archaeon, assembly GCA_021325595.1. Taxonomy (GTDB): domain Archaea; phylum Thermoproteota; class Nitrososphaeria; order Nitrososphaerales; family Nitrosopumilaceae; genus Nitrosotalea. The sequence continues at coordinate 1,751 of JAJPGX010000010.1, read as the reverse complement.
TTTTTTCGATAAATCATCTGGAATTAGTCCTTTTTTTGCTTTTTTCATCTGAACCTTGTCAGATATTGCTAACATGATAGATGTTTCTACAAATCCTGCATGATCAAATTTTTTCTTCATAAAATGCCAATATGAATAAACTGCAACTTGCAGTTTAATGCTTGAAATTCTGGTGTCTGTAGGAATGCGATTTAACGCATTCTGGTTACCATGATGTCCGTTGAGAATTACCACTTTTTGGATGCCATTATTGTACAATGATACACACAGATCCACCAGTAATTTTTCTAATGTATTTGGTGAAATGCTGAGATTAACCAATGGATGATGCTCAAAAGATATCCCATATTGTATTGTAGGTAATAAAAAATAGCCCATTTTTTCTGCTATTTTCTTAGCAATATATGATATGATATCTGAATCCGTAGATATGGGAAGATGTGCTCCGTGCTGTTCTATCGAGCCAACGGGAATGATTGCAACAGATTTTTTACTCTTTCGTACATTCTGAAATTCGGTATTTGTAAGATCTCTTAGTATCATTTAGATCTCTTGGGTTTTACATGGACCTTTCCCCAATAAACCTCTAACCTTCCTTCAAGATGCATCTTTACAGCTTCAAGCAAAGTTCTAGCTTCTAGACTTTGTCCCTTCTTCTTTAAAGATTCCAAAGTGTCGTTTTCATCAATGGCAAATGCTTCTTGAAATATTATCGGACCCTGATCCAGATCTTCTATTACATAATGAGCAGTACATCCCACTACCTTAGCACCTCGTTCATAAGCTTGTACATAAGCATATGCACCAGGAAATGCAGGCAAAAGAGAAGGATGTATGTTGATAATCCTATTAGGATATCTCCATACAAAATTTGGTGAAAGTATTTTCATATATCGTGCTAGAACTATCAAATCTATGTTGTATTTCTTCATGATTGAAATGATCTTTTCTTCCGCATCTGTCTGTTCTTTTTCATTTACAAGTATGAATGGAATCTTTGCCTTTTTTGCAATAGGTAATAATGTGTTTTCTGTTCCTACTATTACTGCTATCTCACCTCTTAGCTGATTTTTGTTTCTAGCATCCAAAATTGCTTCAAGACAATGTGGTTCTTTTGTAACAAGAACTGCAACTTTTTTTCTTGTTGTTGCTTCATGATGGATACTTACCTCCATCTTAAGATCTCTTGCAAGTTTTTCTGCTGCGGAATTGAATTTGTTGATATCAATCTTGTGCAGAAAAGATGCTTCTAGATACATACCAAAAAGCCCCTTTACCACATTTTGATTAATTTTTTCAATATTTCCACCATTTTGAAAAATAAAATTAGTAAAGCTTGCTACCACTCCTTCATGGTCCTTGCCTACTACTGTCATTTCTACGGTCGTTTTCATTTTGTTTGCTAAGTTTGCTCTAGCTTATTAATGCTTAAATAGTCTTTTGAAATATGACGTATTGTAAAAATGCTAGAACAACTAGGTAAGATTCTCTAGTGAGTGGTTGAATGTACATCAGTTTTTCATTTTTTAAATTGGCTGAGGAAAATAATGGATAGACAAAAGTCTCCTAGCAAAGGTCGTAATAGGGTAAATAGTTATGATCATAATAACCCAATTAAGCTCTGTAAAGTTTGTTCAACCATTGGGGATTGGCATTGTTATGAATGTTCTAAGGATTTCTGTAGTGCTCATTTTCATAATCACAAAGAAATGCAACTTTGCATAGTTCATTGAATGCGGGAGGTGGGATTT
>JAJPGX010000041.1 GCA_021325595.1 Nitrososphaerota archaeon | reverse complement strand
TATGCACAAACCCAGAACAATCTAGCAATTTTTGTTCAAATCAAGATTCAGGACTCGAATGGAAACTTGATTTCATATCTTGAAGTGCCAAAAATAACAATAACAGATGTGGAAAAGCTAAATCTATTGCTTGATCAGGACTCTCCTGTATTTTCAAAGAGTTATTTTACAAATGGAGCTCAAAAGTTTGAAGTAATTCGTGCAAATGACACAGTGATACATCCATCTGCTACCATAGTATCACAGAGCATGATATCTGCATCAAATGGGCAAACTTCTCAGGTTCTTGCAATAGCAGATCATGATGGCTATCCCGTGGTAAAAGGTGACAAGGTTACTGCATACTGGACTTTAATTCGTCCTGTACCCTAGTCTTGTTTGAAAATAAAATGCCAACACTTGCTGCAAAAAAGACTGCAAGTGAGACAAATCTGTATGGTTGGTTTGTCTGATCTGTAAAGGCAAGCAGGAATGGAGAAACAAGAAGAATTGTCAATATACATATCATCATTGTATCAGCATGCAAGACTCCCTTTCTTGACGCAAAAAACAACATGACAGTAACTGGCAGCAAAAACAATACTATGACATAATCAAACCTCATCTGTATTGCCATTGCAGAAAAGCCCTGCCAGAACTCTGATGCGTTGGTAGATGAGTTGTTTCCCGCTGGATGTACGTTTAGAAAAGACACTGCGGCTGCAAGTATTATGGCAACTATTCCGTATGATATCAGTGATATCATCTTTGATCGTTTTGGTATGTTGGAACGTGCCACGAAATAAAATGTCATTGGCAAAAACGCGATTGTGAGTGGCTTTGAAAATATGGAAACAAAATATGATACCGGAGATGGCGGCCAAAACTTTTGTACCAGATACAGCCCAAAAAGGTATAGTAGCATCCAGGAATTTTCATAGCTTGCTGTAGTGCTATATGCAGTAAAGATGTTGCTTTGAAGCACCAGTGACATAGAAACCAAGCCTGCAAATCTTTTTTGTGTTATATTTTTGGTAAAAAAATATGTCAGCAACAGTAATGCCATGCTTGTGATAAACGGAATCACCCTTATGTTTCCAAAAATTTTCAGTGATGCTGTCAACATCAGATACTTGAAATGCGGCTCAAAGCTGTGCGTCCAGTCAGAGATTGTCCATGTCTGGACTCGTTCCTTTACAGCTGCATAGTCAACCCATGTTTCTTCCTTTGCTAATGTTCCACCAGTGATTCCGGCAAAAATAGCAAGCAGTATGATGACACCTGCCAGTGCCTGTTTTTTTGTTACCTCGATACTTGTTATCTTGTTGATTATTTTTCTGCATCTCTGTTCTCTTTTTTTATAGTATGCAAGACCAATTCCAAGTAGAATTACATTTACAACTACAAGCGGTACAGCAAGAATTCCTGGAGCAAATGGGTTGATAAAAGACGAACTTGATATATCGCCTGCAAATGGACTGGTAGATCTTGCAATTAGTGCAGGAAATATGGCTGGTGTTATGCTAAGCAGTACGATAATTACAGTTGGAACAAAGACTGCCCAAGGTAGAATTTGTTTTCCCACGATATTCTCTAAAAAGTAGAGGTTTAAAACATGCACGAAATTAACCGGATTCTTTACCTTGGTACCATATAGTACCAGAACTTGACATATGCGCTGCAAGTGGACCAGAAAAGCCTAGAATGGGCAAAGAAAGACGGCGAAATACCAGAAGAATATGCAAGTTTCTAATTTATTCTATCATTTAGTTGAACTTGGGATATTTGCCATTTTCACTATGGTATCTGGCTAGCTCCTCTTTGGATCTTGTCTCTGATTTTTCCAAACTCCATGTGTACTCTACACTAAACTTTTTTGCACCAGAAATTGGATGTGAGCCGTCTTCAAAGTGGGTCAAAAGAATACTGCTTATCTTTCCATATCCTATGTACAAAATACTGTCTGTGGCATCCAGCAACTCGTAGACTCCATACTCATCGCGCTCTAGCTTTACAACACTTTTTGTAAAGATCCATCTCTTAGTTCCAAGTGGCAATGATGATTCTTTATGTCTGGTGATATGATATCTGATGCTTAGCTGTAATTGTAAATGATTAGCTGCCCTGTAAATCTATTGTAATATGTCACATAAACGATCCAAGATACATGAGCATTTATGAAACAATGCCTATGCCATTGAGGTATATTGATTCAGTTGAACAAAAACAACACATCTTATTGTTGTTTGAAGATCCAGACTATGCAAGACTGATTGAATTTAGGTTTATCAAAAACGGTCTTGCAAGCGGCGAGACCTGTCTTTATGTTACATCAGAAGACTCGGCAAGCATAGTGGTACAATTTTTGAGCTATGGAATACCATTGCATTATTTCCAGACAGGAAAGCTTCGAGTGATTCAAGTGCGAGAAGTATGTGGGGGAAAAGACGAGATAATGCAGAACTGTAAAAAGGACATATCAAGAATACTTGATGGACTGATCCCTCCATATCGTATCGTGGGAAGAATAGTGCCAAACATCAGCACTACTGATGGCATGTCAGTACAGATGGAAATAGAAAAAAAGGCACACTCTGGATTTGACGACTTTGGAGGCTCTGTGATGTGTACATTCGACATATCAAAAATAGAGAAAAGCAGAAAAAAGGCATGGCTTGAGGGCCTTCGCTCAAGTCATCATGTGGTAATACATGCACCAAAGTTTGGGCAGGGCGGGGTCTTTTGCACCTGTTGATTTTTTATTTTATTTGTTAGCTATACAAAAGAAAATCTGGTCTTAGTCTAGAAAATAGGTTAAAAAACATAGTTAGAAAAATAAAATATATTTTTTGTAATTTCCAATTCCCTTGATAAGAAATATGGAATTAAAAATTAAATATGTGAAAAAAATCTAAAGTATTTGTGGATCCATTTCGTAATTCTTTTATAAGATTTTTTTAACAAATTTTTAATGAAGAGAAAAACAGTACTAGGATTGTCATTGGCTGCAGTATTTGCAATTACAATGACCTTTAGCTCTGCCTCTGCAACCGTATCAACACCAAGTTGGATGATTGTAGACGACGCATCTAAAAGTCAGGTAGGAAACATTGCAAAATTATCCGCAACCACAGGCAGTGACATTCCAAGAAAACCAGACTCGTTTGTACTAGATAATGTCGTTACAGGAATAGCATGGGCAGACCTTGATACAGGAAAAGTTGTAGTTGCTACAATTCATCCTATACTAGGAAGAGACTCTCATCAAAACCCTGATTCATGGCATGTACATACTGCGTCACTTGCTGGCGGAACTAGCACATCTGCATTCTGTATTGCTTCGATAGACTCTACACCAGAAGCTGGCGTTACTATATCTGGCAATACCATACAACTTAACATCAACACTGCAAATTTGCCAGTATCAGTATCAGACATTGATGGTGCAGTAGGATTTACCATTAATCCTGACGTTGAATGTGGTTCCGGTCTTGGTGTACAGATAACTGGTGCTCCAGCATCAGCTTCTTAAACTACTCTTTTCTTTTTTATTTTGTATAGCCTTCTTTATGTAATTTTAAATTATAATTTATTATAAGACCAAAAAATATCTTTGTTAGGATGCTATTCTTTGAATTTTGTTTCACGGAAAGGCCCTGCACTATCCCAACTTGTGTTAAAATAATCAAGGCACCACTCATGAAAACTCTTGTCATCTGAGAAGAATCCTTCGCTCATGTCTACCTCACCTGATGCTGGAAACATGACACCTGCTTCTTTTTCGTTTAGTATTACAATGGTCTTGACATCTTCTTTCATTTTGCGCTCTATCTTTCCCTGCTGGATTAGTTCCTTGAACTTGTCAAGTGCTTGTTTTCTCTCCCTTGGTATTATTGCAGATTCTGCAAATATTGAACGCAGCGTAACACCTGAGCTGATCTTTTTGACTAGCAGCTCTGTAATATCTGAAGTGTAAGGAACCTCAAACAAAATGTTGTAAATGTATTTTTCTGCATTCTTGTACATGTCCTTCCATTTTTCTTGTACTTTTACAAATCCCTTCACATGTTGGCCGCCTTTGAGTGCCCCTAGTCGTTGCAGGTACTTTGATGGAAGCTGCTCAAAGTCATGCCCCTTGAAATATTTTTTATTTTTTGATACAAACTCTAGTAATGAAATCTGCGAGCAAAAGACCTTTCCAATGGTGGTGATTCCATAGCTGCCATCAGAGTTTTTGGATATCAGATCAGCCTTGACTAGTCTCTCAAAGTTTCTGTATACTTCTGGTACTGTGGCATCCAGGTCTTTTGCAACATTTGATACCTTTGTGGTTCCATCTTGTAGTTTTAGCAGTATTGCCAGGCGCTGCTCGCTTGCAAGCTCTAAAAAATCACTAGCAGTCCTTTCATAATTATAATCCATTACAGTATGATCGCACTGTGCGAATCTAAAGTTTATCATGGTATAATCATGACTCTGGCCAGTTTGTCTCGCAGTTAGGACAGTGGCCCCTGTAGCCCTTGTATTGTGGTATAAAGACTATGAATGCCTGCCCTGAACCGCAGCTCTGACACTCTGTGAACAGTCTCTTCATGTTGATATGATATGTAATTATGATACTTTAGCAGGACTTGGCACCATAGCTAAGCTGTTGTGGTACAAGCTAAACAGCTAATATCTATTGAATTTGGTATCATATTTGTGATGAGTACGCTACACCAGCCTCTTGGGAACATTGGACGCTTAAGAATTGAAGAAATCATGAAGAAAATAAGGTGGGCTGTAAGCAAAGAGGTTTCATTTTCTGAATCACCGAAGAGCTACTGTGTGGGAACAGTAGATGTTGTAGACTCGACAAACATAACGGCATATCTCAAGGACGCCAAGATGTGTGAATATTATGGAATATTTCTAAATACAATGAGTGAGATTGCCAAGGAATTTGGTGCTGTTATAGTAAAAAACATAGGAGATAGCCTGCTGTATTATTTTCCTGACACCTCTGATGCAAAAGACTCGAACTCGCTATACCATGTTTTAGAATGTGGCATTGCCATGGTAGAATCATATTCTGACATAAACAAGATAATGTTAGAGCACGGACTTCCACCTGTAAATTATCGTATCAGCTCAGACTATGGAAAAATTTACATAGCAAGGTCATCAAGCTCATCACGTGATGATATCTTTGGTCCAACAGTTAGCATTTGTTCCAAGATAAACAGACTAGCAATGACAAACGGCATCGTAATAGGTGGAGACCTGTATCAAATTGTAAGGTCATTTAAAGAATATGTGTTTCACTCATTATCAGGTTTTTCAGTAGGTATGAGACTTGACTATCCTGTGTATTCTTTGTGCAAGAGGCTATCTTGATTTTTGAATTTAGCTCTTGTGCAAAATACTTAGCTGGTATAACAAGCAGTGGCAATATGTCAGAGAGTGTAACTGGATACATGCAAAGTCCATCTGAAACACAAATCAAAGAGAGTGCATTTGTGATGATTACATGCGAGAATCAACACGATGTATCCATTATAGAAGCACTGGAATCAATTCCTGAGGTAAAGGAGATCCAGTATACGTATGGGAACTATGATGCTATAATAAAGGTGGAAACTGATACTGCAGATTCAATGCGGGATGTCATAGAATACCAGATAAGAAAGGTACCTGGGATTCGTTCCACTACTACACTCATATCTTCACCAATTCTTTTTTCGTAGGTGTGTGATAAGTTAATTGATTATTCCTTTATCATGCATGTATCTAACCGCATCAACAAATTCTTTCTGAGTAACCTGTCTTTCCACTGTCCAGTGACCTACCTTTGTAAACCATGATGGTATATGTTCTCCATCAATTCCAATTAATTGTAAAAGATCAGAGTTAGATATCTTTTGGTCAGAGCCTCCGATCCACATGTTGATCACAGGAACAAAGTCTCCTAGTTTTCGTACCTCGGTATTGCTCTGTATAATTGGTGCGGTAGCTTGCAAGTTATCGGTTTTGGATTTTGGTTCTATCTCTGATGTCTTTAAAATTCCGCTAATAGAATTTTCCAAAGTCTTACTTGGAGTTTCTGGCCTGACTATTTGAATTGCATCCAAGATCTTCCAGTCATATGAGCTGTGTCGTTCATTCCAAGCGCGTATTATAATATCAGATGTGTTCATTGGTCTTGCAAAAGTAATGTGGTAATCAAATATGTAGCTAGAACCTGACGTTGTACGTGTAAGATTAACTGATGAAAAATAGTGACTTGGGTCACTTATCTCAAGAGGGTCTCCCTTGTTGTAAATTACATATGTATTACTGTCAAAAATGCTATTTGCTATACCGTGAACATCAGTATACAGTCCAACATGAGTTACTTCATAATAATCCTTGAAGACCAATTTTAGCTCTGATGGTTTGTCTGTTTGTATTTTACTTGTAACTATTGTGCTTGCATATGATGTCAGTGGATAACTCTTGCCGTTTATTGTAAGAGGCATATCATCTGATGAATAATTAAGCGGCTTGATTGGTGTGAATGGATCTAGACCTCTGATCTCGTTTTTTATCTCCTCAGGTATTGGAAGTGCATTCAAAAATAATGTATTAAATGTAAACTGTGGTGGTAAGATTCGCAGCCCTCCTCGTCCATCCAATATGCTAACAACATCAAGCACAAGACCTGGGCGAATTAGTCCACCGCCCCCTCCGCCACCAGGCGCCTCATCATTTCCTATGGTTGCAGTGGACGAAACGGAACCATAAGTTGCAGTTACCGTATCACCAATATTTGCACGAATAGCTCCCACAGTTGGGTCTGGATTTGGAGTGATTATTCCATTAGTAGTCAAGCCACTAACTTGATCAGTTATACTAAAAATGTCTCCTGGAACAACATGGAGAGTATTGCCAGATGATGACGAACTTGCAAATACAATATATCCGTTAAATACACCTGTATTTGTACCTGTTTCTGTAAAGATTACAGAAATTCCTGTATGATCCGAGCTTGATACTGCTTTAATCGGAAGCTGATTAACAACAATACTTGATGCGTTTGCAGCAAAATCTGTCACGGTAAAGGTTGCATTTTTACCAACAGGAAACTGATAGTCTTGCTTCATAAAAATCAAGTTGGTATTTTTGAATATGCCTGTATTGACATTGGTTTCCTTTAAGGTAAGAGTGATCCCTGTTGGGTCTGTAGTTGATGTTACATGCACTTGTACAGTGTCATTTACTACTGGGCTCAGGTTTGCCGCGGAATCGGTCACGGTAATGATTACTGGCGCGACACCTACTTGTCCATCGCCAAGAAAATATCCTCCAAACTGGAATGAAATTGATGGAGCTGCTATTGCATAAGGATTTGCAGAAAACCATGAAATGAAAAATATGAAAACTATTGAAACTAGGCATATGACATTTCTCCTTGGTTTGATGCATGTTGTTATCATTGGATAGGTCTTCTCCTACACATCATATAAAAGATAGACAAGAATAATAATACAGATAATCAAACAAGCTAAGTATTTTCATTCTTAGCTAATGTTGCAACAAAATATGGATGATATTTTGAAATCATATAAGAAAAATGTGTTTATAGAGTTCAGTGTCATTTGATTTTGAAAACAGTAGCTGCAAGCCCTGCGACCGCTATAATTGCTGCAACTAGTGATCCGCCTACAGTAATGGGACCGATTACTGGGATGCCAAAGATACTTGCCCAGTCAGATGTACTTGCGGATCCGCTACCACCTCCACCGCCACCATGACTCACATGAGCTTGAGATATAAAATTGTCAGATGGCTGAGCTGCTAAATTGATGGTGTGAGTTAAATCACCCAAAAGTGACAAAACATTTCTCTGTGCTGTTGCATCTATTATCAGATCATCAGTGGCACTGCCGCCCTCAAAACCATCTGTTTTTTCTTTTATGGAGTTTATCTTTGATATTGCAAAGTGAAATTCATCATGTAGCAGATAGTCTGCCAAAGTATTCACATCATCTTTTAGTGTGGCCTTTGAGTTTAGAACTGGAGAAGTAAAGTTACTGTCTGGCAGACTTTGAATTGTATCATTTAGTTGGTATACGCGCATAATACGCCAGTACTTTAGTTGATCACTTCCTACATCAGAATGTGTACTGAAATCTGTCGGGTTGAAATAATGTCTTTTGATATTCCCATGAGAATCCGTTGTATCAATATAAAATCCTCCTATGCTTGGTGGAGATGACACTGGGGGTGAAGAAGTTGGAGCAGTTGGTTTTACCGTTATATCAGTACTAGTTGTTACATTATAATATCCTGATGCACTTGCAATAACGGTAATTGTATAAACAGTATCAGAACCAACCAGAGGGGCTGTCCATGTTGTCGTATTGCATGATGCACAACCAAAATGACCTGCTGTTGAACTCCAGCTGTACGTGATGGTTGGATATACAGGAATCGAAGTGTCATTTACTCCTGCAAAGGTTTGCAATGTAATCGTCTGTCCCCCACCGATAACTGATTCTGGACTTGCAAGAATATCAGATATCTGTAATACAGGAGATCCAGCTTGAACATTTGTGGGATAAAAAACAAGAATCGATGCAATAATGCCAAGCATTCCTATGATTAACTTTGCATTATTATCCAATTCTTTTTACCCTCCTCCGTTTTTTCCAAACTACAACTGCTGCCAAGACTGCGGCAATAATGAAAAGCGCTGTTATTACATATACCATTACATGATAGTATACCACAGTACTTCCAGCACCGTCTGCAAAGCTGCTAGTTGTAGTCATATCAAACATCAGGTTATGCCAATCATCCCATGAGGTAAATGTTGTTGCTTGTGTAGGAGGACAAGAAATTGATACAGTTACCGGGTTCATTCCCAGAGCTGGGGTAGTAAATGCAGTGGTGGAAGGTGGGATAAGAGTTGATGCTGGTTCGGTAGACTCTGAGCCAGGTGCTTCATTATCAAGATCCCAGTCAATTGACGTATCTGCTCTTACAGGCTGTGACATTGCAGAGCCAGTATAGAAGACTGTATACTTGTCTGGAATGCCTGTTATGGGGTTTTCTGTTACTGGGTTTGAATTGAGAGTGTAATCGTAACCAAGTGCCGTTTGGCGATAAATCAGGTTAATTTGTGATAGGGTAAGTTCAGTATTGTACATCTGCAATTCATCCATGAGTACTCCGTTTTGCAGTCTCCAGTTTCCACCTCCGTTTGCACCAACATTCACTGGATTGGCAGGTGTGCTTTGTATGCTATTAGTTACACTACTTACCACTTGATTGTTAAATACGCCATCGATATAGATTTTCATGACGGAACCAGATGATGCACCGGAATAAGTTACAACATATTGGTGCCAATTTGCATCATCAGGTACTGTTCCTGTGGATATTACTTGTGATAATGGTCCTGATGAACCGCCACTATTGAGAGTAAAATACAGAAGGTGGGTTGAACCGTACATCCAGATATACCATCCTTTGTTGTGAATTGTTGTACCTGATACCTGTTGTGATACAAATTCCTGGGTAGTTCCTCCAACTGAAGTTGGTATTTTTGCCCAGAATGAGATACTAAACGGGTTAGCCACATCAAAACTAAGAGCATTATCGTTATTTACGAGATGGAAATAATTAGTGCTATCAAAACTAAAAGCATTTCCTACTTTTCCTGAGGAGGTGTAACTAGCAGACCCTGATGCCACAACTCCATTATGATTTGTGCCTGAAGAATCGTCAAGGACTCTTTCAAACTTTAACCAAGCCTTTTGATTATCTGATAACCCTTCTTTAAACAGACTCTGTACCTGTGAAGAGGTTAATGCGGTATTATACATCTGTAATTCATCTATCATCACACCGCTTGCTGGCCTAAAATTCCCACCTCCGTTTGCACCAACATTCACAGTATAAGCAGGTGTGTTTTGTATGCTTCCTGATACTTGGCTTTGTATAGAATTACTGCTTCCGTCCATGTAGAGGTTCATTGCAGAATTGGATCCAGTTCCAGAATAAGTAGCAACATAGTGGTGCCATAATCCATCATTTATTGCCACTGGAGTTGATACTTGAGAAAGAGTTACACCATCATTAATTGAAAAATAAAGAAGATGGTTTGAACCGTACATCCATACGTACCATCCTTTGTTGTGAAGTGATGTATTTGGTGTTTCTTGAGTTACAAATGGTTGGATTGTTGCTCCATTTGAAGTTGGTACTTTTGCCCAGAATGAAATACTAAAAGGCGTATTTACATCAAAATTCAGCGTACCGCCGTTATTTGCAAGTGTAATACTACTACTAGAAGTTCCATCAAACTGATATGCATTTAATATTTTTCCTGGTGCGACATAATTGCTTGATGTTCCTCCAGTTCCTGTATTACCTGTACCTGATGAATCACTTGGATTTCCTTCAAACTTTAACCAAGCTACTTGTGCTTTCTCAGAGTAATCAATGGGTCTACCAGAACTTCCAAACAAATCGGAAAATTGTCTAGTCCAACTCATTGTACTAAGATAGTTTGGCTTGCAATTTACAGAACTGTCTGTTGCTATCTTATAGGGACCCCCATGATCCAGACCCAAGTTATGTCCTAATTCGTGCATGAAAGTGCCTGCCTGTTGATCAGGAGAGCCAACTGCGTAGGAGAACGAACCCAAACTTACCAGAATGTCGTTCCCAGCCCCCCAAGGGGAGCTGCTTGCAACCTCAGACTTGCCAGAAGAAAATGCATTATTGCTTTGTTGATGAGCAAACAATGCATAGTGGAAAACCTGCCTTTTTGCAGTTAGTCTATCAGATATGTAAGTACTACAATCTCCATTGAATCCAGCTGGAAGTTTAGATGGATCACAGGATCTATCTGTTGAGTTGCCAAAGAAAATCTTCTTTATGTTGGTATAATCCGTAGTATCTGCGCCATTGTTAGGTCCTGTAATTAATGCCATGTGTGGAACTTCGTTTCCATATTGCGCGTGTAGAAATATTCCGTTGTTCTTGTATGCATTAATTACATTCTGGATTGCTGACTTGGAAGGACCGTGATTTTGCATCCAATCAACTTGAACATAGACATCCTTGTGATTTGTTTTGGGACATGGAAAATCCCAAGTTGGATTTGTAGATTCAATAACTGGATCATCGGTACATGGCCATGTATAATGTACCGTATTTCCTGCATTATCAGTATATGGTATATTCAAACCAGTAGATGTCTTCCAGTCATCACATATGTAATCTCCACTAGAGCCAGCTCTTCCGGTGGGGGCTGAACAAGAAATTACTACTGTAGTATCAGGTTGTGGTACTCCAGAAACAGCAGAGGATGGCCATGAAGGATCACTGGGATTGTCAGAAACAATTGGTTGTACGTTTGATGTTATGACACTTGAGCCATGTGTGTAAGACACTTGAATGAATTTGCCTGCGTCTACTTGCAAGTTTGGTGGATCACATGATGAACAACTTGTTATTCCAGGTGTCAGCATTAGATATGTATTTAGATATACTATGCCAGGTATGTTTGTATTCATATTAAGCTGAACTGGTGTTGATGTTGCTATTGGATTACCAAGATTATCAGTCTCAGTTACTGTTATGGTTGGGTTTGGTCCTGGACTTGAATCTGTTACATTAACTCTCATACCATGTCCAACCACATAACCATCACCAGAGTCAAATGTAAAACAACCAGGCTGAACACCAGAAGTACTAAGGTCACAATCTGCATATGCAGCATTAGTAGAAATTAACAACAAACCCACAACTGTAAAAAACATCAAAATGATTTTTTTATTGCCTAAACACTGGCGAATAAGATCTTGAGAGCCACTAACCACGGGATGTGTGTATAAAACTAACTATTAACCATTATCTATCCCCTTTCAAAATTCTTGGAAGATTTTCATTAATTACATTTTTTCTTAAATTTTTACAAAAGTCTTGTTCCATTTAATGTATTTTATTTGCAATTACAAAATTGAGATGATTGTTCTACCTGATCTCTTGACAAAATCACAAGAATCTTTATTAGAAAAGCTAATTCGATGATGTAATTTAGAAAAACTAACATCTAGAATATTTAAAGCATTAAATATCAACCTCATTCTCAAATTCTCAGTTTGTTAGATGCTAGGATAATTGAAAAGTATGATCCCATGGGAATGCATAAAATCTATGACATGTGGCCCCAATTAGCAAGAAAATCTTTCGAGTCTGAACCTAGCACAAAAGAATTCAAAAATATTGATCATATCGTGTTTGTCGGGATGGGCGGATCTGGAGCACTAGGAGACATTTTCACTTCCATTCTATCAAAAACAGGTATGCATGTATCAATTGTAAAAGGATATGTTTTACCAAATACAGTTGACGCAAACACACTTGTTGTAACAACAAGCATAACAGGAAATACTGTTGAAACACTTTCTGCATTAAAATCTGCCAAAAAAAATAATGTAAAGATAATAGCTTTCTCATCTGGTGGAAAAATTGGACATTATTGTACAAGAAATAATATTGAATTTAGAAATATATCTATGATTCATTCTCCACGCGCGTCTTTTATCTGGTATTTATTTTCAATGTTGCATGTACTACAACATGTAATTAATCTGAAAAAAAGTGATGTGAACGAATCAGTAAAAACGCTTGAAGTAATTCAAAAAAAGATTTTTTCAGGTAACCTGAATTCTACAAATCCATCTCTTAGATTAGCTAGATGGATAACTGGAATGCCCATGATATATTATCCATGGGGGTTGCAGGCTGCTGCAATACGCTTTAAGAATTCATTACAGGAAAATGCTAAACTACATGCAATGGCAGAAGATATTCTGGAGGCATCCCACAATGGAATTGTTTCATGGGAAAAAAAATCAATGGTACAACCAATTCTCATACAAGGAAAAGACGATCATATAAAAACTAAAGAAAGATGGAAGATATTCAAGGAATATTTCAAGCAAAACAACATAGACTATTATGATGTTATGTCAGTGTCCGGCAGCATTCTTTCCAAGCTGACTGGTCTGATATACATGCTTGATTATTCCACGATATATCTTAGTATAATTAACAAGACAGATCCTACACCTACCAGATCAATTGACTACATAAAAAACAAATCAAAATGCCTCTAGATTGAAAATTGTTATGCTGAATTTGTGATATCGCTGTACATCTCAAGAATTCCTTGCTTCATGTTTTTAAAACTAAATTTTTTTTCAAGCTCCTGTCTTGCCATATCACCCATATTCTGTGATTTTTGAGGATTTTCAATTATATCTGTGAGCGCTTTTGCCCATTGATTTTCATCATTTGGGTCTAAAACAAAACCAGTTATTCCATTTGTTACAATATCTGATAAAGGATGAATATTCGATACTAGTACCGGTTTTTTCTGGGAAAACGCTTCTAGTACCACAATTCCAAACCCCTCGCATAAGCTAGGAAAAACCAAGGCCTGTGAATTTGCAAGAATCTTTTCTTTTTCCTGATCAGAAACATAACCTGCAAATTTTACATTTTGTTGTACACATAGATCGTTGACCAGTCTCTCAAGATTTTTTCTATGTGGTCCATCACCAGCTATTACCAAATTAATTTCGGGAAATTTCTTTTTTGCAATAGATATGGCCTCGATTGCAACTTCAATGTTTTTGTAAAAAACTAGTCTTCCAATATACACAAACTGAAAAGGTATGGCTTTTGTGTATTTTACATCTTTAATCTCAATGCAATTTGGAATTACATAAATTGGCTTTTTAGCTCCAAACTCTATCAAATCTCTTTTTGTTGTATCACTGACCGTGTGAATTGCTTTGTGTGTTAGTTTGAGTATTAATTTTTCAAAAAATGGAGCAAGAAATACACTAATTTTCGAGACATCATTTTGTTTTCCCCACAGTTTCCAATACTGCTTTCCACACAGTGAAAATACATCATGGATTGTAGTTATGTGTGGTCTCCTGGTAAGTACAGAAAGAATGGAGCCTGCTAGTGCTGGTGCAAAGTTATTTGAATGCATTACATCTATTTTCTCATTTTTTATAATTGATCTACCTTTGGATATGGCGGCATTTACATATCTTAGATTCTGGTAAAAACCAGTAGGCAGACCTCCACTGTATTCTAACACTGGTGGGACAAATATTATTTTGATATTTTTGTGAGTTTGATATTCTTCATTTTTTATTTTATTTGTGATAACCCACACGTTATGCCCTTCTTCTGCAAGGGATTTTGCAATAAGACTGAATACATATTCGCCTCCACCTTTTGTTAATGAAAAAAATTGTGATAATAATAAGACATTCATTGTTATTTCACGTTAGCATCTAATTAATTTTGGTTGCCTTAAAAATAAGATGCCACCCAAGATCGTTTGACTTGTTTTCAATTTCAAATTTTATCTTGCGCTTTTCGGGAGTATCAATTGTGTTATAATATGTGCCAATCCATATATTTCCAAAAAATTTACCAAGTGTGTCTTTTAGATCATCTGCACTGTACATCTTGGTATGTCTGTTTCCTGTAAATCTCTCTGAGAATCTGGCAGCAAGCTCATCTTCGCTCATTCCTTGAGCTAAAAGACCTTCCTTAATGCCATGAAGGTAAATTATGCTATAGGCATAAAGAAGACTATCCTTGTTGTAGACCATTCCCATAAAAACTCCACCTGGGCGCAAGACTCGCTTGATTTCCTCTAGAACTTTTTCTACACCTGGTATATGATGAATTACTCCAAAACTGTATACCACATCAAATTCTGCATCTTTGAAGGGAAGACGTTTTGCATCTGATAGTGAAATGTTCCCATCCAATTTTGCTTCTTTTAATAATGCATTGGCACTCTTGACAGATAATTGACTAAAGTCTACGCTTACTACCTCGGCTCCATTTCGAAGAAACTCGGATGTATCTAATCCACCCCCTACACCAATCTCTAAAATGCGTTTACCTTTGAAAGAATCAAACTTGAAAACATCTTGCATGTAATCCTGTAATTCATAACGAAATCTTCTCTTCTCCTCATATGTCATTGGTTTATCCACAAAAGTCATTGGAACTGAACTATTCCAGAATTCTCTTACTTTGGTAGTTTCAACATCCATCTCTAACACTCTTCAAGATTTACTGACGGCATAGGTACATTTGTTCTTTTTTGATATAGATATCCTCGTAAAATATGAGGACGAGCAAAAAGAAAGGATCTAAGCAAAACTTGGAACAAATTATATTTTTTTGTATAATAGCGACCAATCTCAAATTGCACATGTGGAAGATCATTGCAATCATTTCTCATACAATCTCCTCCATAGTCTGAAAGATGTATGCATTTATGCTTAGCTTGCATGCAATTATGAAGATAAGTATCTTCACCAATCAATGCCATACCTCCACTAGCTTTTCTAGCATCTTCTAGTAATTTTATACCATCATCTTCGCTATCCAACCAGTATGGTCTCCATAATGCGTACAAGCCTGTATATCTTGGGGGAGACATCCTGTTTGCAATCCTAAATGCAATATGTCTCCACAATCCTGTTGATCCTTTTTTTGTATGTGTTGTAAGACATGACACAAAGCCAACGTTATCTTTGCCTATAAGTGCCAAAGCTTTGAGAACATTCTTGTTGATAATAAGATCTACATCAACTGTCAATATTCTATCATGTTTTGCTTTTCTAAAACCTTCACGTCTGACCCAAGCTTGATGAAAATGGAATTCTGGATTTTTTGGAACTGTAATGATTTGAGTTTTATCTAGCCAGCCTAAATTATTAGATATTTGTTGTATTTCTTTGATTGTCTTCTCATGTGGTGGTTCATCAAGACATACCAAGACTTCGTCTGGATTTATTTCATAACATGATTTCAAGCAACTTTTCACTAACTGGTATTCTGACTTGACGGGCAAAACTATACTAAATGGAACATGATTAGTTGATTCTGAATTTGCCATCTTTATGTGGTTTATAGTTTCTTATCCTCTGTAAATCGTTTACTATAGACACAGTTAATTTTTCATCGTATACACTAAAAACTGTCAAAATAATGTATTGATATCAAAAACTTTTAAATCAGCAAAACTGCAGATTAATACACAAAACCAAAAAGGCATCTACAAATGAATTACGATGATACAAAAATCACTAGTATAAAGAAACAATTTTCTGAAAAAAAGTTTGTAATTTTAAAAAACTTTCTAACTTTATCAGAGGTAAATCATCTTTTGAATGATTTTACAAGATTTCAAAATGACGAATTTGGATCAGCCCTTAAACGCCAGGGAAAAACCCGATTTGTATTAGGCAATCTACCTGGAGAACTTGGAAAAATTTACAGAAACGAAAAAATTGTTAAAATAGTACAAGCTATTTTAGGAGAAAATGTTGCACTTTATTTTCATCGTCTATTGATCAAAGATCCTGACTCTCCTCAGACGGTGACACCACACCAAGACATGACATACTTTCATGGAACAACGGAAAAAGTAACCATATTTGTATTTCTAAATGGAAATAAAAAAGAAGATGGAGGTATGGTATTTGTTCCATCATCATCGCAATTTGGTCTTCTACCAAGAGGTAACCTGAATCTCGAAAATCTACCTAACTTGTCATGTTGCTCGCCAGAATTATCTCCTCATGATATTGTTATTTCAGACTTTCTCACTTGGCATTGGTCATGGCCTCAAGTAAATCCTATAGATCGACCAATCATTCAGTTGTCTTATCAAAAAAGTGATGACGGTTCTTTTGAGGATAGGTTTATTGAAGGTCCTACATTAGTGTCAGGAAAATGGCAGACAAGTTATTTTATTCCTGCCTCAAAAGTCATACCATCTGAAAAATTTACACCGACAAATATCCATTCAATTTCTGCAAAGGAATATGAAATCGAATGTGGAACTTAGTTAACATAATTAGAGCAAAAAAATTTCAAAAGACAGCTGAAAATCTATTTGACGCTAAATTTGAGACTTATTTTTATACAGATAAAATAAGCTTTGTTACAAAAATACTTTCATTATTAAAAATCAAAACACTTACTAAAAATCTTCTAAATGAAGAACCTTCTACAAATGCCTTGGTTTTTACTCCAACAAAAATATTTCCTGTTGCAATGCGAGAAAAAGAAATGTCTAAATGGAATCGTAAAATTTGGATTCCTTTACAACCACAAAAATTTATGAATAGGAAAAAACTAGAACGAGAATTTCTTGAAGCAGCTTGGAAGAATGGTCCAGCTGCAAATTATCTGGCAAGATGTGGTCTACATGGTGCCTTTGTAGAAGTTGGAATTTACTGGGGAAGAAGCTTTCTTAATTACTTTGCAGAACTTCATAATATATTGGAAGGATCTTTTATAGGCATTGATAACTTCTCAGGGTTAAAAAATGTTCTACCACTGGAACACAAAAATTCTGGGGGGAGCTTTAAGGATGACTCATATTCATGTACCTATGAAAATGTAGTTATTCTGTTCGAAATTCTTAAACTA
Source organism: Nitrososphaerota archaeon (assembly GCA_021325595.1). Taxonomy (GTDB): domain Archaea; phylum Thermoproteota; class Nitrososphaeria; order Nitrososphaerales; family Nitrosopumilaceae; genus Nitrosotalea. The sequence continues at coordinate 1,239 of JAJPGX010000041.1, read as the reverse complement.
CCAAAAAACAAATATGAATTTGTAAATTATGATCTTAACAAGATAGATCATTCAAATCAAATAATAAACAATATATTAAAAAATCAAAAAATAAGTTTTCTTCATATCGATGTGGATACTTATGAAGCATGTTATAATGCACTAAAACTTCTAACTCCTTATCTAGAAAATGGTGCATTAATTCGGTTTGATGATTGGCGACTGACTCGTGGTGATAAAAGAATCGGAGAAAGAGGTGCTACTTTAAAATGGCTTCAGGAAAATCCAGAAATTGAGTTACTTGAATTCTCCAAAGATGGATGGCAAGATCAAACGTTTATTTACAATAAATATGAGTGAAACATTTCTTCTTACTATAAGATGATTTCATATTTTCATATGTTTTTTACTTTAGGTTTTGGTTACAACATGAGGATTAATCCATGTTTGAACGCCATCTTCAAAAGTAATTGGTCCATAATGAGTTTCAATGGTGTTAAAACATGGAAAATTATTACAACATATCCAACCTAATTTTGAAAAAATATCGTGCAACTCCTCTTCATTTTTATGACTATGAGTACCAATATGAATTCGCCTTACTTTGGAATCAAGTGCTGATGTTGAACTTCGTATAGCTTTTGCCTCTGCCCCTTGGATATCTATATCCATCAAATCAACATGATCCACTTTCTCAAGAATCTTAGAGATGGAGTATGCTGGAATCTCTTTAACAGTAGCCTTTGGCCAGTCGCCTATCTTGGTATCTTTAGTAGGAATTATTGCTTGACCCCACCACTCCTTACTATGTCCTTCAGTGAAATACACCGATCCCTCTGTATCGTTTATGGCACCCTGAATCAATACATGTTCATTTGGGTTTAAACCATTGTCAATAAAATGTTGCTGCATCATCTTGAAATGATTTGATTCAGCTTCTACACCAATCAAATTAAAGGGAATTTTTTTCTGATCTCGCAAAATTACTCCAGCTTGTACAAGCCACCTACCATAGCCCGCACCAAGCTCCACCATTGTAAACTTCTCTTTTGCAGAATCAATTGCTTCTAAGAGGTCAATCCACTCAAAGTATTCTTCGCTTTTTACCGGTAATACTTTCTTATGCCTTCTTTCAGACTCATGTTCTGAGAAATCATAAAAACTTCTTCTAATGAAACTGCCGTATGGTGTTACATCAAAATATGCTGGTACAACTCCCTCCCATGGTTCAAATTTTGTAAATATTGAATGAGAATCAGC
>JAJPGX010000036.1 GCA_021325595.1 Nitrososphaerota archaeon | reverse complement strand
CTCTCTGCGCTATTTTCCTATGTTTCCTAATTCTGCAAGCAAAGCTGAAAGTTGAATCTCTGGATTGGCACCAATTACGAGTCTATAATCATATTTTGCGATGGTTTCCAGAATTTGTGATAAGTGTGAAGTCTTAATTTTATAACATTCTTCATTAAGATACTTTAGGAAATCGGATTCTGACATTCCATATACCTTTATCAGTTCCACTGTCTTGTTTCTTGCATCAGTTATCTTTCCTGCAAGCGCCATCTTTAGTATCTCTCCAACATCGTTTGTCCTAGTAAGGCCAGCAGATGCTTTGACATTGTCTTCATTTACTATTCCAAGACTTGCAGCTGCCTGCAACATGTTTATGGAATGACGCATGTCGCCTTCAGAATATTCATGGATGGCCTTTAATCCATCATGATTGTACTTTATCTTCTCTTTTTTACATATTTCTTCCAGATGGCTGATTATATCTTCCTCAGGTATTCTGGTAAACTTGAAAACTGCGCATCTGCTCTGAAGAGGCTCAATTATCTTTGATATGTTATTTGCTATTATGATGAATCTGCAATGTCTTGCAGTGTCTTCTATTATTCTTCTAAGTGCAGTTTGAGCATCAGGAGTCATTTCATCGGCTTCATCCAAAATAACCAGCTTGAAAGGAATGCTGGTATCAAGACCTGAGAACCTTGCAAATTTTTTTACTCTTTCTCTAACCATGTTGATACCTCTTTCATCAGATGCATTAAGTTCTAAGGTATATTCATGCCATGAATCTCCTAGTATCTCTCTTGCAATACATAACGCTGCAGTGGTTTTTCCAACACCAGCAGAACCAGAAAATAACAAGTGAGGAATCTCGGCAGTATTTTTTAACAGCGATCTAAGGCTACCGATGATCTCTTTCTGATTTATTATGGAAGAGAGTTTTGTTGGGCGGTATTTCTCTACCCACATGGTAGACTCGATCATAGGAACCTTCCTCTATCGCCTCCTAATAAAATTAAGTTTAAGGATATGCAGCCATATGTTATTTGACTTAAAATTACTCGGTTATTCCTGTATTACCTTACAAATTAAATTAGATCAAATGATCAGACAAAATGGTTGACAGAATTGATCGATCGATCCCATTAGAGGCTTAGCGGAGGATCATGAAGTAAATTGAAAACTGCAGAACTAGTACAAATCCATGCTATAGGATATCGTCTACAAGACGTTAAAGTCAATTTTGGCTTTGATCTCAAAATTGATGCATTAACGGTATCAATAGACGCAAAACAAGGCGAGATACTCAGCATTCCACGGTGGATAGCGGATGTACTGTCATCTGAAAAACTTGTCGAAGTGCAAGATATGGATATGGTAGTTGCCTTAAAACAAGCAATAGTTAAAGAAAATGTACAGGGTGACTTTGATCTCTCTACTCTAGAGTCAGATTTTTACATAAAAATCAATTCATTTATGAAAAGACTACCGCAAGAGGATCGTGACAAAATAGGAAGCATGTTAAACTCCCTTATACGTAAAAGACAAGGGAAGATCATTAGATTGGCAGATTCGTCTAAAATGACATCTGAGTTAGCAAAGAAATTAACAATTGAGGAAAGAATATTGTTTGAACAAATATATGCTAATAGCATAGAATTTAAAAAACAAATTTTTGGTGATAAAAAATGAGTACACAATCAGAATCAGTTTCACAAAGTAAACGTCAAGATCAAGTAAAAGAATTTCTTAGTCAATTCAAAGACAAATCTGGCGCCTACAAATATGTTGATGAGATTGATCAAATGATGGCAAAGAAAATACAGTATATCGTAGTTGACTATAATGATTTAGTATCCTACCCAGAAATTGAAACTATATTCAACACAGATCCAGATGAAATACTTCGTGCCTTTGGTGGTGCTACAAAAGAAATCCTTAAAGAAAGATTTCCTCAATATGCAGAAAAAATTCGATATGACATTAGAGTAAGAATTTCAAATTATCCTGCCCAGCGTAGCCTACGTGAGGTAAACGCAGAGGTTATTGGAAAAATGATAAGTGTTTCTGGAATGGTTGTGAGAGCATCAGAAATTAAACCTCTTGCAAAAGAACTAGTCTATATCTGTCCAGCAAACCATATTACAAAAAGAATTCAAGAAAAAGGTCTTGAATTCAGAGAACCACTAAAATGTGATGATGGCAAATGTTCTCATAGAGATTTAGAATTAAATCCAGAGCAAAGCAAATTCATTGATTTTCAGATGGTTCGATTACAAGAATTACCAGAGGATCTTCCTCCAGGACAACTTCCTCATTATCTTGATGTTACAGTATTACAGGATCTGGTTGATAATGCAAGACCAGGTGACCGCATAATACTTACTGGAATAGTAAGAATTGAACAAGAACACATTCCATCCATGCGTGGAAAAACTGGAATTTACAGGCTACGAATCCAAGGAAATAATATCGAATTTCTAGGAGGTCGTGGAAACAAAGCATCCAGAAGTACAGAAAGAGAAGAAATCTCCCCTGACGAAGAAAAAATCATTAAATCACTTACCAGAAATCCTGATATTTATGAAAGGCTTATCGCTTCTTTTGCCCCGCACGTACATGGTCATGACATCATAAAAGAATCAGTTTTACTATTAATAGTAGGCTCGACTCAAAAACTGCTTTCAGATGGAGCCAAAATACGTGGAGATATTAACGTATTTCTAGTAGGTGATCCTGGTACCGCAAAAAGTGAAATGTTAAAGTTCTGTGCAAGGATTGCACCAAGAGGACTCTATACATCTGGTAGAGGTTCTACTGCAGCAGGACTTACAGCTGCAGTTGTGAGAGACAAAATTGGTATAATGATGTTAGAGGCGGGGGCAGTTGTCTTGGGTGACCAAGGTCTTGTGTGCATCGACGAATTTGATAAAATGAAACCAGAAGATAGGAGTGCTTTACACGAAACAATGGAGCAACAATCAGTTAGTATCGCAAAAGGTGGTATTGTAGCAACATTGAACGCTAGAACGTCAATTTTAGCTGCAGCAAACCCAATGTATGGAAAATATGATCCATTCAAAAATATAACTGAAAATGTTAATCTCCCAGTACCGCTTCTTACCCGTTTTGATCTTATCTTTGTTGTTCGTGATATTCCATCAAAGGAAAGAGATGCAAGAATTGCAAAACATATTTTGAATTTACATCGGACCTCAGGATCTGATACTAAATCACTAATTGATGTAGACATTCTTACAAAATATTTGTCATACGCAAAGAGATTTGATCCAGTTCTTACTCAAGAAGCAGAAGAAAAAATCTTGGATTATTATATGAGAATGAGAAATGTAGAATCAGAAGGAATGATTACTGTAACCCCAAGACAACTAGAAGGATTGATACGACTATCTACTGCAAGGGCTAGACTTTTGATGAAACCACAAGTAGATGGCGAAGATGCTGATCGTGCAATATTTCTCATACAGAGCATGCTAGAGGATGCTGGAGTAGATGTAAATACAGGAAAAGTAGATCTTGGTGTGCTCCAAGGAAGGCCTCACAGCGAAGTGTCCAAGATGCAATTATTCATGGATGTAATGAAATCGCTTGAGGGTGATGAAAAAAGACCTGTTGAAGAAAAAACCTTTGTCAAGGAATTGGTCAAGACTGGCAAATTTAATGAAGAAGAGGCCAGAAAATACATCAAAAAATTGCAAAGAGAGTCAGCTATTTATGAATCAAAACCTGGTCATTATAACCGGGTATGAGAATAGAGAAACTAGAACTTCCTCCTTCTGCAATTAAATTTCTGCAAGAAAGTGGATTTGTCTTATTATACCCACCTCAAGAAAAAGCAATAAAGGCAGGTCTGCTTGACAAAAAAAGTGTACTAATTTCTGCACCCACTGCAAGTGGAAAGACGCTGATTGCAATACTTGCAATCATAAGGCATCTGTATGATGGAGGAAAAATTGTCTATTTGAGTCCGTTGAAAGCTTTGGCATCTGAGAAGTTTTCCGAGTTTAAAAAACTAGAGTCAATAGAATTTGAAAGAAAGTTAAGAATGCAAATATCGACAGGGGATTTTGATCAATCTGACAGAACACTTGGACAAAACAATATTCTTGTACTTACAAATGAAAAGATGGATTCTATAATCAGGCAGGGAGCAGACTGGATAAATGAAGTGAGTCTGGTAATAGCAGATGAGGTTCATCTAATTGGGGATGATGAAAGGGGTCCTACACTTGAAATAGTTTTAACAAAGCTAAAATCTTTGCCACAAAAGCCTCAGATTCTAGCTCTAAGTGCGACTGTAACAAATGCAGATGAAATTTCATCTTGGTTGGGTTGTAAATTGGTTGAAAGTGACTGGAGACCAGTCCCTCTCTGGGAAGGAGTGTATGATCAGGGTAAGGTTGTTATGCAAAATAATAAAAGTTTTGAAGTTGAAACAAGTGTTAGAGGACCTCCTGTTGATCTGGGATTAGATTCCATAGTAAGGGGTGGCCAAGCAATTTTGTTTGCAGAAACGCGTGCACGTTCTGTATCTCTTGCAACCAAAGCATCAGATTTTGTATCCAAGAAACTTACAAGTGAGGAACGTACAATTTTGGAAAAAATTTCTAAACAAATACTTGATGAAAATGAACACACAGATCTAGTCAAAACACTTGCAGATTTAGTAAAAAAAGGAGTTGCTTTTCACCATGCTGGATTAAATCAAAACTGTAGATCGATAATAGAATCTGAATTTAGAAACAGACGACTAAAACTATTGTCATCAACTCCTACTCTGGCTGCGGGAGTGAACTTGCCTGCAAGACGAGTAGTAATCGCAAATGTAACAAGATATGATGGAAAATTTGGCGGAAACAAACCAATCAGTGTGCTTGAATACAAACAATTGTGTGGCAGAGCTGGCAGACCACAATACGATGAATATGGGGAAGCAATAATTGTCGGAACTACAAATTCTGATGAGTTGTTTGATTACTATATCAATGGCATACCTGAACCAATCCATTCTAAATTAACAAATGATAAATCATTGCGCACACACATACTCAGTTTCATATCTACAAATCCCGGAATAAAAAATGAAGAGCTGATTGACTTTTTTTCACAAACTCTGGCAGGCTCACAAGAAAGAAAAAGCACAATCAAATTCAAGATTCAGATAGCTCTGAGATACTTAGAATCTGAGGAACTAGTAAAACAAAAAAATGATAGATATGTTGCAACTGAGTTTGGAAAAAAGACATCAACATTATACATTGATCCACTAACAGCAGTATTATTTAGAAAATCCTTGCAACAAATTACTGGAAAGCGATCTCATACGTTGGGGATACTTCATTTGATTACCACCTGTGAAGATTTTTTTCCCCAGTTTTCCTTACGAAACAAAGATTATGAGACGGTTAGTAATCTAATTGAAAATAACTCTGATGAGCTAATAGAACATATTTCAGAATATGATTGTAATCGAAGTCTTTTGGCAATTCATGCCTGGATTAACGAATCATCAGAAATTTACCTCTCAGATACAATTGGTATTGAATCTGGGGATATGCATAGGATGGTTGAAACATCTAATTGGCTTGTTAATGCTTTCTATGAACTTGCAAAACTAGAGAAAAAAAATGAGGTACTGCAAGAATTAGATGTACTTAGAACAAGAATAGATTACGGAATAAAAGCGGAACTAATTGATTTGGTAAGAATCAAGGGAATTGGTAGGGTAAGGGCAAGAGTATTGTTCAAAAATGGAATAAGATCAATTGAGGATCTTAATGTGATTCCAATTGAAAAACTTGCAAAAATCGATAAGATAGGGCCGGTTATTGCAGAAAACATAAAGACACAACTAAAAAAGATAAGATGATGATGGATAGGCCAATAATCGGCATAATAATATCAGTAATAGCATTTGTTACAGTCTATTTTACTACGCCATTACTTATCAAAGCATTGGCAAAACGAAACATGGTAGTAAAAGATTACAACAAACCACAAACTATAATGGTTCCAAGACCAGGTGGTCCTTCCATACTAGCTGGGATTTTGGTGTCAGAGATAACACTGTATGTTTTTCTTCAATCTGTTGAAATTCTTGCAATCATTATAACAACTTCACTTGCATTTTTTGTTGGGCTGGCAGATGATCGAAAAGTCTTGGGTGGATGGTTTAAACCACTTGCACTTGCAGTTGCGGCAGTACCGATCATATTATTAGGAGCGTACGTTCCACATTTGGAATTTCCACTGTTTGGTATGGTGAAGATTCCAGAACTTTATTTGGCATTAATAATCTTCATCATTCCAATAACTGGTAACACAATAAATTCTATCGATGTACTAAATGGAGTTGCAAGTGGTTTTATGACAATTGCAAGTTTTGCTCTTACCATTTGTCTAGTAGTGATACACAACTATGATGTGGCCCTAGCTAGTCTGCCTCTTGGATTTGTTTCACTTGCATTTTACAAATATCACAAAGTACCAAGTAAAATATTTCCTGGCGATTCAGGAGCCTTAACGTTGGGAGCAATGTATGGTTCTATAGCTATTGTTGGACACGTGGAAATCATTGCCGCAATAGCTTTGCTCCCTGCAGTTATCAACTCTTTCCTATTTCTCTCCAGCGTAAAAAGAATAATCGAGCATCGACAAATAAAGGCAAATCCTGTTGTGCATACTGAAGACTTCAAATTACAAGCAACAACCGACAAGGCTGCGCCAGTCACTCTTGTGAGGCTTATACTGGCACAAGGACCCTTGACTGAAAAAGAGGTTGGATTTATTATATTCAAGCTTGGATTGTTTTCTGCAGCACTTGCCATTATCACATCCTTTATGATGGGTGTTAAGCCATGAGAGGTCTTCCAATCTTTGCTTACATTTCTGTAATGTGGATTTTGATTATTATAGGAGGAGGACTTTTAGTGTTCATAATTGCTCCAATCTCAATAACAGGATACGGAAAGCTGGATCATATCCTTGATTCTGGAGTAAAAGCAGTTATTTCTATTTCATTGGTAGTTGCATGGATCTTTATTATGTCAAAAATTAAAAATTGGATCTTTCAGAGAAAAGTTAGCCACTAACTTTCTTCCCAAGCATTTTTCTTCTTGTCATATTCTTCTCTTGAATATCGTACTTTTGCAGGAACTCCAATCGCTACTGAGTTGGGAGGGACATCCTTTGTAACGACTGCTCCCATTGCTACCACGCTATTTTTGCCAATTTTGACTCCTGCTTTAATGACAGCTCTTGAGCCTATTATTGCACCATCTTCTATAGTAACACCAATCATCTTTTTGCTTGCTGGATAAGGATCATTTGTCAACGCAGCGGCGGGTCCTATGAATACATTTTTTCCTATACGTGAGAGAGGTGGAATGTATACCATGCCTTCTATCATTGTGTTTTCACCAATCTTTACATTATAGTCTACGTGAGCAAGAGATCCAATTTTCACATTATCTCCAATCTCTGTATCAGCTCCAACATAGGCAAAATGCCATATTCTTACATTCTTTCCAATCTTTGCTTTATCTGAAACGAAATTTGTAACCATTTTTTATCACAGATGCCAAGGAACTCCACTAGTTACAATCTTGTCCGGCAAGTTACTTTTGTATTTTTTAAGAAATTCAATATCTTGGTTCTTGTCACGTAATTCATCTGGTAGCATTATTGGAATTTCCTCTACTATTGGATAATACCTAGAACATTTTGGACAAAATATGGCACCTTCTGATACGATTTCGTCTTTGGCTGTTATCTCAAAAATCTCTAGCGGATAAAACTTGTCTATTGGACATGCTAGAATTTCCATTAGTTTTTTCTTCATCTTAGATCTAGATAGATTGGAGTTCCTTTATGACTAGATAAAAGTGCTGCCTCGGCTATTTTTGTAGTATTGAGCGCGTCTTCTGGCTTTACCCTTATTGGTTCCTTTCCTTCTATGGCACTTAGAAAATTTTTAATTTCTAATAGCAAAGGTTCTTCTGTTTCTTTACGTGGAATCTCTGCTCCGTTATTTGTTTCAATCTTTACTTCCTGTGAAATAAAATCTGATGAAATTATTCCGTCGCTACATACGGCATTGAACTTTCTAACCCGAATTGGAGTAATCCAGTTAGAAGAAATTATAGCCACTTTATTGTTTTTAAAACCGAGCATGATTGTAGCAAAATCTTCATGTTCATGTCTTATTTGTCCCGATCTGGCAAAAACAACTTCTGGAGGCTCATCAAAAAGCCACATTGCAGTATCAATATCATGAACTGAAGTATCATAGATTATGCCTACGTCTTTGATATGTGGGGGCATTCTGTTTTCTCTGTGAAACTCAAGCATAATCAATTCGCCATATTTTTTGGTTTTCACATATTCTTTTACTAGTGAAACTGCAGGATTGAATCGTTCAATATACCCACTTGTTAAAATTACTTTATTCTTTTTTGCAAGATGAACCAATTCTTCGCCTTCTTTTGATACGTATGTCATTGGTTTTTCTACAAAGACATTCTTTTTTTCTTCTAACAGTTTTTTTGCAATATCAAAATGAGTAGTTGTAGGAGTACATACAAAAGCAGCATCAAAATTTTCTGATTTTAGCAGTGAATCAACTGAGGCGTAATGGCTGACATTGTATTTTTTCCCAAACTCTTCGGCCCTAGAAGGATTGGTATCACAAATTGCGGAAAGAGCTCCTAATTGTGAAAGAATCCTGGCGTGATTTTTCCCAAACCCTCCTGTTCCTATCTGAATTATATTCATTTTAATACACTGGTGTTAGCCACTTAGAGTATTTCTTGTTTCTTCCCATGGTGATATCAATATAGGCTGATCTGATTTTTCCTGTAATTTTTCCCACTTTACCGTCTCCAATTTTTTTTCCATCAATTGATATCACAGGTGTAACCTCAGCTGCTGTTCCAGTTAGAAATATTTCGTCTGCAAAATAAGCCTCAGTTCTTGGAATCTCTCTTTCTATCGTCTCGTACCCAAGGTCCCTTGCAATTTGTATTACTGAATCCTTTGTTAATCCCTCCAATGCAGAAGAGCTATTAGGTGGTGTAAGCAATTTTCCATTTCTTATGATGAAAATATTCTCTCCAGGTGCCTCGCTTATGTTACCAAGATGATCCAGCAGTATGGCCTCATCGTAACCATTTCTTTTACACTCTTGGGTGGCAAGTATTGAGTTTAGATAATTGCCACCCATTTTTGCAAGTGGAGGAGTAGATACATCATTAATTCTTCTCCATGAAGATATTCCAGCTCTGACCCCGTTCTTATTGAATAACTCTCCAAAAGGAAACATCACTATAGCTGCTTGAGTCGGAGTATCCTCATTTATGTGAAGATTTATTCCATATCTGCCAACAAAATAAAATGGCCGTATATAGCATGACTCTTTTACATTATTTTTTTTACATAGTTGTATAATTGCATTTGAAATTTCTTTGTCAGAAAATCTAAGAGTGATAGAATATACTTTTCCAGAATTTCTAAATCGTTTTACATGATCATTTAGTCTAAAAATATACAGATTTTTTGAATTCCAATATCCTCTTACTCCTTCAAAAACTGACGTGCCATAATGTATAGCATGAGTCATCACTGAAACTTTAGCATCTTCATCTCTAACAAACTTGCCATCAAACCAAACAAATTTTGGTACAAAAGTTTTCATATACAAAAACCAATTCTGTCTATAATTAATCTATTTCTACCAAAATCCTGTGCTTGGAAACTTCATTCCTAATACCCTGTATGTTTGGTCCTCAGAATTTGCAAATTTCTTTACAACATCCCAATTATCATGAATTATCTTTACTACCTCTGGTTCTACATAATCTTCCCAATCGGTTTCTTCTCCTAATGCCGCATCAAACATTTTTTGTTTTACATATGACGCAGATGTTTCTTTTCTTTTACCTATTTTCGGGTTCAGTCCATATAGTTTTAGTACAAATCCCTCTGCCTTGTCTCCTGTATAGGTAAAATAATCAGTGTCTATTCCCTCTAGTATCTGCTTTTTTATTTTCCAAGAAAACGGTGACAACATTGGAGGCATGTATTTTGCAAAGGGAGCATAAAACGTATAATTTGAGAGAACCGAAATTGAGTCACCAAATACTGCCTTTAACATCTTTTTTCTTAATTCAAAACTGAAAGGAAAGCTTCTACTGTTAATCTCTTTTCCTTCCAGCATGAAAACTACTGGAAGTACTCGTACCTCATTTTGGCTTTTAAGTTCATTGATTATTTCCACATGAGCTTTTGTTACAGGATTTAAATGAGCCGGGTAGATTGCTACTGTCATTTGCTTCCTATATTTTGGTGTCATATTTCAATTATGAACTAATTTGACTGTAAGATATTTTGCAATTTACAAGTAGGGACGATGGGACTTGAACCCACGACATCCAGCGCCCGAGGCTGGCAGTCTGACCAAGCTAACCTACGTCCCTGTAGACTGGCTAAAATGATGGAATATTATCTTTTCAAGTGTAGTGTGTTTAACCGTACGACTCGTATTTTATCTCAAAGCTTTTGTCTGCTCTCTTATTTCTCTCTGTGACAAACCCTTTTGGTGTGAGTACATCAAGACAACCATCGATTGTTCCTTGCCAACCGCAAATGAAAAATACCGTGTTGTCTTTTGTGACCTTTTCACCGACCATTTTCTCAAGAGTAGACATTTCGCCGCCTTTTGATTGTAAAAAGCTCTCTACTCTTCCTTTATTTCCATTCCAAGTCCTGTTAAACCATTCGTCTGGTCTGCTAATAGTAGCTCTATATCTGAAATTCCACTTGTCTCTACCTCTATCAAGACTTTCTTCTTCTAATCGAGTTAATTCTTCTCTATAGCCTAATTCATCAACATAACTTGCTCCATGAAATACTATTATCTCTCTTTTGCTTCCTGTTGCATGCAGATGTCGTGCATAACTCATAAATGGTGCAAGTCCAGTACCTCCCCCAAGGCACACTATCCTTCTGTCATCTGGTTCGCCATTTGGCTTCTTTTCTTCTATTGTAAAAGGACCAGTTGGTTTTAACCAAATTATCTCATCTCCTTCTTTTGCGCTAAATAATATTGTAGTAAGACGTCCAGGTAATGGTTTTCTTACCCATCTTATGTATAGTTCAATGTACTTTCTATTCTCTGGATTTGATGCAATTGAATATGCTCTTCGGATAACTTTGTTTTCTGCTGGTACATGTGCACCAAGTGTCAGAAATTGACCTGCTTTGAATTGTGGTACTTCGCCACCTTCTTTTGGTTTGAATCTAAAAATTGCTAAATCTTCTTTTTGAATTTGGATGTATGAAATTATTGCTTTATTCTCTACTACCACGCGAAGATTTCTCTTCTGGATGGTTAAATATCTTATGTTATCTTCAAGAACTAATTTTAAATCACGCTAAACGTTAATAACCTCTCAAAAAAAGTTAATGCAAATCAGGTTTGCCATCTGATCTAAAAATGGGCCGGTCGTCTAGCCTAGTAGGATACGCCCTTGGCATGGGTGAGATCGTGGGTTCAAATCCCACCCGGTCCACTTT
>JAJPGX010000030.1 GCA_021325595.1 Nitrososphaerota archaeon | reverse complement strand
GGCCTTGACCAACCTAGATCTACCTCCACTTCTATCAGAGTTTCAGTTGAAACAATCTCTTTTATCTTCTTAAAATCTATCACAGTGTTGTTTATCTCATCAATTGTCCCTTGTAACACTACAGCAATGTCAGCTCTACCTGTAACTACCATAACTTCTCTAATTATTTTGCGCATCTTTTGTATGGTCTTTACTACCGCATCTACTTTACCTGGTTTGATTGTTATTAAACAGAGTGCCCGCAATGTGTTTCTATCTGTCTGCTAATGGATAAGTGTTATGAGTTTCTATAAAACTAGTCATCGCCAGCCTCTTGTGAACGTGCTTCTTCCAAGTAGGCTTTTCGTGCTTCAAGTTCAGCTTCTTTATCCATTTCAGGATTGTCTTCAACAACAATTATGCCAGCATCTTCTTGAACTATATCTTCTTTGAGCTTGGTCTTCTCTTTTGACTTGCCTTTTGAAGATTCCTTTTTCTTGCTCGCTTTTTTAGCTGGTTTTTTGGTATCTTTCTTCTTTTCCTTTGCCATGATGACGATTAACCAACAAGCTGTAACATCCTTTTAAACTTGTCTTTGTTTGTTAGTCAGCAGAAAAATACATGAAAATACGCCGATCTTCGCACATCGTGAGAGGAACTCAGAGTTTTTTTAATTTTTCAATGAGTAGATGATGATCAGCCGTTGGTTCTGTAGAAATTATTAATATTCCATCCTCCTGAAAAACTGTCAAAAGTTTTACTTTACCTTTAGATTCAACTATCCAATCAGTCTTACCTAATTTTTCATTGAACATCCTATCCATCATGGCTTTTACCGAGACCTGATGATGGGCCAAAGCTGCAAGATCTTTATCTAATAATGGAATAACACCATCTTTTCTTGCAGAGGAAACCAGCTTATCGCCTACTATCTTTCCTGCAAATCGTATTAGAGGATCTAATGCAAGTATTTTTTTACAATAGTCCGGCATGCCAGCAGTTGCGTTTGTGCTCATGGTTTCATCTGTGATACATGCTATTTTTAATGTATTCGATATTTAACGCAATAACACCAAACAACCAAATTTTTATTCACAGTAAATGATTCAAAAATATTGGAAAAACATCAAAAATTCCTTGTTGCAGTCTTGGGAGCCATATCGATAGTTGGTGCCTTTGGCATACCAATAGGTGACCCTAAATTTATCATACAAGCCATCGCACTTGAATCATCTTTCATCGTACTTGCATTTCTCAGCGCCAAAAAATATCAGTATGCATACATTCCAAACTTTGTTATTGCCATCATCGTTATAATAGGAAACACAATATCACCAAAACATACTGAAATAATGTATACACTGCATCCTTTGTATAATGGGATAGTATTGATTATAGGAGGATATATCTTACAGGGATTACTCATTACTGCAAATATACTTGCTTTAAAATCGCATAAAGAAGCTACAAGAAATTCAATAACAACTGCATAAAAATTAAAAAGATAAAATAATCAGGTAACTATTACTATTCCTTTCATCCACGGGTGAATTGTACAGAAATAGGTGTATTTTCCTTCGTTGTAGAAGGTATGTTTCCAACTGCTATCAGGTTGTATCAGGTCTGAATCAAATGTGCCTCCAATATCAGTTACTGTATGAATTACACTGTCATTATTAATCCATGTAACTGTAGTTCCAGTTATTATCTGTATTATAATTGGAGAATAAGACTCGGTTTTATTATATTGCCACGCATCTGGTTCTATTGAAACCATGTTAGTTTTGATAATAGGATGAGCGTAAAATGTTGCATTTTGTTCATCGGTTATTTTCATCATTTGGTTTGTAAATTCTTTATTTTGTGTCATAAACCAAGGACCCATATACTGTTGACGAAAATCGGAATTGGACATTAATTCAGTCATCCACTTGTTCATAAATTGAGGATTTTTCATCATGGAATTTTCCCATTCTTTCATAAGATCAGGATTGGTCATCATGTCATTCATCCATGTGTTTGATAATCCTGGCGCATTCCACATCATTGAACCCTGTGACATATTTTGCACCATTCTTGTAGATGGCTGAAAAACAATATATCCGATTGATAGTCCTACAAAAAATACACCTATTGTAATTCCTATTATGGCGTATCGACTAATCAACAAAAATGCGTTTTTTTCATCAATAATAAAGCATGATGAACAATATCAAATATGATAATCTTATTCTTGATTAGCCAAGATATTTAGGAAAATGTAAAATAATTCGTATTTAACATGTTTAATTTTTGTAGTGCTTAGGATCTTCATTCCATTTTATCAATTTAATACTTTCATTTTTCTTAAGATATCCTTGTTTTGTTGCAATTTGCACTAGATCAGAGAAGGTAAGAAGTGGATGCATTTTACACTTAATTTTACTAAAATTTTTTTTTGATATGTCAAATTCGTATGTAAAAATAAAGATGCAATCAGAAACGCTACCATTGTTTTTTCGGATTGCTCTAATTGCAGATATCGCACTACTACCAGTACTAATCAGGTCTTCAATCAAGAGAATCTTGCTACCTTTTTTAAAATCACCTTCGATTTGACGTTTTCTCCCATATCCTTTTGGTTCTGGTCGGATGTAAATCATTGGCTTGTTTAGTTTTTCTGCCACAAGTGCAGCCCAAGGAATTCCGCCAGTGGAAACACCGCCCACTACATCAAATTTTAATTTTTTTGCAACTTTCACAAACTCATTTACCAACATTCTTCTTTTTTTTGGATGACTAAGTAATCTTCTGTTATCACAGTACATTGGTCCTTTGATACCTGAAACAAAAGTATACAAAAATGGTTTATTGAAATTTATGGATACTGCATTAATACCAAGCAGAGCATTTGCTATTTGTACTGAGGAATGTGTTATCAAATAGTGATCACAGATTCATATATGGTAACGTCTGCTTAAAACTATTAAGAATTAATAAAATCAACTCTGTTTCATTTTTATTAGTCGCAACGTCTAGAATATGATAGGTATTGTTCTGCAATCTGTTCTTGATATCAAATATGAGAATCTTTTAGAACTTTATTAACCTAAATTAAGTATAGAAATTATTAAAAATGAATGAAAAAGAACACCGGGTCATACATGTTGATGAATCTGATAGAGGAGTATGCTATTACTGTGGAAGACCGGCTTCAGTAAAAATAGGACTTTGGTCAGACATCCCTACAAGTGATGAAGATGTAAAAAGTTGGAGAGCAGTACTGGTTTGCTCTGATTGTAATAACAAACACAAAATAGTTGATGAACAAGGAATATCTGATACTTACTTGGGATACTAGTATTTTTACATATGAAACACAGGCAAATTTTTGGAATAAAAGACGATATTGGTTTAGGGGTAAACGCTATCAAGGTTCTTCAAAGACGTTATTTACTGCAAAATAAGAAAGGAGAAACTATTGAAACACCTGCCCAATTATTTAAAAGAGTAGCAAAAGCTATCGCATCAGCAGAAACACAATTTAATCATGCCACAGATGTTAGAAAAATCGAAACACAGTTTTACCAGATGATGTCAAGATTGGAATTCTTGCCAAATACACCTACCCTTATGAATGCAGGTACAAAAACAGGTCAACTGTCAGCATGTTTTGTCATTCCAGTTGAAGATTCACTTGAAGAAATCTTCAACGCTGTGAAATGGACTGCCATCATTCATCAGAGTGGGGGAGGCACAGGTTTTAATTTCAGCCATTTAAGGCCTCAAGGTGATCTAGTAAAATCAACAGGCGGAATAGCTTCTGGACCGGTAAAATTCATGACAATTTTTGATAAAACTACAGAAGTCATAAAACAAGGAGGTAAGAGGCGTGGAGCCAACATGGGAATTCTTCGAGTTGATCATCCAGATATACTAGAATTCATATCATGTAAATCAAAAGAAGGATTTCTCAGCAATTTTAACATCTCAGTTGCAGTAACAGACAAATTTATGAAATCCGTTATGAATGACGAAGAATATCCTCTTGTCAACCCACGTAATGGACAAATAACTGGTAAATTAAATGCAAAAAGAGTATTTGATCTAATAATTGCAAACGCGTGGAAAATTGGTGATCCTGGAATAATCTTCATTGATGAGATAAATCGTTTCAACCCAACTCCACTAGAAGGTGAGATCGAAGCGACCAATCCATGTGGTGAACAGCCACTACTTCCTTGGGAGTCATGTAATTTGGGTTCAATTAACCTAGGGAAAATGATTTCAAAAAACAAAATAAATTGGAAAAAATTACGAAAAATAGTATGGTCGGGAGTTCGATTTCTTGATAATGTGATTGATGTTAACAGATACCCTTCTGAACAAATTAGACAAATTACACTATCTAATAGAAAGATAGGCATAGGTATAATGGGATTTGCTGACGCATTGATTAAGATGAATGTTTCATATGACTCGAAAAAAGCATTCCAAATTGGAGAAAAGATTATGCAATTTATTGAAAATGAAGGACATAAAGCATCACAAGAGTTGGGAAAAGAAAGAGGCAACTTTGCAAATTTTGATAAGAGTGTGTGGAAGACAAAATATCATAATATGAGAAATGCAACAGTTACTACAATCGCTCCTACTGGAACAATATCAATCATTGCCGGATGTTCATCTGGTATCGAGCCATTATTTTCCATATCATATGTAAGAAATGTCATGGATGGAGTTAGATTAATTGAAACTAATAGTGAATTTAAGAAAATGACTAAAAAGAGCAGAGTCTATTCTCAAAAACTTCTAAATGAGATAGTAAAATCAGGAACCATTCAAAAAATTCCAAACATTCCTAAAAAAATCAAAAAAACATTTGTTACTGCATTAGATATATCTCCAGCTGTTCACATTAAGATGCAAGCGGCATTCCAGAAATATACCGATAACGCAGTCAGTAAAACGGTAAATCTTCCAAAAAATGCCAGCATAGAGGATGTAAAAAAGGCATACTTGCTTGCTTATAGATTAAGATCTAAAGGAGTGACAGTCTATAGGTATGGTAGTAAATCGGATCAGGTACTTACCATTGAAACGCCTAGAGATAGTGAAAGACAAATCGTTGCAGATTCTGAATTTGGCGGAGGTTGTGAGGGCATAATATGTACGCATTGATGCTTTGTAAGTTAGAATCGTGTACTCCGGCTGATCTAGGTTACACCTAAGTAATTGCATATCCAGCTAATTCGTTCTTATCTAAAACGGCGTAGTAAAAGAAAACATGTTTAGACGATGGGCGTATTGGGGTGGCATTGGAATTGATTTTGTTGAATTCGTCAAGAAAAGTATTCGTTAACGAAACTTGTTTTGATGATCAAGTAATTAGCAAGTATGTTCTAAAGAAGCTTGACAGAATGGGATTTTCTACTGATAATATAATGAAAAGATGGATCTATACTTGGCAACAGTAGGTGATTATGAAATTAGACGCGTAGGTGGGCACATGCTAATCTCTCAGGTAGAGATTAACGATGATAACTTTAGTTTGAAGCAGATAGGGCAACTATAATTCATCAACCAAGAATAGACAAGTGGAAGATTATCTGACAGTTATACAGCACCCAGAAAAGGAACAATTATGATTTCATATTAATTGAAAATACTAGTGCCACCGGCGGGACTTGAACGCGCGACAGCTCGGTCTTCAGCCGAGTGCTCTCCCGGGCTGAGCTACGGTGGCACATTCGATAGTCCAATCATAGGGGAATTAAAGTGTGTCTTTCTTATTTTTTCCAAGCAACGTCACGAATTTTTTTTCGTTTGTTTACAATACGTGCTACAACAAAAAGAAGATCGGATAATCTGTTCATGTAGACTACACAGTTATTGTTTATAGATTCGGATTCAGATAAACTTACAATGTTTGTTTCCGCCCTCCTGCATATTGTTCTAGATAAGTGTAGATATGATGCGATGGTATCTCCACCTGGCAAAATAAAATATGTTATAGGTGATAATTTCTCTTCGAGTTTATCAATTTGCTTTTCCAAATAAGCAATCATCTGAGATGACACCCGATTAGATTTATTATCAAGATTAGGATTTGCAAGATCAGCACCTACAATAAAAAGATCATTTTGGATTTGTACAAGTAAATCTTGTATGTCTTCTCCCAGTTTTTTAAGAGATAAAATTACACCCAGTGATGCGTTTAGCTCATCAACCGAACCATAGGCCACAATTCTAGGATTAGATTTTTTAGTTCTCAATCCCCCGATTAATCCAGTTGTTCCATCGTCACCAGTTTTGGTATAGATCTTGGTCAATAGATTCATTGCTAACATGTCATTTTTATCTTGTTCGCAAATGAATTTTTCAATATAATAATCAAAGAATAAAACTGACTGGTTCATTAAACACGTCATGTTTGATTTCTTTTATTTGGTATCAGAGCTAAAGAAAGTTCCACGAAAAGGTTGGAAGAGTAAAGTTGGCATTGAACATCCAGAATCAGTTGCAGATCATTCATATTGCACGGCTATTATGGCCATGGTTTTATCTGATTCAAAGCGCCTAGACACAGAGAAAATCATCAAAATGGCATTATTACATGATCTAGCAGAATCAATAATGGGAGATTTTACACCAGATGAGATTTCAAAGAATGATAAAACAACAATTGAAAACGAGATAATGTATGAAATTTTATCAAAATTACCAGATGAGCTTGCAAAAGAATACAATTCAATCTGGAAAGAATATTCAGATCAGACTACAAAAGAAGCAATTTTACTGCACGATATTGATAAACTGGAAATGGCAATACAAGCGGCAAAGTATTCATCAGAAGGATTTCCAAATGATAAGTTGAAGGCATTTGTAGAATCTGCAAGAAAAGAAATCAAGTCAAATGAGTTATTGAAGATAATCGACACAATATCCTATAAATAATAAGGAGTCATTTTTTTACTTATGCAGTATTTTGCGGCATTGAAAATTGGAGAAAAAAGAGTCAAAGAGGCAAGAGAATATCTAAACAAACTATCAAATGAGCAAGCAATGCCAGCATTAGCATTAAGGGACAATAGAACAAATGTGTGGGAGCCAGTAGGCGAAGAAAATCTTTATGCGGTTCTAAATGATGCAGGAGGATACATCCTTACAGATGTTTCCGGATACATGATAGTAATTTGTGATAAAAACGGCATTTCAAAGGCAATTGTTCGTGGATTGAACATGGAGAGAAAAGACCACATAATAAAAAAATTACAAGCAGAAAACATTACAGAGTATAAAGGCGAAGTAACACTTCCTGTATAATAGCACCATGTACATTTTCAAAATCATTAACAAAAAATTAATAACATATCTTATGATTAGAGTATTTTTTGCGTTATTGTTACAATTTAATTCAGAAGAAGGTTTTTTACAAAATGCTGACGCAAGTTCGCCTATAAGCATTTACAGTGACACATATTCGCCAGGCTCTATTATTCATATTCTAATTCATGCTCCTGATTTTAACTCCAACCCATATACCATAGACACAATAGGTGATGACTCTAATGGCATTGTCACCATATCAACAAGAGAAGCAAGCATACCATACATGTTAGAGGAGACAGGTCCTGATACAGGAATCTTTTCAGGGGAAGTGATACTATCTTCAACTACATCTGTTTGTTCACCTGTTTGTGGTCCAACCGACGGGTACATCGCTGCGGGTGGAGATGATGGAATCACAGTTTCTTTTACATATTCATTAGGTAGAAGTATAACCTCTACATGGTATCCATATCCTGATCATCAGACAGTACCTGAATTTGGCATGCTTTCAGGACTAACAATTACGCTTTCAATAATCAGTGTTATAATTATTTCAAGAAAATTTACGAAAAATTAACCACCAAGATTAAATTGGCACAAACACCTCATTTAGTAAATGGCCAAGTTTGAGCACACAATTGAGGTTAAAGGTCATCTCATAGATTCAATGATCCTTACAAAGATATTTGACATAATTATGGATTTGAAAGGAGAGTTTCAAGTTCAAGAATTCAAAGTTGGAAAACGCAAGAAAGATGAAAGTTATGCAAAGCTGTTGATCCAAGGAAAATCCAAAGAACATCTCAACCAAATACTTGAATCCGTTTACCGAGAAGGAGCAACGTCAAAAATTCAACAGGAAATAGAAATCGCATTAGCACCAAAAGATATGGTAATGCCAGATGATTTTTACAGTACTACCAATAATCACACTGAAATTTATTACAACAGAAAATGGATAAAAGTTGAAAATATGATGATGGACAAATGCATAGTAATCAAATCAGGACGTGCATTTTGTACACCAATACGAGAGATAAAGAAAGGAGATAAGATAGTGATAGGAGAACGTGGAATACGAATTACTCCACCAGAAAGACCAAGAGAAGGAGTAAACCTATTTCAATTCATGGGAAGCGGTAGTTCAAGTGAGAGGCCTACTCAACACATTGCAAGAAAAGTGGCAGAAGATATTTACAAAACAAAAAAAATGGGAGGAAAAATTGTGTTAGTTGGAGGACCAGCCATAGTTCACACCGGTGCAGATGATTCCATTGCATCACTCATAAGACTGGGATTCATAGATGCAGTTCTTGCAGGAAATGCATTAGCGGTACACGATATAGAATATTCTACGCTTGGAACTTCACTTGGCATGAATGTAAAAGACGGGACACTTGCAATTCGAGGGCACAGAAATCATATGAGAGCAATAAATTCAGTTTTCAAAGCTGGTTCAATTGTAAAGATGGTAGAAGAAAAATTACTCAATAAAGGAATTATGTACGAATGTGTTAAAAATAAAATTCCATTTGTTCTTGCAGGATCATTAAGAGATGATGGACCACTCCCAGATGTTATAACAGACATGTTGTCTGCACAAAAAAAATACAAAGAGATTCTAAAAGATGCAAAAATGGTAATAATGATTTCTACCATGTTGCATTCAATTGCTACAGGAAACATGCTTCCGGCAGATGTAAAAGTAATTGTAGTTGATATCAATCAGCCAACAGTAACCAAACTAATGGACCGTGGAACATGGCAAGCCCTAGGAATAGTAACTGATGTAGGAGCATTCTTGCCTCTAGTTACACAAGAAATTCAAAAACTAATTAAAAGATAGAAAGAAAGGAAATTCAGAGCTTATTGCTTTTTATTTCGGCAATGATTAGATCCCGAAGCATTTCTGCATGTTTTTCTTCACCAGCTCTGATTGTTTGCCAGACTGATTCAGCCTGCGAGTTCTTACTTTTTTGTGCATCTTCGATGTAACGAGATACATGCGATAAGAACTCTAGTTTCTTTGTCAGCTGTTTGGCAATATTGTAGCAATTGTCATTCAGACAAAGTTTTTGCATGAAAAATATTTCTTCTTGAAATATTTCAACACCCAAGAAGATTATCATATGTGAGAATTAGTGTACTTTTCATTTCATACTAGTAAATGCACAATCAAATTCTGTGTTTATTGTGTAATTAGGAATGAAATTATGAGATATTTTTAGGTCGGTATCCATAACCGTTCATTATAGTTGCAACAGTATAATCCTCAACCTGATCAAAAACATCATAAAATTCTCCCACTGCACCAAAGGAATATGGCGATTCCAAAACAACAACCTCAACGATCTGTTTTAATCTTTCAAGTGTATCTTGAGGCCCTACAGGAACTGCAACAACTAATCTTTTAGGGTTTTGTTTTTTTATCCACTGTATGGCTACAAATATTGTTGCACCGGTAGCAATTCCATCGTCAACCAATATTACAGTTTTTCCTTTTAGATCATAATTTTTACTTCCACGAAATTTTACAAGTCTTCGTTCAATTTCCTTAAGTTGTGATTGAATTTCTTCATCAATATAATATTGAGGAATTTGGAGCATTTGTATTAGTTCAGAATTAGGAAAGAAACTACCATCATGCATTACTGCGCCAATTGCCAATTCAGGATTGTTAGGTGCACCTATTTTACGAGATACTACGATGTCAAGTTTTGCACCTAATGCTTTTGCAATCACATCTCCAGTAATTACACCACCTCGTGGAATTGCGAGAATAATGGGATTTTCGTCTCTAAATCCTTCCAATTTTTTTGCGAGTTTTTCTGCAGCATCTTCTCGGTTTTTAAAAACCAATCTATGTCGTACCTCCAAAATATTTTAAAAACCAGTTAGAAGCATATTTAGAAACATCTTCCAGTTTTCCTTTTTCTTCAAACAGATGAGTTGCACCTGGAATTATAACCAGTTTTTTTTCTGAATTCATTTTAGTCATTGCCTCTTTATTCAGATCTATTACGACATCATCATATCCACCAACGATAAGTAATGTAGGACATCTAACCTTCCCGAGTTTATCTTCTGCTAAATCAGGTCTACCTCCTCTTGAAACAACTGCGTGTATCATTGTAGATTTTTCTGAGGCTGCCACTAGTGCAGCTGCTGCACCAGTACTGGCCCCAAAATATCCAATTTTTAAATTCAATTTGCCATAGTTTTTCAGAACCCAGTCAGTTACCTTGATTAGTCTATCAGACAAGAGATCTATATTAAATCGCAATGCACCGCTTATAGAATCAATTTCTTCCTCCTCTGCAGTCAATAAATCAAATAGAAGGGTAGCTATTTTGTTTTGATTTAAAACATCTGCAACAAACCTATTTCGTGGACTCAGCCTACTGCTTCCGCTGCCATGTACAAAAAGTACAATCCCTACAGGGTTTTTTGGAAAAACAATATCTCCACGAAGTATTACTGAATCGATCCGTATTTTGACCGAACTCTTACCGGATTTATTTTTTGGGTATTGATCCAAATCCAACCATACCATCCAATATCATAGAATGATCATCCATAGTACAACAATCACAATTCAGTTTTATACAGTCTCGAGCAATTCCGTGATTACAAACCTTACAGGTACAAACAACATCCCGTGGCATTTGAGTACGAGTTTCTTTTTTACTCATAAGTAAAATACAGTCACCCTTTGCATAGAATAGACAAATTGAGATAAACCAAGTCAATCTTATTGAATTTATAAAATATTTGAATTCGCGTCAAGATTATCAATTATGATAATTATCAAGTTTGAAATTTACAAATTGATTTAATTCATACATCGATAAGAGTAAAACTATGAATGGCACGTATCGCAACATATTAGCACCTTATGATGGGTCAGAATATTCCAAAAAAGCCCTCCACATAGATACCCAGTTAGCTAAAATAAATCAAGCACAAGTATACGTGGTTAACGTTGTAGATATAAGCCAAGTTAAACCTCCGGGAAAATTCTTTTCAAGATCAGAACAAAAAAGTCTAGAACAAATAAAAAGAGCAGTAAAAGAATCAGCCAAGTCTTCAATGTACGAGATACAACAAAGCGGTGAAAATTTTGGTATAAGCATAAAGAGTTTTGTTTTAGAAGGACCCGTTTCTAAAAAACTGTTACAATTTATCAAGCAACATAATATCAATTTGGTGGTGGTTGGAAGTCGTGGTCTTTCAGGTATCTCAAGAATAATGACTCTGGGTAGTGTCAGTAGAAACATATCTGAAGAAACAGATTGTCCAGTAATCATAGTACATTAAAGATCAATATTCTGGAGGAACCAATGTTGGTTCAATCTCACCTTTCCTATTAATCAAATAAACTCCCGAAATCATAACTATAATTGCTCCTATTTGGTATATGCTTACTTCTTCATGCAAAAAGAGGACTGCAAAAATTAAACCAAAGACAGATGAAGTTGCAAAAATAACTATTGTCTTTACTATTCCAATTATTTTAAGTGCTCTTAGGAAACAATATAGTGAAGCGGCAAAGCCAACCGTCCCAAGTAATAAAATAAATGGAATTTCTGTGATTTTAATTAAAATTGGAACATTAGTGACCATGGCAACAGCGAGTAATAATCCACCACCAATTACAGATTTGAGTTGTGCAATCTTGAGTACACTTATTCTTTTAGTTATTATTTTGCTTATGTTATTATCTAATGCCCAAAATAGTGATGAACCTATGATAAGTAAATTTCCTGCATCTAGTTGAATACCAAAATTAGAAAGGCGTAGATCAGTAATAACTATTACACCACCTAGAGTAACCATCACAAGTCCAATGTATCCAATTTTGTTTAGTTTTTCTTTGAAAAAGAGAATTGCTATTGCAACTGTAAAGACGGTCTCCATGTTAGAAAGAACTGCAGTATTAGAAGCAGTTGTGATTTGCAAGCCATGAAAATACATCAAAGGGGCAATGACTGCGCCTGATATTGTTACACCTAAAATGAGTAAGAAGTCTTTTCTTCGAAATGACATCGATTTATGAAGTGTTGCAGGTGTTATTGCAGCGGCAGAGATAAGGTACACCATACAAGTAAGCAGCGTTGGGTTTATGGATTCAAGAGATGGTTTTGCAAGAGTTGAAACTGATCCGAAAAATGCAGCTGCAAGAATGGCAAAAGCATATCCCTTCTTGTTAGATTCAAGATTCAATAAATAAATTCAAAAATCTATAAATGAAAACGTTATGACAACGTAGTTCCTTACGGCATGAATTCATAATATATTATATAGTATTATTCCCAAAAATAGCACATGAGGTTAAAGGATAAAGTAGCTATAGTTACTGGCGCATCTAGCGACATAGGTGCAGAAATATGTAGAAAGTTTTCTGAAGAAGGTGCAAATGTCGTATTAATAGGAAGAAGTATGGACAAACTTGAAAAAGCGAGATCATCTCTTAAAAATAATTCGAGATCAGTTGCAATACCATGTGATATAACAGACGAATCACAAGTTATTCAGACTGTAAATCAAATAATGGACCATTATGGAAAAATAGACATTCTTGTAAATAATGCAGCCATAATTAATGATCCAATACATTTTCATGAAATGTCCGAAAGAGATTGGTCGTCACTAATTAATACAAATTTGTATGGTACATTCAGAATTACAAAATTGGTATTAATCAAAATGCTAGAAAACAAAGCAGGATGCATAATCAACATAGGCTCAATATCGGCAGAAAGGGCCATCCCAAAAGTCCATTTAACAGTGTATTGCACAACAAAAGCTGCATTAAACATGTTTACAAAAGGAATAGCAGTTGAATATGCAAGAAAAAATATTAGATGCAATTGCATCAATCCTGGAATTGTCAATGCGGGTATGATAAGATCATATCTTGAATATCCAGAAGCTAGAAAAGCATTGGAAGACAGACAGCCACTTAACAAAATAGGAGAACCGTCAGACGTTGCAAATGCTGCCGTGTATCTTGCATCAGATGAAGCAAGGTGGATTTCAGGCATATTATTGAATGTAGACGGTGGAAAATCAGCCTCAGAAGGTTAACTGTATTTCAAGAATTAGAAAGCATATTTGAAATGTTGACTTGTATCATTCTATTCTTTTATAGATTGCTTTGAAATCTTCCGCAATTCTATAAGCAGCGTTTTGCAAGTGTGTAACTTCAAGCATATTTGTTTTACCAAGTCCTATTTGTCTCATCAAGGTATTACATTTGTGTACCTGCATATGATCAGGAGCATTATGTTTGTCTGACCATGCAGCAAAACAATCATCAAAATCAAGGCAGAAATTCAAGATTATCAATTCCCAATCTTGTGTATTGGTTGGGTAACCTATACCAATTGCAAGCTCGCGGAATTCATTGCTTTTGTCAGTTAATAACATTTTGAGTGCTTTGTGTGCCTTTTTTTCGTCATATTTGTCAAGTGCGCTAGTGCCTTGCATGTAAGTGATTCAGCAAATATGAATATTTTAAGATGACTCTCCAATCTCAAATCTGAAAATTATCAAAAAATAGAATCGTTATAATGGCTGATTTTCCCATTTAAAATCATGCAAATAATGGCATGTGGCCCGGTTGGTGGCATCAGGATAGGTAGAATTACCGAAATGATGAAATTTCTGGAAGAAATGGATTGAAACTATAAAACAGTTCGTAAAAGGAAAATCAGATTATTCCAGAATAGGTGATTTTAGAAAAAGAAAGAAACTTGCCAAGGAAATCATCGTGCATGATCTTCAAGTCATTAGGAAATCAGATTTTCTACATGTAATTAATTTCTTTGACATGTAGTTACGAACACGGTATGTTCCCCTAACAATTGAGCAAAATTTTTTACAATATCGGACTTGTGACAATCCCAACTAATACACATCCTCATTAACTACAATAACTGAACTAATTTGAAAAGTGACCATATGTATTGCCGCTTGTGCTGCTAGATCATCTTGTTATGCATTTATAGTTACAATGTTCTGGCTCATAATTTCTTCAAGTCTGATTTCATCAAGAGTGCGGGAAGAGGTATCGCGTTCTAGAAATCCACCAATATCTCGTTCTGTGACATTCCAACTGGTATGTTATCTTTTGCAACAACGATTCTTTTTATATCATTTTGTAACAATAAAAAAACTGCATCGTGAATTGTTTTTTCTTGCGATAAAGTAATTACTGGCGCAGTATACTTAGGCACCTGAACTCTCATACAGACTCTATCTTTTCCAATGAATTTAAGCAGGAAATACGATTATCAATAAGGACCGCATTGCACGGCAATGCACACATTTACTGCTTTAGATCGATGAAGTTTTTAAATACCAACTCAACAAGCTTGAAGTAATGAAGTCTGGTCTTGCCTTATTCGTAATTGTACTCCTTGTCTTATCATATCATACCGCATTTGGACAAACATCTAATACCATAACTCTGACTACGGATAAAACCTCATATTCTGATGGAGACAAAATAATCATATCTGGAACAGTGAGTGTGCAGATTAGTATCCCAATATCAATAGTAATCAAAGATCCAAACCAGCGTGTTGTCATGATTGGTCAAACAAGCCCTGATGCAAATAATAGTTATTCCACCCAGGTAACAGCTGGAGGCAGCCTCTGGACAAGTCCAGGAACGTATGAGATAGATGTCACGTATGGTAGCAAGGATACGACGGCAAAATCTACTTTTGAGTTTACTGGTCTAAGCAAGTATCCAATAGAGATTCAAGGTGCAATGTACAACGCGACATATAAAATTACCAATGGTAAAATAATCTCAATAACTCCAGTCATCAATACCAAATCTCTTGCCATTTCAATTCAGTCTTCAGGTAATGGCTCATTACAAATAATATTGCCCAGAAACGTGATAGATGCCAAACAGGGACAGCAGGATAGTCAGTTTTCAGTACAAGAAGACGGAAGCCAGATAACACCTCAGGAAACAAAATCAGACAGTTCTCGCACTCTTACGATTCCTTTCCAATCTGATACTAAAGAAATCACAATAACTGGCACACAGATAATTCCCGAATTTGGATCATGGTCATTCATCGTTCTTACTTTTGCCATGGCAGTATTGTTTATCTATTCCAGATCATTACGTGTGAAACATGGAACCCCAATCATTTAATGAACCATCATTACCATAAGAGAATGACCAAGTGTTTGGAACAAATCGTGCAACTATCGACAAATTATCATTTTCATGATTACAATACCATTAGAAACAGATGATATTCCAGATAAGGACATGTGTAAAATAGAATTATACAATTTTAGATTATCTGAATTAATTACAGCTGCTCCGCTACCTTTCAAGATAAAAGTACTGGACTCCGCATGGGCAACTGCAAATGTTGTTGCAATAAGTCCTAAAAGTAAACCCATGATTATTTTTCTCATGATATTGATATTTCGCAATAATCCATATTATATTATCAATATAATTATCAAAGATGATAATTTCAGGTAAACATTTGAGGTGAGCCGTCTCTAAGATTGTAAAACTTGCAAAATCAATGTGATGTATTTAAATTGCTTTCTCACCTTCATCTCCAGACGCAATATCTATTGCGCGAGAGATGGGAGATATGAAGATCTTGCCAATTTTTGTATTATTTCGGATAAGAGAAATCACCTCATTTTCATCTTTTTCAGAAACAATAACTTGAATTATGTACCTGTCAGTGAATTCGGGGGTGAAAACCTCTGTTCCCTTTGCAGCGTGTAATTTTGGACCTATACTTTTTCCACGTCCGCGTGCTTTAAAAATCGTAATTCCGCCAACTTGGATTTTTTTTAGTGCATCACTGATCGCTTTAACATCATTTTGTGGGACAACCGCATCAATTCGAATCATATTTGACCTTCCAGAGGAACAATGTAATAACTATCAAATTGTTTGTTCATCTTTCTTATCAGTTTGGATATCAAATGCTTCTACGATATCAGAAACAAAGATTTTTCCGAATTTTGAGTTAGAACGTATGGCTTCAATCACTTGATTTTTCTTTTCATTGGCAACTATAACTTCAATGATGTATCTCTCGCTGAATTCAGGAGTGAAGATTTCTGTTCCTTTAGACGCATGAATTTCATGGGCTATTGTTTTTCCTCGACCCCAGCCCTTATAGGCGGTAATTCCTCCAACTTGGATTTTTTTTAGTGCATCACTGATCGCTTTAATATCATTTTCAGGCATTATAGTTTCAATCTTCAGCAAGACGAAACAAAATTCCAAACCACATTAAAAAATCTTTTGCATAATTATCATTAACGAGTTTTGATAATAAACAATATTTTTTTATACAGCTAGTTTTCAAGTAGACAAATCTTGCCAATAGATACGGGAGACACAGCATGGATGCTAATAGCATCCAGTCTTGTACTGCTTATGATACCAGCATTAGGACTATTTGAAGCTGGACTACTACGACGAAAAAATACGGTTTCTATTTTCATGCAAATATTCTTTGGATTAGCAATTCTGAGTGTGATGTGGTTTACTTTTGGCTTTAGTTTAGCATTTGGTCCTGATACTGGTGTAGGCGTTGTAGGAAACATGGATTGGACGTTTTTGAGAAACGTGCCATATGATTCAGGTTTGGCATATGCACCAACAATTCCAGGAGTTTTGTTTGCAAAGTTTCAGATGATGTTTGCAGTAATTACACCTCTGCTTTTGACAGGTGCG
Organism: Nitrososphaerota archaeon; assembly: GCA_021325595.1. GTDB lineage: Archaea > Thermoproteota > Nitrososphaeria > Nitrososphaerales > Nitrosopumilaceae > Nitrosotalea. Next base: position 97,729 of record JAJPGX010000030.1, on the reverse strand, counting down.
ATTGCTGAGAGAATGAAGTTTAGTGCATATGTAATATTCATCGTAGCATGGAGTGGGCTGATCTATTATCCATTAGTCCACTGGGTATGGGGCGGAGGATGGCTAGGAAAGATGGGAGTAGTAGATTTTGCTGGAGGGATTGTCATTCACACAAGTGCAGGAATGGGGGCCTTAGCTGCAGCGCTAGTACTTGGAAGAAGATTAAACTATGGCCCATCAATCATGATTCCACACAGTATACCTATTGCAGTTCTTGGTTCTTCGTTATTATGGTTAGGATGGTTCGGTTTCAATGCCGGAAGTGCATTAGCTTCAGGCAGTCTAGCAGGAAATACCATCATTAACACACATATTGCTTCATCAATTTCTGCTCTTATCTGGGTAGGATTATCATGGATGCGTACAGGAAAACCAAGTATAATATCTGCAATCAATGGAGCAATAGCAGGTTTAGCAGGAATTACACCTGCATCAGGGTATGTAAGTGTTGAACACAGTTTTGTCTTAGGCATAGCAATAGGAATCGTATCTTATTTGGCAGTGTTATTCTTTAAAGAACATCTAAAAATAGATGACGCATTAGATGTAAGTTCAGTTCACGGTGTTGCAGGAATTATAGGTTCGCTTGGAATCGGTGTGTTTGCAAGCAGCATAGTTAATCCTGCAGGTCCAAATGGACTACTGTTTGGACATCCCGAACAGCTGTTAATTCAAGCCATTGGAGTTGGAGTTGCAGGAGTCATGGGATTTTTCGGGACATTTGCAATAATGAAAGTCATAGATGTACTAATAGGAGTCAGAGTATCACCCAAAGTCGAAGAAGCTGGACTTGATATTGAGGAGCATGCAGAAAGAGCATACTCGGATGAAGATGAATTTGGCAAGATGTAAGATTATCAGCAGAGAGAATAATCTTTTAATTTAATAAACAGAGATACAATCCAATCACATGGTAAAGATTCCCACAGATGTACAAGAAATGTTGAAAAATCAGAAATTCATCGTTGTGGGATCCGTAGATATAAACGGGCTTGCAAATTTGTCTCCAAGGACATCATTTCATTTTTCAGAATCATCAATATATTGGCTAGACTTTTTCAAACACAAATCACAAGGAAATTTTCGCAGCATACCATGGGTTAGCGTAGCTGTATTTGACAAGAAAGAATTGAAAGGATTTCAAATGAAAGGTAAAGTAGTATTTCTTACAGATCCTAAAGAAAAAATGAAGATAACAGAATCATAGCACGTTCTGTAACAGGTAAGACATCAACTAAAGTATTTGAACAAATTAGTAAAAACAAGACACCTGATGTCATAATGTTTTCTCCAAGAGCAGTATATTCCCTAGATCCAAAAGAAGAGTCAGGAGTTCCAATTAAAATCGATAAGGATGGAGAAACAGTTTCATTATTAGGAAAGTAGTTTTCTCCGTATGATTTCTAACGTGATTGTAGGATCGGCCTTTCCTTTTGTTTTCCTCATAACTTTTCCTACAAGATAATTTATTGTATCAGGATTTTGTTTTGCTTCAGAAACTGCTTTTTCTTCTTCTGAAAAGACCTCCAATATTACTTGCTCTATAGAAGATGCATCATTTACCTGTCCCAAATCAAGCGTAGACATTATTTCTTTCAAATACTTTCCAGTTTTGATCATTTCCTGCAAAGCCGTCTTACCAGAATTTCTTGTTAATTTGTTATTGATTATCGCATCAGCAAGATCTGAAATATGTTTTGGTGTAACTTTTAATTCTAATTTTTTCTCGCGGGTATCGGCAAATCCCATCAGATCAGTAGTGATAATATTTGCCACTTCTTTTGCGTTGTTTTGCGTATGCGCTTTTTCAAACATGTCAGAATAAAACTTGTCAGATGACAAGACATTTGCAACTTGCAATGGGATACCATATTTTTTTACATATCTTTCTTTTTTAGCTACAATGCTTTCAGGCATTTGTTTTGATAAACTGGTAACAGTATTGTTTTCAATTAGAACTATCGGAATGTCCGCTTCAGGTAGATATCTGTAGTCTTGTTCCTCCTCTTTTGATCTTGATGAAACTGTAATTTTTCGTGCATCATCCCAGTGTCTTGTTTCTGCATGTATAGAAATATTTCTATCAAGCAGACTTTGTTGTCGTGTTATTTCAAAATGCAGTGCTTTTTCTATATCTCTAAATGATCCTACATTTTTGATTTCAACTCGATTTCCATCTCCTATAGATATGTTTCCATCAACACGAAGTGCTCCCTCAAGATATGGGTCAGAAACTCCAATGTTTTCGACTAAATCTGCCAAAACATTGAGAAAGACACGTACTTGTTTAGGAGTCTCAAAGTCAGGTTCTGTAACAATCTCTACAAGTGGTGTTCCAGCTCGGTTATAGTCAACTAGAGTGATCATGGTTTGTTGTGAACTACCCTCGTACACCAGTCTACCTGGATCTTCTTCAAGCTGAATTCTGCGAATTCTGATTTCTTTTCCTTCTATCTCAATTTTTCCATCATAGCCTATGCTTGTATCACCATAGGCGTTGTATTGCGTGATCTGAAAGTTCTTTGGCAAATCTGGATAAAAGTAATTTTTACGGAAAAACCCTATTTTAGAAGGTATTTTACATCCTAATGCAAGAGATATCAGAGCTGCTTTTTCCACTGCTTTTTTGTTAAGCATAGGAAGCGAACCTGGCAAACCTACACACACTGGACAGATATTTTGGTTCGTAGGTAAATTGCGATAGTCTGCTTTACAATTACAAAATAGTTTACTCTCTAGTTTTGTTAGTTGACAGTGAATTTCTAATCCTATTTTTGTCAAATCGGTACCTCCTGCAGTTTTGTTGATTCTTGTAAGGCATAGGCACCTTGCAATAGTTTCTTTTCTTCAAATGAATTGGCCAACAATTGGATTCCTATTGGGAGACCAGAGTTTGATATTTCAAATGGTACTGAGATTGCAGGTATTCCAGAAAGGTTTGCAGTGATTGTATTAATGTCAGATAGGTATAGCTTTAATGGATCGTCTACCTTTTCTCCAATTTTAAATGGTAAAATCGGCATCGTAGGACACAATAGCAGATCCACTTTCTTGAATGCATCATCAATCTGAGATTTTATCATTGTTCTTACCTTTTGTGCTTTCAAGTAATATTTTCCATAGTATCCTGCAGATAATACAAATGCTCCAAGTAGCATTCTTCGCGTTACTTCTGGTCCAAAGTTACTACGAACCTTTGAAATGTATGCTTTGAATTCAAAACCTTCATTACTATAATCAAAACCATAACGTATATTATCATATCTTGCAAGGTTACTGCTTGCTTCTGCGGATGCAATGGTATAATACGCCTCAACTGAATGTTCAACGGCATCAAGTGAAATTTCAATGCATTGAGCACCTAAACTTTGTAGTTTTGATATGGCTTTGTTGGTGGCAGAAGAGACTTCTTTATCAAGGCCTTCTCCAGTCATTTGTTTTATTATTCCTATTTTCTTTCCAGAGACACCAGCGTTCAAATCTTTAGCATAACCAACAGTCTTGTTTGATACAGTCGTATTGTCTCTTGGATCTTCGCCAGAGATAATATCCAAAACAAGTGCAATGTCTTCAACACGTCTTGCAATAGGACCAATTTGCTCTATGCTGTTAGAATATGAGATCAAACCATATCTGCTAACTAGACCATATGTCGGTTTTAATCCAACCACTGAGCAAAAACTAGCAGGGCTTCTAACAGATCCACCAGTATCAGAACCAAGAGAAATAATACATTCCATTGAACTTACTGATGCACCACTTCCACCTGAAGAGCCCCCGGGAACATATTCAGTGTTCCATGGATTTCTCGTAGGGCCAAAATAACTAAATTCAGTGGTTGAACCCATCGCAAATTCATCCAAGTTAACTTTACCTACAATTATCGAATCTTCTGATTTCAGTTTAGTAATCACTGTAGCATCATAGGGTGATACAAAGTTGTCTAGCATTTTAGAAGCACATGTAGTACGCAAGCCTTCTACACAGATATTGTCTTTTACAGATATTGGCATGCCAAAGAAAGCACCAACTTTTTCTTTGGCCTTGATTTTTTTATCGATATCTTTTGCTTGTACCATTGCAACATTTTCATTCAATGTTATAAAGGCATGAATTTGCGGTTCGATTTTTTTTATTCTTTCAAAAGTTTGTGCAAGGAACTCTTCTACAGAAATCATACCTGCTTTCACTTGAGCAATAAATTCAGTGGCAGAAATTCCTAGATTCATTTATACCATCTTTGGTGCACGGATGTAGTTATTCGGATCCTTTTTCAGTTTGTCAATGAGCGGTTTACCGTTGTCTTGAAATGGCACATATTTGTCATCTCTTAGGCCATCAATTTTTACTTCTTTTCTTAATGTTTCTTCGGAGTCAAAATCTACCGCATCTAATCTATCAAAATAATTCAAAATTTGTTCTACTTGTTTAATGTATTTTTCGGGATCCTTTAGTTCAACTTTTATTAGATCACTTAGATGCTCAATTTCTTTTCTATCTATCATACTAATGCACTTATGGGGTTAATCTGTCTACGTCTCTTGGATAAAATGTTGCGTCCCTTATGTTTTCTGTTCCTGTAAGCGCCATCATTAGTCTTTCAAGACCAATTCCACACCCAGCATGAGGAGGAACTCCATAATCAAAGACTTTCAAATGATAATCAAATGCGTCAAGCTTGAAGCCTTTGTTTTTCATGCGCTCTTCAAGTTCAGATCTTTTTTCAATCCTTGTACTTCCTGATGAAAGCTCAAGATCTCCAAACATAAGATCAAATGATTCTGAAATTTTTGGGTTATCTTTTTTTGCTTTTACATAAAACGGTTTAGGTGCCATTGGCCAATCTTTTATAAAATAAAATCCAGTGAGATTTATTTTTTTTAGTTGTGATGGATACAAGTCATCCCCCCATTCAATCTTTGCACCAGCGCTTTGCATTTTTTCAACAAGTTCCGTGTAAGAATATTGCGGGATTGAAATAGGAGTATCTGGTACAATATAATCTGTACTTTCAATTGAACTTACATATTGTTTTACAACATTAATTGAATTGAACACTATATTTTCAACGTGTTTCATTATATCATTATAATCAGAAAATGCTTCTTCCAAATCTATTGAAATTGCTTCTGAGAGATGTCGATTAGTTCTAGAAGGCTCTGCTCTGAAAATTGGTGCAATCTCGAACACTTTCTCAAAACTTAGTGTCAGTTGTTCTTTGTAAAGCTGAGGACTTTGTGCCAGGAAGGCTTCTTTGTTATAATAAAATATTGGAAACAGCGCAGCACCACCTTCTGTTGCGGTTGCAATCATTTTTGGTGTATTTACCTCAACGAATCCATTTTCATACAAATAATCTCGCAAAGATCTTAGAACAAGGTTACGCATCTTGAATACATTTTGTAATATGTTTCTTCGAAGGTCAATTGCACGAATCTCAAGTCTGGTATCAATATTTGCAACTTCCTTTGTTTGTGGTAAAAATGGTGCAATTTTTTCGACAGCAGAAAATATTCTTAATTCAATAGGAATTATTTCTGCACCGTGTGGAGCCTTGTTGGATGGTTTTATGGTTCCTTTTACTGCAATAGTAGAATGTTCTTTTAGTTTCACTAATGACTCACGTATTTCATCAGGGCATGCTCCTGCCTTTGCAGTAATCTGGATTTCACCTTCTTTATCGGTAAGCATGACAAATACCAAACTACCATGATCCCTTATGCTTGAGATCCACCCCATTACAATGACTTCATTACCTTCCAAAGCCGGACTAATTTGAGTAGAATAATGTGTCCTACGCCAGTCTCCAAGTTCAGTTCCTATCATGTTTTCATCAGTTATGTTCTAGTGTTATTTATGTTGCTAAAAGATCGGATATTTAATCATAGTAAGCATGAAAAATCGAACTTGTTAAATTCTATTAAGGTTTGAGCCATATTCTAGCAGCAAGAAAAGTAGGGTCATCGCTTGAAACTGTACTCTTGCACTGCCATTTGTAATTCTTAATTGAATTTAGCAATCCTGCAGGGATTGCGGTATCAGATCCTGTGTTTATTCCATTGGAAAGACTTGCCGTGGTTGCAATTATGTTAGCACCATTAGCAGCATCTACCAATTGACATGTCTGAGTACCTGATCCAACCTTTGTCCAAATTATTTGATATTGATATTGTGAGAATTTATTTGTGTCAATTTGTATGGCGTGACCGTTTGAGTTAGGAGTTGCATATACATCGACAAATGATGTTCCTATATCCGTAAAGCTACGTTCAGTATCCCATTGACCTACTAAGAAATGAGTCGGTTGAGAGGTCACAATTGCATTTACAGTAACATTTTTTGAAACAGTGTTTCCCAAGTAACCATTTTGAAGTGATGTTTGAAATTGTACTTTTTGACCAGTTGTTCCTGTTATATTATACACCCACTTGAAATAAGCAGTATCTCCCGAATCAAGAAACTTGTATTGCAAGGGCTCTGGACCGGAAACTAATGCAGCAGTAGCGCCATATGATGTGATTTGGGGTGGGTTTGGTGAAAGATTCGTTAAAGCTGTATTACTTGACATGTTGTTTGTTACTGCAAAAAGAAGTGTTGTTGTATATTTGGGTTGTATGGTATCTGGCAACACGTAAAGTTGCATATAGATTGGTTTAACGCTAGCAGAGTTAACTAGAACCTCATCATTGTTTCCTCGTTCTGTTACAACAGTAAGGTCATATGCTTGAGTCGCTAACGCAGTAACTGGCAGATTTTGACCTATCTTACTTAGACTTTCTCCTGGAGATACCATTTGATTTACTGTGTATTTAGAAATTGGCCATGTTGGGTCTGTTCTATTTTGTATCCACAACCTAGTAACATTAATTGGAATTTGGCCCGTATTTTGAATCGTTATGTTGAATTTATTGTTGTCTTTTGTAACACTTGTGATTTTGAATTCTTCTTGTTGAGTATTTCTAAGATCTTGACTTTTTGAAATTATAGTTTCACCAAATTTATCAAGTTGGTTCATGCTATAGACAACATAACCTGCAGCAGTAGTGAAAACAATTATGAAAAATACACTGCCTACAACGGTACTGATTCCTTTTCTATTTTTCAGATTATTTATTTTGATCATGTAATATCAATCCGTTCATGTAAAGTTCTATTTCGTATTGGTAAATGTACATATTGTTACTCCTTTAGGAACTGTTACTGTTACTTCAGTCGAGTTTGGCAAAGTGTATCCATTGTCACATTGACGATTAGTTAGTGACCATCCAGCTGGAACTAATTCGTTGATAGTATACGTTCCAGGATCCACAAAGAAAGCACTTGTTCTTCCAGATCCATTTTTATTGAGTTTTATAGATGTGGTCATTTTCATTTCTGATGAAACTGTGTGACGCTCTGCATAAAAGAAATCAAAATTGTAAGTGCCACCTTTTGTAATACCCAGTTGTGAAGATTGCGCGTCCAGATCAACAGTAGCTGTTTGGTTTGAGTGAACACCTCCAAGGTCTAATGCTAATCGGTTGTTAATGAAAACCCAGACATCATCATCTCCACTAAAAACAAATTTTTCTCCTCCTTGATATGTAAAAGAGCTATGGGCCTCAAATGTGAAATGGAAATTATGCCATTTCCCACTTCCATCTTTACCACTACATGTGGGATTAGATTTGCAAAATAATTGATTATCGATAGGAAAATAGCTTCCATTGTTATATGCCCACGTGGGTGGATTTACACCAACTTGTCTGATTAATGTAATATTCAGATTCTGCTTTACATTAACGCCAGGTGTGTCATGATACCATTGATTGAATCTGGTAAAACCACTATTCCAAGGAGAAGTAGTGTAATTGTTATATACCGGTTCTCTGTCAGGGCCAAGTGTTGGCATAACTATTCCTGTATAAACACCATAGCTTGGAGGACAACATTGCTTTTCAAAATCTGGATGTCCACCCTGTGTACCAGTTGCATTAAAATCACGAATGATTCCAGTTATGACAAGATTACCATTTGCGTCAAGACTCTCACCTGGTGTGAATCCTGCAGTAGTTACATTAAATTTCCCAAGATCACCATCATAACTAAAATTTCCATTTCCCAGCACTGAAACTTTATTGAGAATCAATATCCCATCCGTAGGTGAAACTATGTGCATTCTGAAGATAGAACCTCGTGCTGTTTTCACAAAAATATCAATCGGATCCCCAAGCCAATCATATTTGATCTGTGCAGTGTAAAACGCATTAGGAAGTATAGCAGCGCCAGCAATAGGTATGATTTGATTATTTGAACCCTGAATTTCTATTTCTGTCACATTAAGACCTATATCAGCAGTATTTTTCAATACCAGATTAAGTTTCTGAGACGGTGTATTGTACCAAAATTTTTCCAATGTCAATGATTCTTTAATTTTGTTCATTACTGAGGTGTAGTGAACCCCAGTGTCATGTTCACGAGTATTAACAGTTGTTTGTGTCCATACAACAGCACCGGTGCCAATTAGTGTTACACCCGAAAGCAAAATTGCACCGCTTACTACATTAATTATGCCCCTTCTGCGTCCAATAAAGATTATTTTTCGCATGGTATTACAAACTAGAAATAACACTACGTAGACAAAATTAATTTGTATTATTTTCATGGGGTTGACACTACGGTCGAAAATGTTGAATTTCTTGACGTAGTAATTTCTACCGTATTTGAGATATTACTAATGTAATTATAATTAAGTTTCAGTGAAGCAGATTTTTCTGACATGATGATTTGATTATTAACAGGAAATGTCACTGTACCAGATGAAGTTGAAATTTGTACTTGTTTTACAACAATACTTAGTGGACTCTGGTTAGTCATTGTAATATTGATAAATTTTTGCGGTGTAGTACCAAACCAGATTTTTTCAATCGATAAGTTTTCATTAATCTTGTCAATTTTTGTAGAATAAACATTAAGTAATTCGAGTTTACCTGCAGAGAGTTTGTCATTTTCCCATACTACAGCTCCTGTTCCCATCAGGACAACTGATACAAGAAGAATTGCATTTGTGACAATGGATGCTAATCCACGTCTAGCAGGTAATCCCTTTGACTTCATCTAAAAATCGTACCAGGATGCATATATTGTATAGTAGCATGTATTCCAGTGAAGTGACAGGTTTCCAAAAATGGAAATAACTATGAATTTTATAAATAGGTGTCATTAAATTATGTTACATATATTTTTGACAGACAAACATCTTGTCATTTGTTAATTAGAATAAAATCACGTATGATCCTAAAAGAATAGGAAATAAAGGTCTAAATTAAAAACAATATCATTGGGATGTTATGACCCTAACAGATAAAGAAAAAACGTCTATAATAACATCTCATCTCATATCACTCTATTCTGAGAAGATAGAAGAGCATCAGAGGATGAACCAATCAGTAATTGACTTTATTCTAAAGAATATGCCTCAAGAATACAAAAAACATCTCACTATGGATCTTATTGATGACGTTTTTTCTTTTATTTCAAACCACCATATGGAACTTTCATAAGTACCTGTCCATAGAAAAGTGATGTAAATGACCTCAATTGCTACATTAGGTTCACACTGTGCGTTACAAGTGCTCAAAGGAGCAAAAGATGAAGGTTTTAAGACAGTCCTAGTGTGTGAGAAAAAGCGCGAAAGACTTTACAAAAGATTCAGATTTATTGATGAAATAATACTAGTAGATTCTTTCAGGGAGATATTAGATCAACGATGTGCAAAGATATTACAAGAAAATGATTCTATAATTGTTCCACATGGCACTCTTATTTCTCAAATGAGCTCTAATGAGATTGAATCAATCAAAAATCCAATCTTTGGAAACAAATGGATTCTAAGATGGGAATCTGACAGAAAAATGAAAGAAAAGCTAATGTTAGAATCGCACTTGCCGGTTCCAAAATCTATCCCAAATCCAAATGAAATCAAAGGACTTGTAATTGCAAAAAGGCACGGCGCTGCAGGCGGAAAAGGATATTTTCTTGCTACAAGTGAAAGCGATTACAACAAAAAAAGAGACGAGCTTATAAGACAAGGAATCATTGATGGTGATAATGATCTATACATACAAGAATACGCTTTTGGGGTTTCTGCATATTTACAGTATTTTTATTCTGGCGCAAATGAGGATTTAGAATTTTTTGGGGTGGATAGGAGATATGAATCAGATATTGATGGACTAGGTAGAATTCCGGCTCCGCAACAAATTGCAGTCGATCTTATCCCATCATTTAATGTGATAGGAAATAGCCCGCTTGTCTTGAGAGAATCTCTACTAGACGAGGTTTATTCCATGGGTGAGAAATTTGTTGAAGCCGCAAAAAGACTTGTTGCGCCGGGTATGACAGGACCGTTTTGTCTTGAAGGGGTATATGACAGCAATGGAAAATTTACCAGCTTTGAGTTTTCTGCAAGGATAGTAGCCGGGACAAATCTGTATGTGAGTGGCTCACCTTATTCCTCATTGATGTATAATGAACCTATGAGTATGGGTAGAAGAATTGCGCGAGAAGTCAAAATTGCAAAAGACAAAAACGTACTACAAAAAGTAGTGACTTGAAACTATGAATTTATGCACCAGCTAGGCTTATCACAAGATCAGTCATAAAGCCGGCTATCAATCCAATCAAAATTCCAACCATCATCACAGTATTGCTGGTATACTTTCGTCCTGCGTTATACATTAACATTGAGACATAAATTAGTGCACCGCCTGCAATTGATAGAAACAAGATAAATGCAAGATCAGAGTTCCATAGACTTCCAAGCATCGTTCCAATAAATGTTGGACCACCACCAATTATTCCAGTCATTAAAAGAAAGCTGATAGTGGGCCTATTACGTAGACCTGCCAATGGTCCTGCTATTCCAAATCCCTCAGTGGTATTATGTGCACCAAAACCAATGATTAGAAGAATCGCAAGTCCTATTTCACCTGCTATGTATGATTGCCCTATTGCTAATCCCTCACTAAAATTATGTGCTCCTATTCCTATTGCAATCATCATGGCCATCCTATACGCATTTGCTTCATTGAATAGTTGTTTTAGATGATCATCGCCTGCTTTGATACTTTCAAGCGACAGTATTTGTGGAGTAGATTTGCCCGTCATTCTTTTTTCATACAATACTAAACCAATTAGACCCATTGCAACACCACCAAACATTGCAACAAGTGATAGTATTGCCTCAGTTACAGAACCAGTTTGTCCAGCTGCAGCCTTGACTGCATTTTCTGTTGATTCCCACGCATGTGAGAATACATCAATTATTAGAAATACTAGAATTCCAAGTGCAAGTGCATTTAGTAATCCTTTTTTATTTGGACTGAGATTTTTTACACCAGCCACTGGCAAACCCAGAAATATTGTAAAGCCAGCAATTGCTCCAAGCATCACTACTTGCCAGTAATCAATCATTTTCCATTAGTTAGGATAAGCTAATTTTATTTAAATGATCGAATCATTCTAGATTATTAGAATAACTAACATGTCGTTTAAATAGTTAGGTGGACCTAATTTCAAAAATATTGAAAAGAAAACCATCATTTGCACAATTAAAAAAATATGATGTTAATCAAAAAGTATTAGAAGCATTAGCTGATGCACAATCTCGTACAATACTTTTTTCTATCGTAAAAGAAGGAAAGACTGCATTAGAGCTATCTGAAAAATACAGAATCCCCTTAAGTTCAGTCTATAAAAAAATTACAGATTTAGAAGACATCGCATTGGTAAAAATTGAAAAATGGGTTATTTCAGAAAATGGAAAACGGTTCAAAGTTTACAAAAGTAGAATAAGTAAAGCAGAAATAAGCATTAGAAAACCAGAACCAACAATAACTTTGAGTCCAAATCAAAACTAATTGTGTAAAGTTTAATTGCTACTTACAAATATCAAAAATGTCGTTCATGATCCGATATTATTTGTAGTGCAGTATCTTTTGCAGCCATTTCAGCAGTTCTTTTATCATCTGCACTCACTATAATTATAATATCTTCGTTTTCTGGTTTAAGGCTGGTAATCACTAGTTCACATATTTTGGGTTCCTTTCTCAACGAATCTAGATTCTTACCAGGCATCATCAACTTGTCGTCTTTGAACACTAAGGTAGTAGCACCTATTGCTCCATGTCGGATTGCAATATCTCTCTGCTCAATCCCAGTTTTTACAGTATACGCAAATCCTCGCACTAATACAGCGTGATTAAATTTCCCAAGGGCAACAGAACACTTTGGAATGTCAATTTCACCAGCAATAACAGTCCTTAATTTCAAATACATTATTTTTCCTCTTGGTGTAAGCCACATTCCTGCATTAGAGTTTTCCACGAGACGGTTCATTTTCATATGTTTTACCATGGTTTTTACAACGCCCTCTCCAAGACCAAGATCATACATCAATGCCTTTCTGCTTGTTTTCTTTTTTTCCTCCATGATCTGCATGGCCTTAAAAACATGACCTTGATCAAAACTCAAGACTCTACTTGGGGCGTATCTTTCTGCAACCTTGGTTAGAAGATTTATGATCTGGTGCATTTGCTTTACATTGGATCAGATCATATTTATTTTGAGATCTCTTGTTGGATAAACTATCCGACTACTTAAATAACCGATATTCAGTTGAATTTTAGAAATGGTAAGTAGATATCAACTCACAAAGAAACAAACAGTACCAATAGTTGCTGCAGTTGCTTTGGTCGCGTTGTTTGGACTAGGTTACTTTATGGTAGGATTTGACCAAGGGCAAATATTTAGCATGGTAGAAGGCCAAATGGCATACACCCAAATGAATGGTGTTGGATATTTACACGAGATGACTCATGATATGAGACATGCATCGGGTTTTCCATGCCACTAGTAATTTAACATGAGAACCCTTCCTTTTCTTGTCATAGTTATTTTATCAGGTTTTTTAGCAGGACTAGTACATGGTCTAGTCAATGTAGCACTAGTTGAACCATATCTTGACGCTGCCATAGGAATTGAAAATCAACGCATGTTTGCAGAAGGTCAGATAAAGGACACACCTCAATTTTGGCAACAATATACAGATTATAGAACCTGGCAAAAAGAAGGCTCCATCTTTGCAGGTGCCATATTAGGAACGGCAACTGGCGCGTTGTTTGGGTTGGTGTTTGCTTATTCTAGAAATTCACTTCCAAGTCAGAATGATATCAAAAAGGCTCTAGTATTAGCAACAATAATGTGGGCTGTACTTTATTTTATTCCATTTTTGAAATACCCTGCAAATCCACCTACTGTAGGAGAACCAGACACCATAACATTACGCGCTTCAACATATGCCATATTTGTTGCACTATCAGGTCTTGGTGCATTTGGTTTTTCAAGACTTTACAAAAAATTGCAAAACAAAAAGATCATTGCATTTGCAGGATATACTGCGTTTATTGGAATCTTGTTTGTTGTAATGCCTCAAAACCCGGATAAAATAACTACACCGATGGAACTTGTAAATGGTTTTAGAGCAGTATCCGTGATTACAATGACAATATACTGGATTACAAATGCTGTGATTCTTGGCTGGTTATGGAAAAAGTTTCAACCACATGTTAAAAATGAACAGGTCTTGAAATAAAACATATTTAACAAATCTTAATATTCGCACAATGCGCCCAAAAAATTGTGAAAAAATACTATTATTCCATTCTTGCAGTCGCTGCAATAATAATCGCAGTCGTTGTATTTTATCCTCATACTAATATTAATCCGTATTTTACTTCAGATAAAACTAATTCAGACCAAACATCATCTCAATCAATACAGATTACTCCACAAATGCTTACTGAAAATGGTTCACCTCCTTTTACAGCTCCCACTAGTTCTGCCAACCTGGCTATTACTCCACAAATGCTTACTGAAAATGGTTCACCTCTCTTGGGAGATCCTAACGCAAAAATAACCATAGTCGAGTGGGGCGATTACCAGTGCACATATTGTCATTTATTCCATCAAAATACAAAAGATCAGATATTGCAAGAATATGTAAATTCTGGAAAGGCTAATTTCATATTCCGTGATTTCCCACTAAATGGTCCAGATTCAGTCGTAGCCGCAGAGGCATCATACTGTGCAGGTGACCAAAACAAGTATTGGCAGTACCATGATGAACTGTACAACAATTGGGGCGGAGAAAGAACTGGCTGGATTAATCAAAAATCACTTGACAAGTTTGCTACCAATATCTCACTTGATCTTTCTACATTCGATAAATGTATATCTGATCACAAGTATGTGCAAAAAGTAATGAATAATCAAAAGTTTGGTCAACAGATAGGAATCGATGGGACGCCATCTTTTGTAATATTTTCAGGTCAAAAAATACTCAAAGTAGTAGGTGCCCAACCAACATCAGTTTTTGAACAAGTGCTTAACAGCATCTAACATAACACGGTAGTAATCGCATATGGTCAAACCTAAAATTGAAAAACAAGATTCTGTAAAATTATACCGTTTAAGAAAAACTCTAGAAGAATTATCTGACAAATCAGGACGAGGTACTGAATTAATCTCACTTTATGTACCACCAAAAAAGGCATTACATGAAGTCATAAATGGCTTAAGAGAAGAACAAGGAACTGCAGATAACATAAAATCTGATTTGACTAGATCACATGTAGTAGATGCGCTCTCAAGAGTCATTCAAAGATTAAAGCTTTACAAAAATTCTCCTCCAAATGGTCTAGTCATGTTTTGTGGCGCTCTTCCACCTGAGGGAGGAGGTCCCATAGGCAGCGAAGTCATAAAACTATACGAGATTGAGCCACCAAAAGAGCTACAAACATTTCTCTATAGATGTGATGATCATTTTCATGTTGACATTCTAAAAGACATGCTAAAAGATGATAACATGATTGGTTTTCTCGCAATAGATGCAAAAGATGCAGGTTGGGGGTTATTGCATGGGGATAAGCTGGATGTATTATCTGAAACTTCTTCAGGTGTTGCTGGAAAACATCGTCAAGGTGGACAGTCTGCAAGAAGATTTGAAAGGCTAAGAGAGATGGAATTAGGCGAGTACTATCACAGAGTTGCACATATTACAAGAGAATATTTTATTGACATCTACCCAATTAAGGGATTAATAATATCAGGTCCTGGACCAACAAAAGAAAATTTCATCAAAGAAGAATATTTAGAATATCGTCTTCAAAATATGATAATTGCTACTTTGGATACATCTTATGCTGGAGCAGAAGGAGTACGGGAAGCATTTTCAAGAGCGCAAGAAGTTTTAACAGATTACAGGATGGTGGAAGAAAAAAAACTAGTAGAAAAACTATTCCACGATATTCATTATTCTAGAGGGTTGGCCACTTATGGTCTAAAAGAGATCATCGATCTAATGCAAAGAAATGTGGTAGATACTGTACTCATTACAGATGATACCAATTTAAGAAAAATCGACATTACATGTAAAAGATGTCAAAATGTGCAAACTGAGATTCTGGAGAGGCCCAAAGTAATACCAAGAATACAAGAATTATTGAGTAAGCCTTGCCCTAATTGTAAAAGCATGGATTTAGAATCTTCAGACCGCGATATTGTTGATTACCTATCCTTGATAGCAGGAGAAACAGGTGCAAAAATCGAGGTTATATCAGGTACAAGCGAGCATGGTGCAATGCTTTCAAGTATTGGAAAGGTAGGGGCATTTTTGAGATATAACCCTAATCAACAATAATTAATTTCGTTACATCTAAATTATTTTAAAATACTTTTGTGGTCATGGAACATATAACATCGGAAGAATTTGACGAAAAAGTGTTAAAAAATAACAAAAAAACATTGGTGTTATTTTATGCAAGTTGGTGTCCCTATTGTGCTAATTTTAAGCCAACTTTTGAATTAACTAAAACTGATTCAATAAACAAAATTGGCACTTTGATAGATGAAGATGAGAATCCATTGTGGGATAGGTTCAACATACAAGCAGTTCCGACAATCATAGCGTTTGAAAATGGAAATATAATTGCCAGACGTGATGCAAAAAAACATATCGGACTAACAAAATCGGATATGGATTCGCTGGTAAAAGATCTATCTTGAATTAATTTTAGCATTAATTTTTGCTGCAAGATTTTTTAATTCTTCATCAGATGCAATTGTTCTTCTAGCCCATGTATTTCCAATTTTTTTATAACGTGGTATTATATGAACATGAACATGCGGAATTATTTGATTTGCAGATTTTCCATTGTTTTGTCCAATGTTAAAGCCATCTGCACCTGTAGCGTCTAGTATTGCTTTTGCAATAATTGGTACCTTAGAAAATAATGCAGATACTTCCTCATGCGGCATATCAATAATTTTTTCAAAATGTGCCTTTGGCATTACTAACGAATGTCCCTCCTGTACAGGATATTTGTCCATTATTGCAATATGTGTGGAATCTTCGTAAACAACATAAGCGTCTTGTTTTTTGTTTATCATATTACAGAAGAGACAGTCCATATACTGATGCATTTAGATATTTTATTTAAAGCAATACAATGTTATAATATCCCCTATTTTTGTATCAGATAGACATAGAAAGTAGTTTCAAAAGAGAGAATGGAAATAATTGGCGAAGTTATCAGTTTTTATTAATTGTATTTTTAAAAGGCATAAAATAGAAAATATAAAATAGATAAAACTAGGTCGCGTATAGAAACAAACATAATATTTGCAAACATCTTGCAAAAGATTTACAAATTACATTAAACAGATTAGCATTTCATTTGAATGTAGATCAGAACACTGAATTTGAATTCGTAACATTTGGCAGATACTGTTATTTAGGGTAAAATTGACGTTAAATTTCGAATGGGTAAAAAAGAACGTGATGAGCGAGAACAAGAGAGGGAAACCTTTTACCAGAAACGTCAAAAAGAACAGTTCAAGTACAAAGCCATAGGCTTGGGTGTACTGGCCGGGGTTGTTGCGGTTTTAGCCATTTCAGGATATAATTTCTACGAATTATCTTCACATGTAACACCAAAAGGTGCCCCATTAGGTGCAGGTCCATTGGGAGGAATACATGTTCATGCAGGAATACTCACAATGATCTATGGTCAACAGTTTGATTATTCGACTCCCGCATACCAGATAAAGAGTCCATATATCAACTTCGAAAAAGGCAACGGAGAAACAATACACTTGATGGCTACAAACGTAACTTTGGGATACCTGTTTGATTCATTACACATAGGATTAACAGACAAGTGCTTTACTTTCCCAGACAAAAGAGCATTTTGCACAGATGATAAATATTCATTAAAATTTTTCATCAATCACCACCAAGTACCAGACATTACTAATTATGTGATAAAAGATAAGGATAGAATTCTTATTTCGTACGGAAATGAGAATGAAACTCAGATAAATGATCAGTTAGCAAGACTAGACGGATTCCAACTCATAACCTAGGGTTCTAACAATACATCTTTTATCACTTGAAATTGATCTAGTGTTAATTCGCCTTTTGCCAATCTATTTTTTAAGATCATCATGGCGTAGTCTTCCTGTTCAACGATTTCAGGCATCGTATGTTTTTGTTTTATGGATTTTGATTGCTGGAATACGCCAGTTTTTCTAAGATACAACACCACACCAATAATGCCTGCCCCAATTACTGCGATCACAGGATAAAGCATACTTCCAAAGTAAAATTGAGAAGACGGAGTGTTATTGTCATTGTTTTGAGATGGACTTGATTGCAGGTTATTTTGTATGATTGAATCACCCATCGCTATTTTTTCATTCAACTGTACACTTTGTTGTTGACCAGTTTGTGAATGTAATTGTCCTTGTAATTTTTTTGCTTGTTCTATTCTTTGTTGAATCAAATCTTCTAGAGATGGAGTAGATGAGGAACTTGATGAACCAGATGAACTTAAACCTGTGGATTGCGCGGTTGGAGGTTGTACTGAGAATGTGGTAGCGCTAACAACATTAGAAGGCTCACTTGTTCCAGCAGCGTTTATTGCAGATACACGGTAAGAGTAGCTTTTTGCTGATGACAGTCCTGTATCTTGGTAAGTGGTTTCTTGTATAGTCTGAATTGCAACAAAACCGCTCCCATCATTTCTTTCTATTTTGTATCCAGTGATTTGCGCACCACCGTTATTGGTAGGAGCAACCCATTTTAGATTAATCACATTCGAAGAACTCACGCTAGCTGTTAGATCAACTGGCGAAGACGGTGTGATTGGAGAACCATCAGGCGAAAAAACAAAACTTACAGTTTTACCATTTTCTTTGTTGAGAACAAACGCAGTGGCGTTGTACATACCCTTAACTGAGAATTTTTGTTGGTTATCTGAAACACTAGTATCTACGATTATCTGAAAGTTATGACTGCTGTCGGCTATTGCAGATGATAATAATATGAATTGTCCATTTGGGTTAAAAATCGTCAGGGTCACTCCAGAAGGATCATCTGCACCGATTGTTCCTGAGAAATAGATTTTGCTTCCACCTTTGTAAAATACACTATTAGTCTTAAGAGACGAAACTTCAGCATATGCAGGAAGAATCGTTCCCATTGCCAAGATAGAAATGCAAGCCAGTATGCTCATATCCTTTCTATTCATATCGTAATTTTGATATTCCTGATTATTAAAAACGCGTAGAATTCATACTTTTGAATGCAAAGCTAAAATTATACCATAGATTCTTCTACCGTATTCTAATGGAAATATCAAGCAGAAACGTAGTAGAAGGGCCATCCAGAGCACCTCACCGTGCCATGTACAAAGCCATGGGTCTAAATGACGACGATTTAGGAAAGCCGTTCATTGGAGTATCACATAGTGGCAATGAAGCAACTCCATGTAACATACATCTTGGTAGACTAGCAATTCATGCAAAAGCTGGAGTTGAAGCATCAGGTGGAACTCCTAGAGAGTTTTCAACAATTGCAGTAAGCGATGGAATTGCAATGGGTCATGAAGGAATGAAATCCTCACTTGTTAGTAGAGAGATTATTGCGGATTCAATTGAATTGATGGTTAGAGCTCATCAATATGATGGACTAGTAGGAATTGCAGGCTGTGATAAAAGCTTGCCGGGTGCAATGATGGCAATGGCACGCCTCAATTTACCTTCCGTCTTTGTATATGGCGGAACAATAATGCCTGGCATTTACGAGGGAAAACAAGTAACAATTCAAGACGTATACGAAGCAGTTGGATCATATGATGCTGGTCAATTGACATTAGAAGATTTGAAGAATTTAGAAAATGTGGCATGCCCAAGCTCTGGTTCGTGTGGTGGAATGTATACTGCCAATACAATGGCTTCAATTAGTGAAGCAATCGGACTGGCTCTTCCAGGAAATGCATCACCACCTGCAGAAGACCCCCGAAGAGAAAAAATTGTATACCAGAGTGGTCAGGCAGTCATGAATTTGCTTGAAAATGGAATAAGACCAAGAGATATTCTGACGTACGAGTCATTTGAAAATGCAATAACGGTGGCAAATGCAATAGGTGGTTCCACAAATGCAGTGTTACACTTACTAGCCCTTTCACGTGAAGCAGGAGTAAATCTAACTTTAGATGATTTTGAGAAGATAAGAAAGAGAACACCGCATATTGCAGACATGAGACCTGGCGGACAGTATGTAATGTTAGATCTTGATAAAATAGGCGGAATTCCATTATTGATGAAGAGCTTACAAAAGAAAAATCTCCTCAACGAAAATGTAATTACAGTAACAGGAAAAACTATGAAACAAAATCTTGATTCAATACAGTTGACCTATGATACAAATCAAAAAGTTTTAAAATCAATTGAAGCGCCAATTCATGAAGTTGGAACTCTCACAATACTTCGAGGCTCACTTGCTCCAGATGGTGCAGTAGTAAAAGTAGCTGGAGTTAAAAAAATAGAATTCAGAGGAAAAGCGCACGTATTTGACAGAGAAGAAGATGCGTTTGACGCAATTTCAAAAAGACAGATAAAAGAAAATGATGTGATAGTGATAAGATATGAGGGACCAAAAGGTGGCCCAGGGATGAGAGAGATGCTAGGAGTAACAGCCGCTCTTGTTGGTCAAAACTTGGGAGAAAAAGTAGCTTTGATAACAGACGGAAGGTTTTCAGGAGCAACAAGAGGATTCATGATAGGTCACGTTTCTCCTGAAGCAGCAGTTGGCGGTAATATTGCATTAGTAAAAGAAGGTGATGAAATATTGATCAATCTTGAAAAAAATACCATAGACATGTTGGTTTCAGAAAGTGAATTAGAACAGAGAAGAAAAGAATGGAAGCCACACAAACCAAATTATGAAAGCGGAGCTCTTGCAAAATATGCATCCCTTGTCACCTCAGCATCAGAAGGTGCCATTACAAAACCAAAGTGGTAAAACAATTTATTCGGGAGGCATATGCATTTGACAGAAAAGTCGTATTTTTAGTCCAACTTTTTTGGCTGTGATTGAAACACCATCTTGGAGGCTCTTCTCACAAATTGCACATGATGCATATTGAGCAGTTGTCTTCACCGGTACCCTTTGAGGTTGAAAATACAGGTCTTGCACCAACAATTCTTCCCTTCTATTTTTAGATACCAGTATCTGGGACATGCTATATCTTCGGCAAGATCGCATATAAAGGTACCGTACTATACCGTAATATTGGAGTAATTTTAAATAGAGTTACAAAGGCACGATTTGTATGGGTGGCCACATTTGGGCATTCAAGCCTTAAGATAATACCTCTAGATTATTCTGGCTCCCAATTTGATCTATATAATAAGATTTCACGCGATTATGACTATTCATTTCTGTTTGAGTCATTAACAGGTCCCGAAGAACTAGCAGAAACATCATTGATGGGATTTGATCCATCAATTATCATCAAAGGGTATGCGGACAAGATTGTAATTCACTATAAAAAAGGAGGATCCATGACAATCCAGACTACTGATCCATTATCAGAAATAAAGAAATTTTTGTATCAGGTTTCGGATCAAAAATACAGGTACGTTGGGGGAGCAGTAGGTATCATAAACTATGATGCAATTAGGTTATGGGAAAAAATTCCAGATGCACACAAAAGTAACAAGGACATCTTAATGGAATTTGGGGTTTACACAGATGGGATACTATATGACAATAAAGAAAAAAAATCGTTCTATTTCTATTATGACAAAAATAGAATTAAGGGATTATCGTTTAACAAAACCGAATTCGATGAATTTAGCATCACAGAGATATTTGAGAACTTGAACAAAGAACGATTTACAGAAATGGTTAACCAATCAAAGAAATACATTCATGATGGAGACATATTCCAAGTAGTATTATCAAGAAAATTCAATTTTGAGGCAAGTGGGGACTATCTTAAGGTGTACAAGATTCTCAGACAGATAAATCCATCACCATATCTCTACCACATGAAATTGGGTTCTAGGACCATAATTGGTTCCAGCCCAGAAATGTTGTTGCGAATCACGGGAAGTGTTGTAGAAACCTTTCCTATTGCTGGAACAAGACCAATCACACAAGATGAAACGCGAAATGAACAACTCAAGGAAGAGTTACTACATGATGAGAAGGAACTTGCAGAACACACTATGTTAGTGGATCTAGGACGTAACGACATAGGACGTGTTTGCAAATACGGCACAGTATATGTAAAAGAATTGATGGCTGTAAAAAGATTCAGCCATGTACAACATATGGTAACTCATGTGATTGGAACGTTAGATAAAAAATACGATGTATTTGATGGCATCAAGGCAGTATTTCCAGCGGGAACTGTATCTGGAGCACCAAAGATCAGAGCAATGGAAATCATAGATGAATTGGAACCAGATGCAAGAGGACCTTATGCTGGAGCAGTGGGATACTTCTCTTTCAATGGCTGTTGTGATTTTGCAATTGCGATTAGAACAATTTTCTTAGATGGTAACAAAGGATTTGTTCAAACCGGTGCTGGCATAGTATCTGATTCGGTTGCTGAAAATGAATGGCTAGAAACACAACACAAAGCAAACGCAATGATTACAGCATTAAAGGAGGCGTCCAAATGAAATTTCTAATCATAGACAATTATGATTCCTTTGTATACAACATAGCTCAGATACTCGGAGAGTTAGATGTTACCTCAGATGTAATAAGAAATGACAAGATAACAATTGAAGAAATTAAAAAAGGAAATTATGATGCAATAATTATATCACCTGGTCCTGGAACGCCCGAAGATGAAAAATATTTTGGAATATGCACCAAAGTAATCAAAGATCTTGGTCCGACAACCCCAATACTAGGGGTTTGCCTTGGCCATCAGGGAATAATACACGCATTTGGAGGAAAGGTTGTCAATGCAGGACATGTAAGACACGGAAAGACAAGCCTCGTAGAATATACTACAGACCCTCTCTTTGAAGGCGTACAGAATCCATTCAGAGCCACAAGATATCACTCACTTGTAGGAGACAAGACAGTACTTCCCGATGAGCTAAAAGTTACTGCTGTTGCACTAGATGACAAAGAAATAATGGCAATCAGCCACAAAAAATACCTCATAGAAGGAGTGCAATTTCATCCCGAGTCTATCATGACAGGTGAAGGAAAGAAGATCCTAGCCAATTTTATAAAGTTGATCAAAAATGATAGGCGAGATAACAAATAAGCTCTCAAACAGAACCAATCTCACATATGATGAGATGGCTTCTGCAATGGAAGAGATTTTAGCAGGCAGTGTAACAACTCAAGAATCAATAGCATTTCTCAATAGCCTTACGGAAAAAAAAGAAACCGATGAAGAGTTACTTGCAATGCTAGACAAGATGCAAGAACATGCAATACACATAATGCCCAAAAGAACAGGAAAAATAATAGACGTATGCGGAACTGGGGGGGACAAAATGTCTACGTTTAACATATCCACCGCATCTGCATTTGTCATAGCTGCATCAGATGGCTCAGTAGCAAAGCATGGAAATCGTTCTGTTTCAGGAACAAGTGGAAGTGCAGATGTTGTCGAATATTTTGGATATGATTTGAACATGGAGCCAAAAAAAATAGAAGACATGATTGAAAAATTCGGAATAGGATTCATGTTTGCTCAAAAATTTCACCCCGCCATGAAGAACATTTCCGAGGCAAGAAAAGCAATTGGAAAAAGAACAGCATTCAATTTACTTGGACCATTATGCAATCCGGCAAATGTAAAAAATCAATTAGTTGGAGTGTTTTCAAAAGAATATCTTACGCGTATTGTTGAATTATTAAAATTACATGGCTCTGAAAATATAATGACGGTCATATCAGAAGATGGTCTTGATGAGCTATCCACAACTGCAAAAAATCACATTTGTTATTTCCATAAAGGAGAAGTAATTACAACAATACTAAATCCAATTGAAGTTGGACTGAGTAAAGCCAAACTTGAGGATATTCAAGTTTTGACAAAAGAACAGGCAATTTTGGCCTTTGTTAAGGTTCTCAACGGTAGTGCGAGTCGTCCTATGATTGAAACTGTAGCGTTAAACTCAGCAGCAGGTCTCATTGTATCTGAACTTTCAAACGACTTTAACGATGCAGTAAAGAAATCACTGGAAACTATCAAATCTGGAAAAGCATATGATCTTTTTAAAAATTTTATTCGAGAGTATGGAGACATATCAAAGATTGAGGAGATAGAAAAGAGATGAAAAATATGCTATCACAATTAGCACAGAACTCGGAGAAAGCAATAGAAGAAGGAATATACAAAATCATGCATCAAAACAAAAAATCTAATAAAAATCTGATTGATGAAATAAAACAAAACAAACATGCGTCATTAATTACCGAAGTAAAATTTTCATCACCGTCATTAGGAAATATTCGTGAAATCGTGGATCCAACATCCATTGCCAAATCGATGGTAGATGGCGGAGCTGTAGGGCTATCAGTTTTAACACAACCACATTTATTCAATGGTTCTCCAGAATATTTTTCTCAGATTAGAAATGCAGTAAAAGTTCCACTGCTCATGAAAGATATAGTGATCGACAAGGTACAGATAGATGCTGCAGAAAAATTGGGCGCAGATGTTATTTTATTGATTCAGGGAATATTTGATAAAAAATTTGCAAAAGATATTGACGAGTTTATAGATTATGCTCACAAAAAGAAACTTTTAGTTTTATTAGAAGCACATACAAAAAAAGAATTTTCAGATTCTACAAAAACTAGTGCCGACATTTTAGGAATTAACAATAGAGATTTGGATACACTGCAAATTGATCTAAATACTACTAAGACCATTTTAGATGCAGTTACAAAGGACAGGATTATAATATCAGAAAGTGGCATAAAAACACCAAAAGACATTCAGTTTCTTCACAATTGTGGCGCAGATGCCTTTTTGGTGGGAAGTAGCATAATGAAGACTAAAGATATCAAGGGAGTCGTATCAAGGTTGGTTGCATCGATATGAAAATAGGCTACCCAAAAAACGGTAAATTTGGAGAGTTTGGTGGCAGATATATACCTGAAACGCTTGTACCTGCGGTAGAAGAGCTTGAAGAGGCGTATCTCAAGTACAAAAACGATCCAGGCTTCAAAAAAGAACTGGAATACTACTTGACCCAATATGCTGGAAGACCAACACCTTTGTACTATGCAAAAAATCTCACCGAATCCATAGGAGGTGCAAAGATCTATCTTAAAAGAGAGGATTTGCTGCACGGTGGAGCGCATAAGATCAATAACACACTCGGACAGGCGCTTTTGGCAAAAAGAATGAAAAAGAAACGCATTATTGCTGAAACTGGAGCTGGCCAGCATGGAGTAGCTACAGCTATGGCATGTGCTGCACTTGGTTTACAATCCGAGGTTTACATGGGCTACAAAGACACCCAAAGACAGAAACTAAATGTATTTAGGATGAAATTACTTGGGTCTCAAGTTCATGAGGTAAAAGAAGGTACTCAGACACTTAAAGATGCAATCAATGAAGCTATACGTGATTGGATAACAAATGTAAAAACAACTTACTATTTACTTGGTTCTGCTGTTGGTCCACATCCATATCCAGTCATGGTTCGTGATTTTCAATCCGTAATTGGAAAAGAAATACAAGAGCAGATGAAAAAATTGAGAAAAAAATCACCTGATGCTGTAGTCGCATGTGTGGGAGGAGGGTCAAATGCAATTGGTACATTTTATCCATTAATTGATGAAGATACAGAAATGTTTGGAATAGAAGCAGGAGGATTAGGAATTAAAACAGAACATCACTCTGCAACTCTTGCTGCAGGATCAAAAGGTATTCTTCATGGCATGTTGACATATCTTCTTCAAGACAAAGAAGGACAAATTTTAGATACACATAGTATAGCAGCTGGTTTAGATTATCCCGGAGTTGGTCCTGAACACTCTTATCTTAAAGATTCGAAACGAGTGAGATATGAAACTGTAAGTGATAAAGAAGCGGTTCAGGCATTTATTACACTTGCAAAATATGAAGGAATCATACCAGCATTAGAGTCATCGCATGCAGTTGCTCACGCAATAAAGAAAGCAAAGAAAATGTCAAAAAACGAAACTATTGTAATTACTTTATCTGGAAGAGGAGACAAGGACGTAGAAGTTGTTCAGAGGTACCTAGACAAAAATGTCAAGAATTCAAGATAAATTCAGAAAGCTTAGAGCAAATAAGCAAAAAGCTCTCATATCATACATAGTAGCAGGCTATCCAAACGAGCAAGGTACCATTTCCTCTGTTCGCGGATTGGTCAAAGGTGGCACAGACATAATTGAACTAGGATTACCTTTTTCCGATCCATTAGCAGACGGTCCTGTCATTCAAAATGCTAGTTTTGAGGCATTAAAAAAAGGAATGAGTTTTAACAAATTTATCAAGATAGTAAGAAGGATCAGAAAAGAAACAGACATACCGCTAGTACTGATGACTTATTCCAATCTACTATATCATCGGGGCTACAATAAATTTTTGTCTGCAATAAAAGACGCTGGCATAGATGGATTGATTCTTCCAGATATGGCAATTGATGAAGCAAAAGAATTTTTGTTAGAGGCCAGAAAGAACAACCTAGATACAATATTTTTGATCTCACCTAACACATTACCAGAGCGAATAAAGAAAATAGCTGATGCGTCTTCTGGTTTTCTCTACCTTGTTTCGGTTTTTGGTACTACCGGCGTGCAACGAAAATTCGAAGACTATACATTGCATGCAATCAAAGCAGCCAAAAATATTGTAAGTGGTAAAATACCACTAGCTGTTGGTTTTGGGGTAAGCAGTCCAGAGCAAGTAAAGTTTATCATACAAAACGGTGCAGATGCAATAATAGTTGGAAGTGCATTCTTGCGTCTAATTGAAAAAACACCACAGCCAAAGATTGAAGAAAAGATCAGATCATTTGCCTCAGATTTAAAGAAAGCTACAATCTACAATAAGAAATAAAAATACCACCTATCCAAGATGGATATGCAGGCAGAATCTACAAAATATATTTTTGTTACAGGCGGTGTTATGTCAGGTCTTGGAAAAGGCGTTATCTCATCATCAATTGCAAAACTGTTACAGCTATCCAATCAAAAAGTTTCATGTGTGAAAATTGATCCGTACTTAAATTATGATGCTGGTACCATGAATCCAGTTGCTCATGGAGAGGTGTTTGTAACAGAAGATGGTGGAGAGTGTGACATGGATATTGGTAATTATGAGAGATTTCTCAATCAGAGCATTCCACGAACACACAATATAACAACTGCTCAGGTATATTCCAGCGTAATAGAAGCCGAGAGGAAAGGAGAGTATCTTGGAGCATGTGTTCAAATAATTCCTCATGTTACAGATGCCATAAAGGAGAGAATCAGAAAGATAGCAAAAGTAGAGAATCTCGACATGTTAGTTGTTGAATGTGGTGGAACAGTAGGAGATATCGAAAGTTTACCATTTCTTGAAGCATTACGACAGATTAGATTGGAAGAAGGACCAGAAACCGTAGTCTTTGTTCATGTTACCCTTGCACCGTCATTAGACGTGGTGGGTGAACAAAAAACAAAACCTACACAACACAGCGTACAAGAACTTAGGAGAATAGGTATCCAACCAGATTTACTGGCAGTTAGATGTTCTAGACCACTTGAAGATTCTGCAAGGAAAAAAATTTCGCTTTTCTCAAACGTTGCAGTGAAAGATGTGTTTTCATGTCATGATGCAGAATCCATCTTGCTTGTGCCACAGATGCTATATGACCAGGGAATAATTGATGAGATTTTCAAAAAATTCGGCAAAGTTGGATTGGTTAACACATCTACAAATTGGGACAAATGGAATCTGATAGTAAATTCATTTCACAACATTAAAGATCAAGTGAAAATTGCAATGGTTGGAAAATATGTCAAACTAGCAGATAGTTATGTAAGTGTTAATCAGGCGCTCAAGCACGCCGGTGCAAAATTAGGAAAAAATGTAATTGTAGACTGGATAGACTCTGAAGAACTCAATGGAAATGTTGAACGACTATCATCATATGATGGCATAATCGTGCCAGGCGGATTTGGAGAGAGAGGGGTAGAAGGAATAATCAATACTGCAAATTTTGCTAGAGAAAAAAACATACCGTATCTTGGAATATGTTTTGGATTTCAGCTTGCTGCAGTTGCGTTTGGAAGATATGTTTGTGGATTAACTAATGCAAACTCCACTGAGATTTCACCAAATACTGAAAATCCAATAATTGATTTATTGCCGGAACAAAAAACAATTGAAAATAAGGGTGGTTCTTTACGCCTTGGTGCACATGAAATCAAAATAGAAGACAATACACTTGCGTTCAAGATTTACAAATCAAATCTGATTCATAAAAGACATAGACATAGATATGAGTTCAATCAAAAATACCTAGACTTGTTTGTAAGTAAAGGTTTGAAATTTACAGGATATAGTGATAGTAAAAAAAGAATGGAGATTCTTGAAATACCATCCCACAAGTTCTACTTTGGAGTACAATTTCATCCAGAATTCAGTAGTAGGCCAGGATACCCAGAAGAGTCTTTTGAGGCGTTCATTAAAGCTGCTGGTGCGTAAGACTACTTTGGAACTTCGTAAATTCTCTGTCTAGTATCTCGCAGTGAGACACGTCTTTTGACATATCCTTTATCCAACAAGTGTCGCAAGGCAAGTCTGACTGTTCGGTCAGGAAGAAGGGTTTTTGCTACAAGTTCTTTTTGTGTCAAAGAACCTTCATACTCTAATGTTTTTAATAATAATTTTGAGCTTGGCGGCATATTCAGTAGCTCATCAGCCAGTTTTACTTTTTTAGTCATGGCAGAAACAGTTGTAGAGTCTTTTTTCATTCTAATGACATTTGCTGGTAGTGGAAATTTAGTGCAAGTTACAGTTTTGTCAACCTTGAATCTATCTTTTCCATCCAATACCGCCTCACATCTTAAACTAGATGAAATATCATCAATTTCAATGAAACTTTCTTCTGGAACGATTAGTGGTCTCCTTGTAATATCAAGAGAGTTAACTGATACAATACAAAACACTTTGGAGTTTTGATAAATTGCGGGACCACCTGCAGACATGGAATATGCAGATGATCCTATTGGAGTAGAAACGATAAGACCATCACTACTATCATGCCATACTTCTTCCCCATTGACGCGTAACACATGTTCTACCAGAGTAGCACTCTTTGAAGAGAAAATAGCTACGTCGTTTAATGCAGGATAGATAGGCTTTCCGTCAATTTTTACACCCACTCTTGTTAGATGCTCAATTGTAAAATCACCTTTTTTGAGTCTGTTCAAATATGTGGGAAATTCTTTAAGATCTGTTTGCGCCAAATATCCGCTTGATTCAAACTCATTTATTCCTAATACCGGTATTATTGAATTTGTGAAACGATGAAAATATGTTCTGACTCCTCTATCTCCTCCTGTGACGATGACATAGTCTACATCTTTGCCGAGTGGTTTTGTTCCCAAGGTCACAGATTCAATATTGTGACTTTCTAACGAGATCTTTACTGATTTTACTGTCTGTTCTTGGTCATGGCTATAGATTGCTACTTTCACAGATTAACTTTATACATAGACAATAAAAGCTTAGACTTGTTCAAATTTCATAAGGTTATACAAATAGGCTGCATTTGTTTCTATATTTCCAGAAAACGGTATCTTGTCAAGACCTGTGCCTTTGGTTTCAAGCGCAGATTGTGCTGCACCCACAGCAAAACAAATAGCCCAGAGTACATCATTTTCTTTCAGAAACGCACAAGTAAAAGCTGCACAAAAAATATCCCCTACACCAGTGGTGTCACCAATTGTCATATTAGGGATTTGTAGACGATACAATCTGTCTTTTACAAGCATTGTAATGTTTTGTTTATTAGTGTAAAGAACATATTTTACCCCTTTTTTCTGCAGTAATAACATAGCATCTTTTTCTTTTGATCCTGTAAGATAGAATGCTTCCTCTGGATCTGTTTTTATCGCATTAATTTTTGATAGATCAAGTAAAGTTTTTTCAAGGAAGATTTTATTATTATTGTCTATTCTACGTAGGTATCCTTGCGGATCAAGCAGAACGAAATCAGAATTTTCTTTAACATTACCAAGAACTTCTTCAGATACCTCATCAAAAACAGGACTGACTATAACGCCATCGGAATCAAATGCATTATATTCAATAGGATCACATCTTGCTTTTAAAAATAATTCTCTATCAGTTCCAGATATTTTCAGTAAAAATCTGGTAGTAGGATTATTAGAAAGAGAATCCTGGGCAAGAAATATTCCTCTTTTTTCCAAATTGGAGTGATATGAAAAATCAGGGCCTATTTTTGTTCGTAGATCAACATCAAATTTCATATTTTTTGCTGTAAAACCACAGTACAGTCCAGGCCCACCTGGAGTTTCTACTGCATTATCATTTCTAGATATTTCATCAATTGTACAATGAGAAAAAATAGTAAGCTTCATTCGAACTTGATGGTCATGGTCTGTCCATTTAGTTCTTTTTCTGTTCTTTCTCAAGGCAAGAAAAACAGACTATCCTACCTTTTTGCACAGTAAGATCTACGTTGGAACGGAGGCATGTATGACAGAGACCTCGCATAATAAAACAAATGAAATTCTCTCTTAAATGCTTTAAGCGCAAGATGTTTTAATGCAGTTAATCATCAGTTTGTTTTTTAGGCAAAAATTGCTTTATGTAGAAAATTCACTTATGAAGAGTCGACATTTGGCATAACCCACATCAAATATCGTTATAAAGAGGCATATTACACATACCCTATGCCATTAAAACGTGCAAGTCGTGGTAGAAAGAAAGGAGGAAAGGGTTCTTCCGATCGTATCCAATGTACAAACTGCGGAGCTACCGTTCCACGTGATAAAGCGAAAAAGGTAACATCAAGACTAAACTTGGTTGAGCACAGTCTTGCAAAAGAATTAAGAGCTCAAGGCGCATACATAGCAGCACCGACAATTTTGAAGTGGTACTGTATTTCATGTGCAATACACTTTGGCATACTAAAGATTAGATCCGCAGACTCGAGACGTCAGCATGGCAGACTCAGATAATCAATCCTTGATTGCCTGAGAAGTTGTTATTATTCTTTGTACAAGTGTAATTGCAGCAATTATTGCAACTATTATCATTGCATAATACATCAATCCTGGTATCATACCAATGACTGCAATAACAAGCAATCTTTCTGCTCTTTCACCAATACCAATTCCTTGAAGCTGAACACCAAGCGATTCTGCTCTTGCCCTAGTATAACTAACTAGTAATGATAATGTAATAGCAAGTAAAACTATGTATCCTTCAGAATATCCGCCAACAAGTATTCCGAGAAATATTGCAACCTCAGCAATCTTATCAAAAACAGAATCAAGAAATGCTCCTCGTTTGGATGTCTTGACAGTTATTCTGGCAACTTGCCCGTCTACAATATCAAAAAAACCAGAAATTAATAGCAATATTCCACCCCAGATAAAAGAATACTGCATGTGAATTCCATAAACAATAGAAGATGCAAATGCAAACCCTAAACCGACAGCGGTCCAGAAGTTTGCAGACAGACCAGTAGAAGCGAAGACTTTACCAATGTTTTGGAGCGTAGGTTTTAGGGCTTCACGCAGGTTGTTAAGCATTTGATAACGACCATTTCTCAATAATTTATATCATTAATAATGATGATGAAGGAATTTTGCCACAACTGTAAAAAGCCTGATATAATATTGGTACAAAGGGGTTTTCATGGGCATAATAGCAAAAGGTGCAAAATGTAATGTGACAGGGTGTGACAAAGATGGAATGCGCTCACTTACCACTTCAAAAGTTGAAGGGACTGGTCTTAGTATTTCTACAAGTTCAAAGAGAACAGTTCTGTGTAAAGAACATTACAAAGAATGGAAGAAAGCAACTAAAGAAGACAGAGATGTTGAAAGAGCTAGATTTGATAGATTCTAGCGCTTTTTATTAAAATAAACCTCTGCTAAATCATTGTAATATTTGTTTAATTTTTTATAGAGTCTTTTTGGTTTTCTTGGTTTTTCAGTACTTAGTGCATAAAGACATAAAATTGGAAATGCGATTGTGGCATCAGCGTATACCATTATAACGTCCTCATGAGAATCTTTTACCTTTCCCCAGCTTTTTCCTTCTTGTAATGTGGCACCAGAAAGACCGCCAGTATCAGGTCTAGCATCAGTCATTTGGATAATGTAATTTTGCCCCCCGTGACCCAGTCCAAGTATTTGGTCAAGTAGAGGTCCTGTTTGCTGCGCAGTGTTTTTTGGAACGCCTCCTCCAATCTCTACGATTCCAGATTTTTTAGAATTGTAAACAATAGCTGCTTGTTCCAGTATCTCTCGAACAATATCCACGTTGTAGATCTTGTTTTCAAGCCTCAATGGAGCAAGGTCCAAGGCAAGTGATGAGTCTTTTAGGGTCGAGACATAGACTGGGACATCATAATCATATGCTGTAACTACAAAGCTTCGCTCAGGGCGTTTGGAGTGCTCTTTTGAGTATTTTCCCATTGCATTACAAAATTCTGCAGTAGTAAATGATTCATTTATGAGATTTTTTGAAAACATCTTTTGGACAAGCTTATCTTCAGCTTTTAGTGTTTCTTCACCTTTAATGTAAACATCCCTTATTCTGACAATGTCTTTTTCATACAAAATCATATCATCTACCTCAAAATGGCCTTGCTTTATTGGAAGATTCCATGCAAAGTGATCCTCATGATACACGTTTGCACCGGTAGATATTATCCAATCAACAAAACCACGTTCAATTAATGCCTTGAAGAGTCCACCGAATCCAACAGGAGTCATTGCACCAGAAATAGTAAGGCAAATAGTAGCATCATCTTCTATCATTTTGCAATAAAGCTTAGCAGCTTCACCCAATTGTCTTGCATTGTATCCAGTACTTGCAAAAATTTCAACTAGATCATCAATTCCCATGTTGGGTGTGACTTTCAGATGAGGAATATCTTTTCCTTTGAAATTATGATGGTCCATGAACGGGTAATCAAATTCAGGACTAAATAAATACTTGCTAGAACTGTAATGACATTTGTATTACGACACATTCAAGTGAAAATAACTCTAAAAACTAATTAGCTATTTCCACTTGTCTTGCGTCATGTCGCGATATGTCTCTATGCATGATGGCATGTTCTTTCTCCTTGAAAGTGAGGTTGCACCTGTAACATTTCCAAGCAGTCATGCTCATCAACTCAATAAAACAATTTTTTATATTTAAAAAACGCGTAGAATTCGTTCTAATAATTCATACTAATGAAAATTAGAAGTTTGCAGACTCGTGGTTTTGTGGCCAGATTCTTCCAAATAGTATTTTAATGACAAAGCCAGCCTTGTTGTAGATGCAAGTTTTCAAGCAAGGCAAATGGGATCTAAGCCAACTTGTAAAAGATCCAGAGTCTCCTCAATTTACTAATCAAATTAGATACATAGAATCGCGTGTAAAGATGTTTGAAAAGAACAAAAAAATACTTTCTCCCAAGATTTCGGAAAATAAGTTCAATGCGCTGCTCCATGATTTAGAGGAAATCACAGAAAAATTCAGTATCGTTTCAGGATATGCATCTTTAGAATATTCATTAGATACACAGTCTGACAAGGCCACATCCTTACTTATAAGAATGAGAAAGTTGGGGGCCGAGATGGAAAATAGAACTCTGTTTTTTGACCAATGGTGGAAAAAACAGCTTGATGAAAAAAATGCACAACGCTTGATGAAATCATCTGGCGAGCTGTATGAATTTCTAAGATACAAGAGACTGCTTGCTAAATATTCACTAACAGAGCCGGAAGAAAAAATAATCAATACACTAGATGTGACTGGTCATTCCGCACTTGTGAGATTATATGATAAGATCACAAATGCCTTTGAGTTCATAGTCAAAATAGATGGTAAAGTAAAAAAATACAATAGAGAAGAGCTTACACTTCTGGTACGTAGTCCAAGACCAAAAGTAAGAGAGGTTGCATACAAAGCACTGTTTTCCCAGTATGACAAAAACAAAGGAGTGCTTGGAGAGATTTATCAAAACATTGTTCAAAACTGGAAAGATGAATGTATCCAAATACGTGGATACTCATCACCTATATCAGTCAGAAACATTGGAAACGATGTTGACGATAAAACTGTAAACTCCCTGCTTTCAGTATGTAAAAGAAATACAGATGTATTTCGCAGCTTTTTCCAACAAAAAGCAAAGATCATGAACATGAAAAAACTTAGAAGATATGATATTTACGCTCCTGTAGAGAAAAAAGAAGAAAAAAGGTACAACTATGAAAATGCTGTAAAACTGGTACTTGATACACTTCATAGTTTTAGTCCAGAATTATGGCAGCATGCAAAGAAAGTTTTTGTGGAGAAACACGTGGATTCTATAATCAGACCTGGAAAGAGAAGCGGAGCATTTTGTAGTACCATAACACCAAAGATGACACCCTATGTTTTGGTAAATTTCAAAGGAAAAACCAATGATGTTTTTACACTAGCGCATGAAGTAGGTCATGCCATACACAGCATGGCAGCATCTGACAAATCAATTTTTATAGCAGAGGCCCCTCTACCACTAGCCGAAACTGCGTCAACATTTTCAGAAATGCTATTGTTTAACAAAATTTTGGACAAGGTAAGCGATAAGGAAAGATTACCCATATTGGTTGGGCACATAGACGACCTTTATGCAACAATAGGAAGACAGGCATACTTTACAGTCTTTGAAGTTGCAGCTCACGCCATAATAGGAGAGGGGGCAACCGTACAAGACATCAGTACAGAATACATGAAAACATTACAACAGCAGTTTGGAAATTCTGTAATAGTTACTCCTGACTTTGGCATAGAATGGTCATCCATTCCACATTTTTACCATTCACCGTTTTATTGCTATTCGTATTCGTTTGGAAATCTACTCTCTTTGTCTTTGTTCCAAAGATACAGAAAAGAAGGAAGCGGATTTGTTTCAACATATGTGGATATTCTTTCTGCTGGAGGATCAAAGAAACCGGAAGATTTGCTCAGAGAACATGGAATAGACATTTCATCTGAGAATTTCTGGCAGGAAGGATTCGAATACATAAAAACCCAGACAGAAAGGCTTGGAAAATTAATTAATTAAATTGCCTGACAGCCAAGCGCCCTCAGCTGCCAGGCGTGTTCCCCTACGGTTTGAACCGATGTCAGAATTTGATACATAACATTATAATTTAAACCAACTGGTCAGAATCTGAATTACTTTGTCAGATCTAATTTCCAACCAAGGCATATGAAAGACTGGAGTTATTGAGTCAAATGAGTTCATTGATAAAGAGTAAAAATGGAATCCCCCCAGTCTAGGCATAAAAATCTGCTATGGGTCGTAAAGGTTATGGTTTAGTAAAAGATCAAAGAAAATGTGGAAAGTATAGAAGTTCCCGATCTAGTCAAAAAACAATTTGAAGAAGAGTATAAAAATTTCTGCACATGAGCTCGTACTGATATGACAAAGACTGATTTTGTAGAGTACATGATTTCACAATCAAAATACAATAGAACAAAGAGGCGATTGGTGAGACAATTGTTCTCCATTAGACCTGAAAAAATTGGAATTCTAGATAGAGAGAACAAAGAAAAAGTCATAGTTCAGAGAGTTCATGATTATCTTTTCTGTGAAAAAGATCATGATTTAGAATGTTTTCATTGTGTTTTTTGCCTTCTTAGTGATAAAGATGTGAAAAAATCATTACATCCAAAATATGTTTGGTATGTAACAAGAGCAATAAAACCAAAAATACAATGGCCTACAATCACTGGACAAAAACTTGATTTCGAAAAAATAATTGGTTCAAAATCATTTCTAGATGACATTGTGACAAAAGAATGATTCTAGACTTGGATATGTAATACTCATGACTCTCAAAGGTAAACAAAACCACTACAATGTTAAACTTCTTCGTGGCTACGGAGTTTCAATCAACCTAAAAAATAACAAGATAATTCTAAAAAACGGTCAAAATGATGTCACAGAAAAATCAGATGCTGAGGCAGCCTGTCTAACAAAAATCGCTTCGCTTCCATTTTGAAATGGGTTTATTCTAATTTCTTTTCCAATACTGGTTTTTTCTTTTTTGCTTCTGTTTCGTCTCTTGCAGGAAATTGTTTTTGAATAAATGCGTCATTTACTTTTTTTGCATCCTTGATTAACTCAATCATGGTATGCGTAGAGAACTTTGGCACTCCTTCTTGCATATCAAAAAACTTTTCAGCATACTGCATAAGCTGAATCCAACTTTTGTTGCACAGCCGCATATTTTTCATAGAATAATCTGCAAACTGAGAATAGGCTTGATCAAAGCTTTGAATTGCTCTGGCCCAAGCCTCTGTAATCATTTTTGATTGACCAATCATGAAATTACTGTCATACCAATCAGGCATGTTAGTAGTGAACTTTTTGTTCAATTCAACATAATACTGAAGCATATCAAGAACACTGTACAGACATTGAGTTCTAAAGTCAGATGACATCAAAGAGAAATGTTTGGAAAACGCATCTACTTCCTCAATTCGTCTCCTATAGTTTGACTTAAGTTCCTCTAGAAATTTACCATTTTCCGACTCGGCTTTGTTCAAAATGTTTCCCTTGTAGTATATAGTATTTCAAATAGTTAAGAGTATTGCAGATTATTCGTCTATTTCCAGTTTCTTCCTCAATACTCTGGCAGTATTTCTAATCGTAACACTACTGACTCCTGAAGCACTGGCAATTTTATACTGGGTTATTTTTTCTTCATTTGACACCCCTGACAAAAATACAGCAGTTGCTGCAAGAGCCACTGGATTTTTTCCATCAGTTATTCCTTTTTTCTGGGCGTGATACAGGATGTTAAGGGCGTCTCTTTTTGCCTTTTCGCTTAAACCTACTGCAGTTCCTATCTTGGATACAAATTCTGAAGGAGTAAACGAATCAACTTGCAATTCAAGAGATTTAACAAATACTCTATAATGCCTTGAAAGATCCTTAAAGGAGATATTTCCAGCATTTGCAACGTCTTGTAAAGTCCTAGGTACATTTGCCTCCCTGCATGAAACATACAATGCAGAAAGAATCATCCCTACGATGGTTCTCCCACGTGTTATGTTCTTGGTCAAGGCTTTCCTATACAGATAAGCTGTCCTTTCAATTAGACTATCAGAAACATCTAGTTTTGACTTTACTGTTTCCAAAACAAGAAACGCTGATCTTAGGTTTTTTTCTTGTGAGCTTGATTTGCTTCTGCTATCCCATGTTCTTAATCTGTTAAAGGTACTCTTCATGTAAGAAGAGATGAAACGTCCAGTTGCATCCTTATCCGTGTTTCCGATTATTGTAGATAATCCCTTATCATGAATGGATAATGCTGAGGCCATACCTGTTCTTGTATTGTTGTTATATTCTTCCAATGTGTACGATTTTGATTCTGAACTCAAATCTTCTACTTTATCAATTACTACAATACCACAACTAGAACACAAAACTTCGCCACGATTGTTATCAGTTACTAGCGGTTCATGCAAACCTCCAGTTGTGGAACATATGTCTTGAGATTTCCCTCCCATTGCTTTCGAATTATTATCAACTATCATTTGTATAGTAACTATACACTTTATAGTATTTAAATAGTCAAGTTTCGTTTAGGATATCAAGTTAATATATAGAAACTGTTTTAACTACATTGATAAACATTAGATCGCATCTGCTGGTTTTGCATAAACCTCTTTTAGGATCCTAGGTTTACCATCTTTGAAAACTTCTTTTGCACAGTATTGCATAGAAAATTTAGCCATTGCCTCAAGAATTGGGCTTAAGGCTAGACCCTTCTTTGTAATAGCGTACTCTATTTTTATTGGAGTTCCTGTATAGACACGTTTCTCAATTATTCCATTTTTTTCCATTTCACGTAGACGTGTAGATAATGTCTTTGGAGTTATTCCTTCAATTGAATCAAGGAATTGATTAAATCTACACTGATCAAGTTTGGTCATGTTACGTAATATATGCACGGTAAATTTTTTTCCAATGATTTTAAAGGTATTATCAATAGGACATGCCTTCATAGCAGAAAGCAGTACTTTACATTCTTCTTCTTTCAATTCTGGTCACACTCCATTTGAAAAATAATCTTTTTACAATTTAACACTTACTTTTCTGTAGTTAATTAATGAAAGAATGTATCTTCGTATACCAAGTCCAAACGAGTTTAACAGCATAGACAAGAGTTCATGTCAAGTCTATTATACGTACTCTCAAAAGACTTGATTCTCAGTACGTTTTCTGCAAATATAAAAAGGATTTACAAAAAACGCCACAACCTATTTTATTTTCACATGGATAGCTAAACCAAGTGAAATATCCACGATGTTGCAACAATGAACCAGAGTATTTGATTACTTATGACTGCGGACCAGATCCACAGGAAACCCTACTTGTATGTAAGAAACATTTCAAGGAAGAGCCATTTCAAAGGTTTGCAGTAAGGATTGAGAAACTGAGAGGGTAGACTTAATAATTCGAAATCAAAAGTGGCAAACAATGAAGATATTACTTTCAACATTATTTGCTTGTTTAATTGTAATAACTACTGTTTCAGCATATGCACAGCAGCCACAACTTGCATCATATCGTGAAACTGCACATATTTTAGTTGACGAGATGGTACAAAACCAAACTACGGCTTTCATTACGCTATCATCTACAAGTCCAGTAGAGATGCGCGTTCCAACAGACTTGAATGAGAAAATACAAGGTACTGCAAATGTAACATCCGTGGTAATAACCAATGCAAACAATTGCGTGCTTGGTGTTCAAGACCAAGATTGTGTTTTAGTCAACATCGTATCTCCTGCGTTAATTGAAACATACAATATTACAGATATTCAATCAAGTGCTCGCAAGATTGGTGATTCATTAATTGACAACATAAACAAAGCATTCTCACTTAATGCAGAATTTAATTCAGTATATGTAACTCCTAAGGCAGAACTCAACAAAGTGCTTGGAACATCAGGTGTAGTTTCTGGAAACAGAACAATCTCTGTGATATATACGATGCCGAGCACCCAGTCATCATATCTATTTGATGGATTAACTGCTGTCCTAATACCAAAACAAATACGTGATGACGGCGGGTTTTATTCTGTAGCACAAACTATGGCACAGGATGCTAATTCTACTGTAACTTTTGCAATAACCCCAGGACAAAACGCGTCTCTATATCAATTACAAGTTGCTAAACATTTTCCAATTAAAAATAAAATTACAGAGATTAAACCACTCCAATTGTTTGGAGTTGACAAGCTGGACAAGTCATCTTACTTTAATGTTGGATTCTTCCCTCTAAATTCAATATTTCAAGTAGTAGTATTATCAAATGAAAATCTTGTAATAACAGGACATGGTGGTACACTTGCACCAACAGAAATTAAAAATAATCAAAAAGTACCAACTGATTTAACTAAATCTGGATGGGTATTTGATCCTGAAAGTGGACACCAGATAGGCGCAGTTTATCTGTTTGGCACAGGAACATCAGTTACTGATAAAGACTTGTATTTGACCATAGGAAGTGCATCAGGAAGTCAGATCATAGAAAATACAACAAATACCACAACTCCACCAAAGTTATCTATTGATTATTCCACATATGTAATAATTGGAATCATAGTAGCTGGCGGGGCTGCAATTTATCTATTCATGAGAAGATAATTTTTTTTAAAGTATCAATACAGCAGCAGCAAAGACAGTTGTCCATCTACCTTTAGGATCTCCCACTGCACTTTGGGTAATGTTTCGTGTCTTGTAGATTTGACGAGATATCTTCCACTGTTGTCGTTTTTCATCCCAACTCTTGTTGACATCAAACTCTATTCCTAACGATGAGGCCAACATCTGGGCAGCAATATCTTCGGCATAGTCACCTGCCTCTTTTTCAGTCTCACCAAACGAGTGATATTCAGAAAGATACCCGTATTTTGTCTTATCCATAGGTTCTGCAATTCCTACGGAGGCTGCCATGAGTCTATGTGGTTCATTGCTTTCCTGTTTTGCATATATGACAAACTGGACACTTCCTGGTCTAATCAGTTTGAGACCTTCTGCTCTTGAGATGAGCTTTGCATGTGGTGGAAAAATACTTGAAATTAATACAAGATTGGTTCCGGCTATGCCAGCATCACGAAGAGCGTATTCAAAACTTGTCAGTCTGTCTTGGTGTACTCCCTTACCTCTAGTAAGGAATAATTTTTTGGCAACTAAATCTAGCACGAATCAAACTTTATTTCGGATCTTTAAAAATTTATGCCTAAAAAATTCTCATTGTAAAGATTGTAACGACTGGATTATTTCTTGTCCATGTTTTTCTGCATTCACATCTCTGAAAATTTTTGCAATCTGTCCTTCTTTATTTATAATAAAGGTAGAACGTTTTGCAAGACCTGCCAAGTTAAGGCCAGCATATGCTTTGCATACAACTTTGCGCGAGTCACTTAGGTGAAGATATGGTACATTGTATTCTTTTACAAATTTTTTCTGATCTTCGACAGTATCAACTGATATGGCAAAGAGCTCAGCTCCTAATTCCTGAATTTTTGGGTATGCTGCAATGGTAGCTTCAGCCATTTTAAAGACTTTTTTTGATGGACATGCGAACAGGTGGTTTTTTGGGTAAAAACAAAGCACGACGTTCTTTTTCCCTTTAAAAGAACTAAGTTTAACCACACTATCGTTATTTGCTGTCAATTCAAAATCTAGTGCTGTGTCACCTTCATTCATACCTAGTACATTTCAAAAGGAGCTTAAAACGATTTTCTATGTATGAAAAGTTACTTTTTGAAGGTTTTTTGATATAGTTTCATAGAGTCAAGTATTGCTTTGTTGGCACTTGATACATTCTTCCATCCCACAATGATCACTTTCTTTCCTTCCAATTGCTTGTATACTTCAAAAAAGTGTGAGACTTCTTTTAGATAATGATTTTGAATGTCAGAGATATCATGCACGTTTTCATAACGGGGATCATCTTTTGCCACACATAGTATCTTATCATCCATATCACCAGAGTCTTTCATTCGAAGTAGACCTATTGGTCGCGCTTCTATTAGTACACCAGGATAAGTTGGATTTGTAACTAAAACCAATGCATCCAATGGATCACCATCATCTGCAAATGTTTGTGGAATTATACCATAATCTCCAGGATAGAAAAATGGGGAATGAAGTACTCTGTCAAGTTTTATGACGTTTCGTTTTTTATCATATTCATATTTGTTCTGAGAACCTTTTGGAATTTCTACTATAACATTAATTACTTTTGGAACATCAGGCCCTGCTTCGATATCATGCCATAAGCTCATGTCTAGGTTCAAAAATATGCCTTATTTAATTGACATCATACTATCTTGAATCATATCTAGTTCATGATACACACCTAAGCAAATAACACAAATACTCACCAAGTTAAACTCAGTTCAATATGAAAGCGGCATACGTATCTGGTCCAGCAGATGTTCAGATAAGAAATGTCGACAAACCTCAGGTCGGTAATGGCGAAGTTCTCGTATCCATGAGAGCATGTGGTGTATGTGGCTCTGACCTTGAAAAGATCTATGGAAAATATAGTCAACCATCCATGAGATTAGGGCATGAGCCTTCCGGTATAATTACAAAAGTCGGATCAGATGTTAAAGACTTCAAGGTAGGTGACAGAGTGTTTGTGCATCACCATGTACCATGCTATTCATGCCATTTTTGTACTCATGGAAACGAAACCATGTGTAAAAAATATGCTGAGACGAATTTGTCGCCATGCGGACTTGCGGAAGAGTTCGTGGTGCCTGCATGGAACGTCTCACATGGTGGCATAATAAAACTGCCAGATAACATAAATTTTGATGAAGCGTCCATGATTGAGCCACTAGCATGTTGTATTAGAGCATGGAACAAGATCAAATTTCAAAAAGGAGACTCAATTGCAATTCTTGGTTCTGGTCCTACTGGCATGATGCACCTCATGTTAAGCAAAGCATTTGGTCTAGGCGATATTTTTTGTTTTGATGTAAATGATTTCCGATTAAACTATGCAAAGAAATTTGGCATAACAGAATCAATCAAATCAACTGATCCAGACGCTCTTGCAAAAATTCATTCAAAAACAGATGGGAGAGGTGTAGACATTGTAATAGTTGCAACTGGAAGTCTAAAGGCTATAGAACAGGCAATTGATTTTGTAAGAAAAGGTGGAATAATTATTTTGTTTGGAGTTCCAACAAAAGACGCAAAACTGTCAATTGATATGAGCAAAGTATATTCTAAAGAAATAATGATAATCTCAAGCTATGCAGCTTCGGAAACTGATACCAATCAAGCATTAAAACTAATCCAAGAAGGAAAAATCGATGTCAAACAACTAATAACACATAGATTTGACTTGAAAGAGTCCGCGAAAGCATTAGAGTATGCGCACCAAGGTAATGATTCCATGAAAATAATTATTACAAATTCAGAAACGCTTAACTAAGGCAAATTTTTTCGGAGAATACATGGATTGGGGATTAAAAAATAGACTTGCTAAAATCATAAAACCGCATGACAGGCGCGGTGTAATGTTAGCAGTAGATCATGGATATTTTCTAGGACCAACAGAGAGATTAGAAGTTCCAAGAAAGACAATTACGCCACTTTTACCACATGCTGATTCATTAATGTTAACAAGGGGAGTCTTGAGGACATCAGTAGATGCAAACTTTCCTGTTCCAGTAGTACTAAGAGTCTCAGGAGGTACCAGCATAATTGGAAAAGATCTCTCAAATGAGAAAATCACTACATCGATAAAAGATGCAATTAGAGTAAATGCATCAGCACTTGCAATGTCAATATTTGTGGGTGCACCTTATGAACATGAATCCCTTGTAAGTTTGGGAAATCTAGTAAACGAAGGTGAAGAGTACGGAATTCCAGTGTTAGCTGTTACTGCAGTAGGCAAGGAATTAGAAAAACGTGATGCTAGATACCTTGCACTATCATGCAGAATTGCAGCAGAATTTGGAGCGCACCTAGTAAAAACATACTATTGTGAAAACTTTGAAAAAGTTGTAAACGCATGTCCAGTTCCAGTAATTATTGCAGGTGGCCCAAAACTTGCAACAGAGCTTGATGCATTACAATTAACTTATAATGCAATTCAGGCAGGTGCATCAGGTGTAGATATGGGACGAAACATCTGGCAATCAGAATATCCTGTAGCAATGATCAAGGCAGTTAAAGCAATTGTACATCAAAACGTCAAGGTGAAAGAAGCACATGAAATATTCTTGAAGAACAAAGGTGGTGAGACTCCAACCAAGAAGGAAATTAAAGAAAAAAAACCAAAAAAGGCCAAGGCTAAATCTGCTTAATCAGAATATTTAGACAGGTGCAAGTGAACTATCTTCCATTTTGAAGTCTTTGTCAATACAAAACTTGCTCTACTCGTCATGGAAATATGCTCTCCTCTAAAACTATAATTGTCTACAATCATCCCAGTTTGTTTTACTAGAAAGGTTACTATAGCAAAGTTATCGAAAAGATCAATTCTGAGATTTTTTAATTCATATTCATAGTCTGAGATGCTTACAAACCTTAATTGTTGTAATGCAAAAGTTGTTGCAAAGTCTTTTAGATCCAATGGCGGTACATCGCTGTAACTAGAAAATCTTGCATCGTCTAGTTGTATCACACTTAGTGGAGCAAGGTTTTTGGTTTTTCCTGCAGTAAAGAAAGTATGAATTATTTCAGTAATTTCGTCCTTGCCGCTCAAAATCGAATATTGGTTTAGATAGTACCAGTTTAAGTCTTCTGGAGCGTACCAATACCATACATATGTAAAAATCTCATACTAGAATGCAATTATTCGTATTTTTGAGCAAAATTTACCAGAAATATTTATTAGTTATTTTCAACGCAAAATGATAGACTTATGAAGTTAGGAGGCTTGGCAACTATTTCAAGTATCACGTTGCTAGTCGATATTCTGCTGTAAAATACAGCATTTTTGGAGAGATTAAAAATTATGGAAAAAATGTCGGGTGCTAGATCTTTAATGGTTGCGTTGGAAAAAGAAGGCGTAGATATCGTCTTCGGACTTCCAGGTGGAGCAAATTTACCAATCTACGATGAGTTATACAAAAGTAACATCCGTCACATATTGGTAAGACACGAACAATCTGCTTCACACATGGCAGATGGTTACGGCAGAGTAAGCAGGAGACCAGGGGTATGTTTTGCAACATCAGGTCCTGGTGCTACCAATATTGTAACAGGTATTGCTACTGCACAAGCGGATTCTGCACCAATGATTGCTGTAACTGGTCAAGTTCCTTCAAAAATGATAGGAAAAGATGCCTTTCAAGAAAGTGACATAATTGGAATTACGAACCCTATTGTCAAATATGCGTTTCAGCCAATGAGTCCTACTGAAATTCCTGAAGTGGTAAAGAAAGCATTCTATATTTCAGCTACCGGAAGACCCGGTCCCGTCTTAATCGATATTCCAAAAGATGTCCAACAAAATGAAGCTGAGATTCCATTTCCAACCGAAGTAAAGGTAAGAGGATATCATCCTTGGATTGACCCAGACATAAC
This sequence comes from Nitrososphaerota archaeon, assembly GCA_021325595.1. Lineage (GTDB taxonomy): Archaea > Thermoproteota > Nitrososphaeria > Nitrososphaerales > Nitrosopumilaceae > Nitrosotalea. The sequence continues at coordinate 53,485 of JAJPGX010000030.1, read as the reverse complement.
AAAGATAGAAAGAGCAATAGACATGCTATTATCTGCTGAGAGGCCAATTATTCTTGCAGGCGGTGGTGTTATAATTTCATCAGCCTTTGCTGAACTTCAATCATTAGCAGAATTATTGATGATACCTGTTGTAACTACCTTTAAAGGAAAAGGATCATTTCCTGAGAATCACATTTTATCATTAGGTCCAATAGGAATGCATGGTCATGCTGAGGCCAACAAGATGATGACAGAGGCAGATTGTGTGCTTGCTTGTGGTTCAAGATTCTCAGACAGGTCAGTCGGGACTTTTGAAGAATTTGAGAAAAATTTGAAAATAATACACATGGATGTGGATCCAGCAGAGATTGGCAAGAACCAGACAACACATGTAGCTGTGATAGGAGATGTTAGGACATCGCTTAGAATAATGGTAAAAATGTTAATTCAGAGAGCAATAAAACGAACTGACACTCCTTGGAATAAGAGAGTAAATGAAACAAAGGAATACTTTAGACAGAATCTAAAATTACATCCACATCCATTGGGTGCTGCCAAGTTATTACGTAAGTTAAGAGAGGTATTACCAGCTGAATCAATTGTTACTACAGAAGTAGGCCAGCATCAGATGTGGGCGTCCTTATTTTTTGATGTAATACAACCAGGAACTTTCTTTAGCTCAACAGGACTTGGAACTATGGGATGGGGATTTCCCGCAGCAATAGGAGCAAAAGCTGCAAAACCGCAAGTTCCTGTAGTAGACATTGCAGGCGAAGGAAGTTTCAACATGACAGAAAACTCACTTGCTACATCAGTATTGGACAATTTACCAGTAATTGTGTTTGTTATGAATAACTTTTCACTTGGAATGGTAGCCCAGTGGCAAAGAACATTCTATGATAGAAGAATGATAGGAGTGGATCTCAAGAATTGCCCAGACTATGTCAAGATAGCTGAAGCTTATGGAGCCCAAGGCATTCGTGCCGAAACATTAGATGATGTAGGAAAAGCAGTACAGACAGCTCTCAAAAGTGATATTGCCACTGTTATTGACATACCAATAGATCCACAAGAAGATGTGTTGCCGTTTGTGGCTCCTGGTACATCACTAAAGGATATGATATTACCATCTTAGGGTATTCATATGTGGTCCATAATTTCCGTACTAGTAGAAAACAAACCTGGTGTCTTGTTTAAGATTACACACCTATTTAGATCAAGAAATTACAATATAGATAGTATATCAGTTGGTATAACTGAAAATCCAGAGTTTTCCAGGATGACGATAACTACTGCCGCAGAAGAGAAGCAATTAACCCAGATACTAAAACAACTAGACAAGCTCATAGATACGGTGGAAGTAAAGCTATTAGATGAGAAAAAGAGTATTTATCGTGAGCTAGTCTTGATGAAAATTAGAATAAACAAACCAAGTGATATCAAAGAGATAACAGACCTAGCAAATGCGTTCAAGTGCGATGTTCATGATGTAAGAAAGTCATCCATCATAATAGAAATCACATCTACACCAGATAGAATAAACGCGTTTGAAGAACTGGTCAAGGGATACGGAATCCTCGAAATATCACGAACTGGAATATGTGCGTTAGAAAGAGGGCATGACCAATGAAGGTTAGAATATTTGATACCACATTAAGGGATGGAGAACAGACTCCCGGAGTAGCTTTGACGCCGGAGCAAAAGCTAGCAATAGCTCAAAGATTAGATGCGCTAGGGGTAGATGCAATAGAAGCAGGATTTCCAATAATTTCAGAAGGTGAAATGAAGGCAATAAAATCAATAACAAGCGCAAACCTCAAAGCTGAGATTTGCGGATTGGCAAGAACTGAGAAAAAAGATATTGATGCAGCAATATCAGCTGGATTAAACTACATACATACATTCATCGCAACTTCAGACATTCATCTAAAATACAAATTGAAATTATCAAGGGAACAAGCATTAGCAAAGGCAGTAGAAGCAGTGCAGTACGCTAAATCATGTGGATTAAAAGTTGAATTTTCAGCAGAGGATGCAACTCGAACTGACAGAGAATTCTTAAAAAAAGTTTTCAAAACAGTAGCTGAAGCAGGCGCAGACAGAATAGACATACCTGACACAGTAGGATATTCCACACCACAATACATTGCTGCCATTACAAAAGACACCGTGGAAGCTACGCATTTACCAGTTAGTGTTCATTGTCACAACGATTTTGGACTAGCTGTGGCAAATGCAATATCATCAATTCAGGCAGGAGCACAATGTGCGCATGTAACAATTAACGGAATAGGAGAAAGAGCTGGAAATGCATCTCTTGAAGAGTTTGTCATGTCATTACAGTGTCTTCAATTTGATAAGAAGTATGAAACCAATATCAATACTCAATTACTCTACGAGACATCAAGATATATTTCAAAAATAGTCGGAGTTCAAGTACAACCAAACAAAGCCATTGTAGGGGAGAATGCCTTTGGTCATGAATCAGGCATACATACCCATGGAGTACTTAGTAACCCATTGACATACGAACCAATCAGTCCAGAACTAGTAGGAAGGACAAGATGGTTCCAAGTAGGAAAACATGCCGGCGCGCATGGAATATCTGCAATGCTTGAAGAATATGGAATACAACCAAGCAAAGAACAAACTCATGAGATCTTGGAGAGAGTAAAGAAATTAGGTGATCAAGGAAAACATGTAACAGATGTAGAATTACTTGCCATAACTGGAGAGATTATGCAACAGCAAGGATTAAAGAGACTTGTTCACTTGACAGGATTTTCTGTCTCAACTGGAATTGGAAACATGCCATACGCATTTGTAAAATTAAACGTGGAAGGAAAAGATTTCATAAGCACTGATTATGGGGTAGGACCAGTAGATGCATCTATTAACGCAATTCAAAAGATAACCGGAGAAATTGCCAAAGTACGAATAAAAGATTACAGATTAGATTCTATTTCAGGCGGCTCAGAGGCATTATGTGAAGTAACTATCAAGGTAGAAGATGTTTATGGCAATCAAGCTTCTGCAAAATCAATTGGTGAAGATATCGTCATCACAAGCGTACAGGCAATGATTGATGGCATAAACAGAATCATGCTTAAGAAAATTCTCAAACAGAAAAACTTGGGACCGTAAATGTACCAGATATCATTGATAACTGGAGACGGCATAGGTCCTGAAATATCACATTCAGTTCTCCAGGTTCTAAACGCAGTAAATGACAAACTAGGCGTGAAAGTAAAAGTTACAGAATTAGAAGCAGGTGACATATCTCTTAAAAAAACTGGTAAGGCATTACCGGAATATGTTCTGGATACGGTAAAAAAATCCAATGCTTGTTTAAAGGCACCGGTTGGAGAAAGCGCTGCGGATGTCATTATAGTTCTTAGAAGATACCTAGATCTTTATGCAAACATACGACCTGCAAAATCATATCCAAACATGCCTTCATTAAAAGATAACATCGACATGATAATTGTCAGGGAAAATACAGAGGATCTATACACTGGCATGGAGTTTGATGTTGGAGATACATCTATTGCACTACGTACAATTTCAAAAAAGGCATCTGAAAGGATTGCAAAATATGCATTTTTGACTGCACAACAGCGAAACAAGCAGAAAAAAGTAACATGCGTGCACAAGGCAAATGTAATGAGAAAAACAGATGGACTGTTTTCAAGAACCTGTCAAGAAGTATCTGAAACCTATCCAGGAATAAAATTTGAACAGATGTATGTTGATGCATGTTCCATGAATTTAATTCGACAGCCAGAGTCTTTTGATGTCATAGTAACTACAAACTTGTTTGGGGATATATTATCAGATGAGGCTGCCCAAGTCGTAGGAGGATTAGGAATGGCACCTGCTGCAAACATAGGAGATAACTTTGCATTGTTTGAACCAGTACACGGAGCTGCGTTTGACATAGCAGGAAAACAAGCTGCCAATCCATCCTCTTTTATTCTTTCTACAAAAATGATGTTTGAATGGCTCGGTATGAAAAACAATGATAAAAGATGTTGCCAAGCAGCACAGAAAATTGAGGATGCAGTATATGGAATTGTCAAAGAAGGAATAAAAACCAAAGACATCGGTGGCAGCAAAACAACTTCTGAGTTTACTCAACAAGTAGTTTCAAGAATCATTTAATATCTGATGCAGGTGGCTCACGCGACCAAAAAAACATCGCCAGCCCCAGCGGAATCATTATCATAATTGCAACACTCAGAGAGATCCAGTAAAATGTAGGATCTATGCCCTTGATGAAGGGAACTGGAAATACAGTGTATGCCCATACAAAAGCAAGAAACCCGAGAAGTATTTTATTGCGCTTGAATACACGCCAGCCAAGCTTTCGTTTACCGATATAGCATTTCTTGCATCTTGTTCTATCATCTGTCATACATGATGTGCAACAATGCTTTTCACAAAAATAGCACGTTCTATCACCAAAATCTGAACCACAAAAGTCACATTGTTGCACAAATTATTGTCGTAAAATCAAGATTTATCTTTTTACGGAAACAATCGTTCTGGGTCACGTGGATATAAAACAACTTCACGCACATTATCTATTTTTGTTATGATCGACATGAGCCTGTCAAGCCCCAACCCCCAACCAGAATGGGGTGGCATGCCCCAATCAAACGTTTTGAGATGATCTTCGAATTGAGATGGGTTTAATCCTTGTTCTATTAGTCTTGAACGAATTTTAGCAGGATCGTACAGTCTTTGTCCTCCAGATGACAGCTCAAGATAACCATATTGAAGATCAAATGATTTGGATACGTCAGGATTGTCTTCTTTTTCATGTATATAAAATGGCTTTAATTTCATAGGCCAGTCCATTAAAAAGTAAAATCCTGGATGAACCTCACCTAATGTCCTAAGATGAGAATCCATAAGATCATCGCCAAATGTAAGCGAGATATCGCGTTTTGAGAGTTCTTCAATTGCTTGTTTATAGGAGATTCTTTCAAACGGTGTTTTAGGTTTTCTGATCTCGATGCCAAGTGTTTTTTGTTCTTGTATGCAATTTTTTTCTACGTGTTCAAATACAGACGATATTAATTTTTCAAGAATTTCCATCACATCGGCATAATCAAGAAACGCAGCTTCAATGTCAACACTTGTAAATTCAGTAAGGTGACGTACTGTATGCGATTTTTCTGCCCTATAAAATGAGGCAATCTCAAATATTTTTTCCAAACCAAGTGTTAATTGTTCTTTGTAAAGTTGTGGGCTTTGTGCAAGATATGCCTGCTTTTCAAAATATTTTAATGAAAATAAATTAGCTCCTCCCTCACTTGCACTACCAATAATTTTTGGTGTGTTAACTTCAAGAAAACCAAGCTCTGAAAGTGTTTTTCTAATAGATAAAAGAACATGATGACGTATCTTGAAGATGGAAGCAGTTTTTTGATTTCTAAGATCTAGTGCTCTTGCATTTAATCTGTTGTCAATGTTACTTTCCAGTCTTCCAATGGGGTCTATTGGAAGTGGGTGAACAGCACGTGACAAAATTTCAATTTTTTCTGCTTTTATCTCATATGCAAAATCTCTTGCTTTTGATTCTTGTATTATACCAGATATACAAACAACACTTTGACGATTAAGATTGGCTACTTGCTTGAGATTATCAGCACCCACTACAACAATTTGCGCCACTCCCGTGATATCTCGCAATGTGATAAATGTTAGTTTACCTAGTTCTCTCAGGTCTTCTACCCATCCACCTACGACTACTTGTTGTCCCTTCATAGATAGGGCAAGAGTTCCGATATAATGAGTTTTTTTTAGTTCCAAGTTATCACTTTCTCTCAAATTCAACTACTAGTTCTATCTTTCTAAGATCCTTTGCTACGGCTATGACCTTCTCTACATCAATTGGAAATCTAGGAGTTTTTCTTCCAGATACCACAACTTTGGTCTTTTGTATACCTCCAGGAGCCCATACTTGGTTTATTGCCAAAATCTTGATAGGAAAGAACAGATCTTCGATGAGTTTTTTATAATCAGCACCTTCTTGTACCAGCCAGAGTTTTCCTGGAAATTCGTTTTGTAATATACGATAAAGTTCTCTACTTTGACGTATTGTCATTATATCAGAGCTATTCAGATATAATACGTAACTTCCATGAGATTCTCGACACGCACCAAGCGTGAATTTTTCCAGTTGTGGTATTTTTTGTGACAGTTGGACTAGTTTTATTGAGGCGTCCACATCTGCTTTGGTTAGTTTTCCCTGATCTAGTTTTGATTCACATTGGGGGCACAGTATACCATTCATGGCGTCAAAATTACAGATGGGCGTTCGCAAGGAAATCGGTTTTTTGCTTAATTAGACTAAAAAATAAATCATACGGAATTTTCTATGGTTTTCTAGGAAATTGCCTTTATGATCATCATTATCATATAAGATACTACAGCACTTGCAGGGATCGTTATTATCCAGGCCCAGACAATTCTTCTGCCCACACCCCAACGTACTGCTGAAAGTCTTCTTACAGCTCCGACCCCCATGATTGAACCAGATATTGCATGAGTTGTACTTGCCGGAATTCCAAGCCATGCAAGAACTGCAAGAATTGTTGCGGCACCAGTTTCTGCAGAAAATCCTTGATACGGCCTTAGTTGTGTGATTTTTACTGCCATAGTTTTTACTATCCTCCACCCGCCAAAGAAGGTTCCAAGGCTCATCACGATGGCTGCCATCAATATTACATAGTACGGAATTTCAAATTTTGTAATTACACCTTGAGTTAACAAAATAAGTGCGATAATTCCCATTGTTTTTTGTCCATCATTTGCACCATGTGTTAATGAAAAATAGGTCGAGGACACTAATTGCAATTTACCAAAAACAGAATTAACTTTGTGCGGTTTTGTTTTAGCAAACAACCACATTATTACCAGTGCGATATGAAATCCTATTAACAAACCAACTATTGGCGAAATTATTATGCCCATCAGAGTTTTTCCTATTCCGTCAAAAATTATGGCATGTATGCCAGCTCCTGCTATGCCTGCACCTAATATTCCACCAACTAGAGCGTGACTACTAGATGTCGGGAGACCTAAAATCCATGTAATGAAATCCCAAACTATGGCACCTATCAAAGCTCCAATGATAATGTTTAATGTCACATAACTTGGATCTATGATTCCTTTTCCAATAGTTGTTGCCACTGCCACCCCAAATAGAAAGGGGCCAGCAAAATTTGCAGCTCCTGCAATAGCAACAGCAGGAAGTGGCCTTAGAATTCTAGTGCCAATAATTGTAGCAATGGAGTTTGCTGCATCATGAAAGCCATTGAGAAAATCAAACACTAGTGCAGCTATTATTGCTCCTATAGCTAGTTCAATCATAATACATCTACGTGTATTTTAATACGATATCTTCAATAGAATCAGCAACATCAAGGCATCTGTCTGATGCTTCTTCAAGCGCTTCATAGATATCTTTCGTTTTTATAATATTTATTATATCAGTCGTATCAAATAATTCGCCAACTGCTTTTCTGTAAATGTCATCTGCCTTGTGTTCAATTTCACTTATTGTTCGGCAATGATCAATTATTGATTTGTCAGCTTTCACATTATTGAGTCGTGTTATCATAAAGTTAATTTCTTGTGTTGCTTTGTGGAGTTCTTTTGAAATTTCAAACATGTATGGTGGTGAAGATTTTATTTTGAAATTTATTATTCTGCCAGATATTCCTTCAATGTAGTCTATAATATCATCTGTCTTTGACGCTATTCTTGAGATATCTTCCCTATCAAGTGGTGTGATGAAGGTCTTGTTTAGTTCTTCAAATATAGAGTGCGTGAGCTTGTCTGCCTCTCTCTCTAATTTTTTGATCTTTGCGTGGTTTTCATTTAATTTACTAAAATCATCCAAAAGTTCGGTAAGCAGACTCGCGGCTTCTTCAGCCTTGCATGCAAGATCATTTAGTATAGATAAAATCTCTTTTTCGTTTGACTTTATCCAAGACATCCATTGTGTCATGTTGTGTTTCTGAAACTACATGGTTAAATGTCTGACCAATATAGGACATATGATCTATATAGAAACATACCAAAATTGCGATCAAAATGATCGGTCCTAAAAAAAGCTCAAAAGTGTAGTCAATATAGACAATATAATGGACACACTTGTGATCGAAGGATTAGAAGTAAAATATGCCAGCCAAGGGACTAGTGTTCATGCAGTAAATAATGTCTCATTTGTTTTACCTAAAAACGAGTCACTAGGGATAGTCGGTGAAAGTGGATGTGGGAAAAGCACTCTTGGTTTATCAATCATCAGGGCCCATCAAGAGAAAACCAGCATATCTGGAAAAATAATTTTCGATGGCAAATCAATCCTAGACATGTCACCAAAGGACTTTACAGAAAATATAAGATGGAAAGAAATTTCAATGATTTTTCAAGGTGCCATGAATTCATTGGACCCTGTATTTACCATAAGGCAACAATTTGTAGAGATTCTAAAAAAGCACAAATTCCAAGGTGATGCTCATCAAATAATCGAACACACAATATTACAAGTAGGCCTTTCAGAATCAGTCCTAGATAGATTTCCACACGAACTTAGCGGAGGAATGAAGCAACGTGTAGTAATAGCCATGGCTTTGCTATTAAGACCAAAGATTGTGATTGCAGATGAGCCAACTACTGCTTTAGATGTCCTAGTGCAAGCACAGATCATTAACGTATTAAAAGAACTAAAAAAACAAGGCCTTTCAATAGTACTCATCTCACATGACATAGGCATCATATCCGAAATTGCAGAAAAAATAGCCATAATGTATGCAGGCGAAATTGTAGAATTTGGGAATTTAGATGAGATTTACAGGAACCCAATGCATCCCTATACAGTTGCGTTATTGAATTCGACACCCAAGTTGAAAACAGAATCCAAAATAACAGTTCTTGAAGGAGCTCCTCCAAGCATGATCAATCTTCCAGAAGGCTGCAAGTTCTATGATAGGTGTCCTCATGCAATGGACAAATGTAGAAAAAATCCAGCCAAGATAAATACAAAGTCAGGCTATGTAATGTGCTGGCTGTATGAATGACTAGTTTATGGATTTACACCAGTACCGCCATAATAGGCATCATAGACTCGCATTGCATTTGCGATAGATGATGCTTGTGCTTGTTGCAGCATTGCGTTTCTATCTCTGCCGGTCTCGTCAGTGGTTTGAGTATTCCACAGACCATAGTAACTGGATTTTAGTTCAGCCAAATGTTTTTGGTGAATCTGTTCGAAAATAACTATTGCTTTTTCTAGAGCATATTGTTGAGCTGGACTCAATTGTCTACCAACCGTATTCTCGTTTGTAGTATAACCAGAGTTATACACAAATTTTGATGTAGTGTCCTTGTATTGTGATAAATCGATGTACACACCATCAATCTTTGCCAATTGATTCACCAAGTCAGCTGCTTGAGATTCTGCCGTATTCCATTTTTGCTCTATTGCAGCTTGTCTATCATAACCATATCCTTCTGTAGTAGGTCCTGTTTCAAAACCAACATAGGTTTGAGATTGGATTCCTCTTAATTGGCTTATTATAGCATTAGCTTGAACATCAGATGAGTTTTGGGCGTCAGCAATCATTACAGTTCTGCTTCGTCCCTGTTCATCGGTTGGAGTATTTGTAAGACCGGTGTAATTTCTCTGCAAGTCCATTAATTGTTTAACATGAATTTGATCGAACTGAGCCAAAGCATTTTCTAATGATACTTGGGCTTGCTGTTCAATTGGTCTGCCTCTGCTAGTTTCATCAGTTGTAACACTGGTAAGACCAGACCAGTTTCTCTTGGTTTGATCCATGTCTGTAAATTGGTATTTTGATGCATAGGTCAACATTGCTTTCTCCTCTGCTGCTTGCTGTCTTTTTACAATATCAGACCAATTATCATCTGCAAACACGCTATTCAGGTACACTGTACTTGTGCTAACCAATAAACCTGCAATCATCAGGATAGCATATACCTTTGAATTCACGATTCTCTCTCATATAGTATGGCTTTTAAAACTTTGCGATGGTAAGATTTTGACCCAGTGATCGCTTGATATATTTGGGATCCGATGAAGCAATGATGGAAGAGATCCTATCCATTACGGGATTAAAGAAGTATTTTGTAAAAAAAGGCCTCTTTGGCAGGAAGGAAGTGGTAAGAGCAGTAGATGACGTTACACTTTCCATCAAAAAAGGAGAGACGTTGGTACTAGCCGGAGAATCAGGGTCAGGAAAAACGACAATAGCCAGACTGATACTAGGAGCATTAGAACAAGATGCAGGCAAGATAGTTTTTGACGGAATAAAAATCTCAGATAAAAGTGAGCATCTCAAAAAAATAAGAATGGAGTGTCAAATGGTGCATCAGGATCCTTATGCATCAATTAATCCAAGAATGACAGTTCTTGACATAATCAAGGAGCCACTTGAGATTCATCACATTGGTAACAAATTAGAACAAAATAAGATAGTGCGTCAAGCGTTAGCAGAAGTAAAACTAGAACCAATAGAGGAAATTGTAAAAAAACACCCACATATGTTATCAGGCGGCCAAAGGCAAAGAGTTGCACTCGCTCGCGCTATTGTAACCAAGCCAAAATTAATCATAGCAGATGAACCTGTCTCCATGCTTGATGTTTCAGTTAGAGTTGGAGTGTTAGATTTGATGAAAGAATTACAAGAAAAACATGGTATTTCATTTCTTTACATTACTCATGATCTTACAACTTCAAAATATGTTGGGCATCAAATTGCAATAATGTATCTTGGAAAAATTGTAGAGGTGGGACCAATTAATGACGTACTATCAAAGCCCATGCATCCATACACACAAGCTCTTTTAGATTCAGTTTCAGAACCAGACCCAGACAATCTTCATAAGAATAAACAAATCCGCATAAACGAATCTACCAATGAAAACACCTACCAGGGATGTAGGTTCAGGGCAAAATGTCCCTATGCCATTGACAAATGTAAACAAGAACCTGAACTTGAGAAAGTTCAAGAAAACAGATTTTCTGCTTGTTATATAAAAATAAACTAATTTGCCAGTTGTGGTGTGCCAGATATTTTGTGGGACACAACATGCGATACACCATTTCTTGGAAATACACCGTAAATCAGTTTTGCTTTTTGTACTACTGAATCTTTCAACGAAACCATGATTATTTGACTTCCAGCTGCTCTATCTTCCAATATTCGTGAAAGTCGTTCTGTGTTCAAGGCATCAAGATGAGCATCAACTTCATCAAGCAAATAAAATGGCGATGGTTTTAATTTCTGTAATGCAAGCAAGAAAGTGATTGCCGCTAGTGTCTTTTCTCCACCACTGATTGATGTAGATTCTCTTTTTGGTTTGTTTGGAAATTGTACTAGATACGAAATTCCAGATGAGAATAGATCATCCTCGTTTTGTATTTCAAGCCAAGCATTTCCACCAGTCATCTTGTTGAATATTTCTCGTATGTCCTTGTCTACTTTATCGTATGATTCCAAGAATGTTTGACGTTTGTCCTTATCAATTTCCTCGATGAATTTTACAATGGAGTTTCGTTCAGCTTCAAGTTCATTCTTTCTTGAAGACATGGAACGATATCCGTTTGATATCTCAACGTATGTTTCAGGAGACTTGGTGTTTAGTGAGCCTGTCAGCTTTTTCTTTTCAGATTCTAGTTCAAGTAAAAGATGATCTACATCAAATGATTCCAGAAGTGAATCGTATCCATAGGAATGCAATGTTTTTCTTATTCGATCTTCATTTTCAGCCAAGTCTTTGATATCGCGAGAGATCGAATCAGACTGTCTTTCAATTCCGTTAATCTCTTTGCTAAATGTTCGCTCAGATTCATAGAGATTTTTTAATTTGGAGTCATATTCTTTTAGCGTAGTGACTGATGTGCCTGAAGTTGAGATAAGCTGCTGTTCTTTTTCCCTGAGGGCAACCAGCGATGAATCCAGAGTCTCTTTTTCTTTTGATAAGGATCTTGATTGTACCTCGAGTTCATGTTTTTCATGGTTTAGGGAGGATTGTTCTTGAGATAACAATCGCATATTTGTCTTCAAAGAGCTCTCTTGGTTTATCAATTCAGTAAGGTTAGTAGTAAGATCTCTAAATTGGGTAGATATACTAGTTTGAGTACTAAGTAAAGTAGAACGCTTTTCGTTCAGTGAAGACAAAACACTTGCAATTCGTGCCTGTTCTTCTTCTGCATAATTTTCTTTTGTAAGAGATACACGCTCCTCAAGCGATGCCACATATGACTCCATCTTGGAAAGTGCAACTGTAATGCTTTCCTCTCTTTTTTTGAGCTGAACTATTCGTGATGAAAGTTGATCGTCTGAAAGTCCTAATGCTTTTAGTTTTGTCTTTATATCAGATAGACCAAGGTCTACGTTTGCAAGACCTGTTTCTGATGAGATGTATCTGTTTTCAAGACTTTTAGTTATGCGCTCTAATTTCTTGATTTGGTTCTTTTTGTTTTGTATGAATCTTTTCAATAGTTCAAGTGATTCAACCAGTCCATCTACCGAAGTACTAAGGAGAATGATTTTTGTCAAGTGTGAGACTTTAGAATTCACGTCAACGACTACAGCGTTTGCGTCTGCTTCAAAAAATTGTCCATCTACAGTAACTGCTCTATATCCTTGCTTTGATAATTCGTATGCTTTTTCTTTAGAATCAACTAGAACAATACTTCCGAAAATAAAATTCTTTAATGCGTCAAATCTTTGATCACATTTTACAAACTCAGATAATGTCCCAAGTACACCTTGTTCTTTTTTAATAGATACTTTAGAATTAGAAATTGCATCTAGTGGGATAATCCTTATCTTAGGCAATTTTTTTTGTTGTGCAAATTCAGCCAATCCAAGCAGCGTAGCAAAATCATTTACTACCAGTCCCTTGAGCCAGTCAGAACCAACTGCAAGAATTGGTCTTTCATATTGTTTATCCCATGAAAGAATTTCGTAGACAAGACCCTGGATTCCCAATCTCTTGGAATCTTCCTTGAGTTTTGCAATGGAATAATCTTCATGCATCACTTCTTTGACTACTTTGATCTTTGCTTCATATTGAGCTGCAGCTTTACTTGCTTTTTCAAATATTAGAGTAGTTTCATCAATGTCATGTTCAATTTTTGCCCTTTTCTCACGCAAGTTTCCCAATCTTGTCTTGATATCATTCATAGCTACTTCATGGACTGCTCTGACTGCACGCAGTTTTTGTTCAAGCATCAACAGCCGTTGTTTTTCCTCAAGAAGAGATTTTATCTTTGATGTGTTTTGCTCTATTTTGTTTTGTATATCTGTTTTTTCTTGTTCTAGTTTTGATAAGGATAGTTTTGTTTCGTTTAGTAAGTTTGTTAGATTACGTATCTTTTCATCAACTTTTAGCTTGTTTGTTGCAATTTGTGATTGCTGTCGCATCACTTGGTTAATCTCGGAATCAACAGTAGCAAGCTCTGTGTTTGTATTCTTTTTTGATTCGTTGATATTATTAATCAAATTTTTTAATTCAGTTATTTGGGATTCCAAAAGGGAACGACGTTCATGTAATGATGCCAATTCTGTCTGTATTTCAGGTAGTCGTAAATCAATTTGCGAGATTCTTCTTGAATTAGTAGCTAATTTACTATTTGCTTCTTCTGATTGATGCATTGCAGATGCAAGTTCAGAGTCAATTGCTGCCTTTGCTTGGTTGTAAGCATTTACTTCATCCATGAATTTTTGTTTTTCATCTTCAAGTTTTTTTATTTCTTCACGTAAAAGAGTACGCTGTTCTTCTGCCTTCTTTGATTCTGATTGTATTGCATGAAGACTCTTTTCTTTTGATATTTTGGTTTCTTCAATATCTCGTAGCTTGTTAGATGCCTGGATAGCATAAAGTCGTCTAAGTTCTCTATCAAGAAAATCATATCTTAATTGGTTGTTTCTTTCCTCTTCTAGTTCATCGATACGCTTTTTTATTTCGTCCATCCTAGCAAGGGCGATTTCAAGACGCCTGTCTGCCTCATCTAGTTGTTTTAGTGCCTCTGTTTTTTTCTCATCAAAGTACGCAAGACCGATTATATCCTCAATTATCTTCCTTCTTTCCTCGGCGTTAAACTCGGATATTCTTGTGATTGTACCCTGCTGTACGATGTTGAGTTTATGGATACCGCAGTTTGCTACTTCAAGCAGATCTAGAATATGGTTTCTGAGTACTTTTTTTTGATTTAAATAGTATATGTTTTCCCCAGTCTCGTCCATCTCACGAGTAATTGTTACAACGTTAGAATCTACCGGTATCTTTCTGTCGGTATTGTCAAAGTGGCAGCTCACACGAGCGATTTTTGCACCATGGCGGGCATTATCTACATCATGCAACAAGGAACGAAGTTTGTCCACTCTCATAACTTTTGGAGAGTTTTCACCCAAGGCAAAGGAAATTGCATCTAAAATGTTACTCTTACCAGATCCATTAGATCCAGAGATAGCAACCAATCCAGTCTCTAAATTAACGATGGTGTTTTTGTAACCAAATGATTTGAATCCAAAGATCTCCAACTTGCGTATATGGACCAATAAAGCGGATGTGGTCCCAAACGAAATAACCGAATATTGACAAGTTTCCTTGACTATGCTAACAATAATTACAATGCGAAAGTTGCTACTTGTCTCTTTTGCCTTCTACAAATTCTGTAAATGCCTTCTTTGCCTCAGTGTATGGCATCTGAATAGGAGGGTGCTTGAAACAATATGATGATATACTAGTCATTGGGCCGTAGAGTTTTCTGTCAAGTGCTACTTTTAATCCTCTTATTGCATCAATCATAATGCCTGCACTGTTATAGGCATCAATCACTTTGAGTTTAAGATCTAATTTTACTGGTATCTTACCAAAGTATTTTCCTTCAATGTTGATGTAACATATCTTTTCATTATCAATAAAATCCACATAATCACTTGGTCCAATTCTCATTGGAATATCATAGTCAGCCATGGCTTTGACTGCACTTGTCTTGCTAATGCGCTTATCCTCAAGTCTTTCCTCATCCAACATGTTGTAAAAGTCCATATCTCCTCCAATGTTAAGCTGATACGTACCGTCAATCAAAACACCTCGATCAACAAATAACTTGACCAGTGTCTTATGTACAACAGTAGCCCCAAGCTGACTCATCACATCATCTCCCGCAAGCGGTATTTTCTTGTCTGCAAAAGCTTGTTGCCATTTTGGTTCAGAGGCAATAAAGACAGGGATAGCATTAAGAAATCCAATTCCGGCCTCAAGGGCTTGCGAGGCATAATGTTTTACAGCGTTAGTACTTCCGACAGGCAAATAATTCAATAGCATTTCTGCGCCACTGTCCATCAAGATCTTTTTTACATTAACATCAGAATCTTTGGAAGGTGTAATTATTTGGCTCAAGTGCCTTCCAATACCGTCCATTGTAGGGCCTTTCTGTACTGTTACACCCAGATTAGGAACCTCTGCTACGGTTACAGTGTTATTTGGTCTTGCAAAAATTGCTTCAGATACATCTTTTCCTACCTTTGTATCAGCCACATCAAAAGCTGCCACTACCTCAATATCTCCAGGTTCATAGCCACCGATATTGTAAGCAGTTAAACCCACAGTATCATTAGGATTTTTTGCATAATACTTGGATCCTTGTATAAGTGCGGAAGCACAGTTGCCAACACCTGCTATTGCAATCTTTATCTTCTTACCCAATTTGATAGCTACCAAATTATGCCAGCATATTAATTATTTGTGATCATGAGCAGAGGATTTTATACCCCACAAATGATTCGAAACCTGTGATAAAGCCCGGAAGACCGGTTAAAGATATCTCAATTAACAAAGATGACAAAATTGATGCCATATTTGATCAGATGTCAAAATCTGGAGGATTTGAATCAAGAAATCTTGTTGATGGACTCAACATTCTAACTTCCATGATACAGGACAGAGATTGTCTAAAATTTCTATCATATGTAGGAGCAGTTGTCTCAACTGGACTTAGGGGAATAATAAAAGACATGATAAAAAACAAAATGTTCGATGTAGTGATTACAACATGTGGTGCATTAGATCACGATATTGCAAGACACTACTCCAATTATCTTGAAGGTTCATTTACACTTGATGATACCGAGCTTGCAGAAAACGACATACACAGATTAGGAAATGTTTTGGTTCCACTACAAAGCTATGGTCCATTGATAGAAGAAAAAATGCAAATCTTTCTAAAGAAATCATATGATAGCGGTAAAAAAGAAATGTCAACCAGTGACATATCAAAAATGATAGGTGAGAACTTGGGTGAAGATTCATTTCTTTACTGGGCAAGTAAAAATAACATTCCAGTAATAGTTCCGGGAATTATGGATGGAGCTGTAGGCAGCCAGATTTGGATGTTTACACAAAAACACACTGATTTTAGATTAAACATTACTGCTGATGGTAATTTATTATCTGAATTAATTTTCAAAGCAAAAAAATCTGGCGCACTGATGCTAGGAGGTGGAATATCAAAACATCACACTCTTTGGTGGAATCAATATCGAGAAGGATTGGACTATGCAGTGTACATAACAACCGCTCAAGAATTTGACGGAAGTTTAAGTGGTGCACTAGTAAGAGAGGCCATATCATGGGGAAAAGTAACACAAAACGCTATGCAGACTACCATCCATGCAGAAGCAACAACAATATTGCCATTTCTTTATTCTGCGCTTCTATCAAAAATCAGATAGTATAAACTGTCTTGTGGTACAGATTTTCAAACCCTAGTTTTTCATAAAATTTTAAGAGATCATCTTTTTCATAAGTTTCAAGCATGAGAAAGTCTAATTTCTCTTGTTTTACTTTCCATGATGCAAAATCAATAAGCAAGGAAGCAAGACCTTGTTTTCTTTTTTCAGGAAGCGTTCCAAGACAGTACAATCCTAAAATCGAAGATTTCTCAATTAGTGCCATACAAGCACTATGTGTTGTATCCACATAGTACTCTATTTGCGATGTTGAGTTTTTTACAATAGAATTAACAGTTTCTAGCCAATCCATACAGTCATAAGAATTACAGAAAATGTTAGCCCAAATCATTGATTTTGTAGGTGATATTTTTTCAAGATCATTTTTTGTAGAAGAGTAAGAGTTCTTTTTTAAGACGTGTTGAGTGTCATAATGAGTAAAATTTTTTTCCAGTAAAAATTTGTCAAGTTCAGAATAGTTTAACGAATAAACAAATACTTTGGAATTATATTTTTTAAATTCATCAATGGTGTCAGTTATCATAGATTCACTAATACATGTGATATTTGTCAACTTGTTGAAAAAAACATCATCTAAAAGATTAGAATTTAGAAATAAATCGCCACATTCCATTTTTTTTCTCGTACTCCAAATTCCACTAAAGATAGAATCGATTTCTTCTATTTTGGAATTCATATAGTAATCCCAAGTATGTTACACATCATATCAAAATTTTCAGTGCTTATTTTCTTTCCTTCGTTGATTTGATTACAAATTTTGTTAACATATTCTAAAGCAAGTGGAGAATTCAGATCATCGTGTAACGCATGTATGAAATCATCCAATAGAGATTCTATCTCTTTATCAGTCTTGGAACCAGTTTTGGGTTTAGTTATCAATATCAAATCTAAAATAGGTTTTTTTGACATCAGATCATCTTCTGAAAATTCAATATCGTTTCTATAATGATATGAAAAAATATACAGCCTAACAAGGTTTTGACCATATTTTTGTAACAGATCTCGTATCCATGTTACATTACCAAATGATTTTGACATTTTTTGATTTCTACTCAAGACTAGACCCACATACATCCATGTTTTTACAGGTACTGAGGAACCAGATAGTAATGCATATTGTACCAAATGAGCTTCGTGATGAGGAAATACTAGCTCTCGTGCTCCCCCATGTATATCATAATTATTACCAAAATTTTCTAGTGCAACTGCTGTATCTTGAATATGCCACCAAGGAATTCCTTTTCCAAACTTACTGTCCCATGACACATCAAAATTATCAGAACAGTTCCACAGCATGATGTCTTTCTGATTTTTCTTGTTTGGACCAATATCTAAGTAATGTAAAGATAGTTGCAATTGAGTCTGGCCTGAAATTTTTCCATAATCACCCATGTTTTCAGTATCAAGGTAGACATTGCCGCGAGCAATGTATGCTTGATTTTTTTGTACTAGTTTATCTATGTATTTTTCTATAAATGGAACATAGTCTGAAACAAACGCTAGTCTATTAACAGATTTTATGTTAAGACCAAATAAATCTGTAACAAATTGTTTTGCATAATATGTTGAAACATCTTTGTAACTTCGTGATCCTTCTTTTGCCTTACTGAATACATTTTGATTAATATCAGTCATATTTACAAGAACATCGGTCTGTATACCCTCTTGATGTAGGATCCTACACAATAGATCATATGTGAGAAATATCCTAGCATGTCCTACGTGCGTATAATCATAAAGAGTTGGACCACAGATGAATATTTTTACAAGATTAGATTCAAAGGGTTTGAAGTCTTCCTTGTTACTAGAAAAAGAATTAAAAATCTTTAGCATTTTATGTTTAGCGTCCACCCTGAGACAGGATAGGAGTTAAAGTCACCGTGGAACGAATTTTTGGAATTCGTCTAATTTTATGTGTGATCACATTTTCCAAGACTTGAGTAGAATCAGCTTCTAGTTTGACAAAGATGTCATAGATACCATAAGTACCTCGCACCTCTTTTACTTCAGGTATTTTTGTAAGCTCGTTTATGATATCTACTTCAGAGCCCAGATCACAGTTAAGAAGAATGTATACTGATTCCATAGCTTTTCTTTCCTTATGTTAGTTAAAACGATATCCATGATTTAAAAGTACGTACATGTACCAGAATCATATTGGATAACAATATAATAATTCGCGAATTAAAACCTGTTAACATAACAGGTGGATACCTGATAGATGGTTTTCCATATGCAGGTTTGGCAAATGCGATAGCAACTGAATCTCTTATCAATACAACAACACAGTTTGAGCTGGCAGGAGTACTTGATTCAGAATTATTTCCACCAGTAAGCATAGTGCGTGAAGAAGAACCAAATTTTCCAGCTAGAATATTTGTCAATCCAGATCTGAAAGTTGCAGTCTTTTCATCGTATATGACACCACATGAATCCTTGCATCGTGACGTTGCAAGGATGATGCTTGATTGGGCAAATGAACACAAATGTTCTTTCATACTAAGCAGTTCTGCTGTAAAAACCGATGATGATGCCCCACTTCTAATAGGAGTAGGAAGCACCAAGGAGGCAAGAAAAAAACTCCAAGATGCAGGCATACCAATATTAAAGAATGGAACTGTCCCTGGCATCCCTGGAATATTACTAAATGAAGGAGTTCTTTCTAATACCAATGTAATAGTCATACTCTACAAAGGAAAAGAAACAGGACCTGACTTTAGAGCAGGTGCCGAAATTTGCATGGCCATGTCAAAATTAGTTCCAGGAGCTTCATGTGATCTCAAGACATTGTTAAGTGAGGCAGAAGATATAGAACGGCACCTAAAACAAACAGAACAAGAAACAGGCCCATTAAAAGATGCGATTTATGGATGAGTTACCAGGAACACAGTATAGAATTTGCCGACCTTCAAAAATACATAGAACGACTAGATTCTGACGAGGGCGTTAGAATCGATAACCCTGATGGCAAAATTTTTGTTAACAAGATAGCACGTAGGTACACCATACTAGTAACAAAAAATGGATATGATGAATTTTTCTATTTTTATGAACCTGTAGAGGCATTAAATTTTTTAAAAAATAACATAGAAAATCATTCAAAAATATTTGCCTACTAACCGCAGTCTTGTATTTCAATATCGGATTTGCATTCTGCGTTAAATTGGGATATTTCTGTATTTAATGAATCACAGAATGATGGATCTTTTGTTTTGGCATATTTGTCAATCTTTGATTCCAAATCAAGTTGTTGTAATTTACAAGTATTAAGTCCTGATTCATATAGAAATGTGGTCGATATGATAGCCAGTATAATTACAATAATTACTGCAAATTTTTTACCAACCATACTATGGCTTGGAAACGTCTACCTCAATGGTTGAGACGTTTCTTTCTTTTCCATCTTTTGATTCCATTCTCTCAGAAAATATCCTGACTCCGCTTACTTTGTATCCTACAGCATTCATTCTTTTTACTATCATTTGCGATACATCAACAGCCGCTGTAATACTCTTACCTCTGGCTTTGATAGTTACAACAGGCTCATTTGATAACAGCGTCAATGTGGCATTAACATAGGTAAGAATTGGTTTTTTTCCTATGAACACAATGTTTGGCGGCCTTGTCACAGCCACATCTCTTGCCGTGTTTTATTTAATAGTTAAGATTTTTGAGACAGGTATTTTTCCAAAATATTTTCTATTTCACCTGGTTTTGATTGTTTTACTTCATCAACAATGCTTTTTTCTGCGATCTCATAACAGTTGAGCATATCATTTTGATCTTTATAGAATAGCATTACTTTTTCTTGATATATACAATAATAGAGCTTTTCAATCTCCATTTTATCGGGTTTTAATTTGATTCCTTCAGAATCAACCTCCACTGGATAATCCATGAAAGTTTTTTGTACATACACTATTTAGACGATATTACCGTGACAAGCAAACGTAATAAGGATTTTACAAGAATGTCATTTACATGACCAGAATAATATTTCACATAGATTTTGATTACTTTTTTGCACAATGTGAAGAATTACGCAATCCGGAATTACGGACAAAACCTGTTGCTGTTTGTGTTTATTCAGATAGAGGGGGAGACAGCGGAGCAATTGCTACTGCAAATTATCTTGCGCGTAAATATGGGGTAAAATCAGGAATGCCGATAAAATTTGCAAAAAAACGTTTAGAAAGCATACCAGAATCAGTTTTTTTGCCAACTGATTTTGATTATTATACTGATATTTCTGAAAAAACAATGAACATAATCAGAGAACATGCCGATATTTTCGAGTATGTTGGAAAAGATGAGGCATATCTAGATGTGACAAAGCGTACTGAATCTGACTTTCAAAAAGCATCACATCATGCACAACAATTAAAAAATGCCATAAGAACTTCAACTAAATTATCAACTACAATAGGAGTATCATCAAACAAACTTGTTGCAAAGATTGCATCAGGGTACAAGAAACCAGATGGGTTGACCGTTGTAGAACCAGAAAGAATAGAGTTGTTTTTGTCTGATTTACCCATACGAACAATTCCTGGCATAGGTAAAAAAACTGAAGAAAAGTTTACCGAAATAGGCTTACAAACCATTGTTCAATTACGCACATTAGATGTGTTCAAGCTCAATGAATTATTTGGAAGAAAAATTGGCGCCTACATTTACAATGCGTCGCGTGGAATAGATGAAGAGCCAGTCTCCCCACATCACGATCCTGTACAATATAGCAGAATAGTCACTTTAAAACAAGATTCATCAGATTTTAATTTTCTAATAATTGATTTAGAGAAATTATGCGAAGACCTACATCAATCAATCATAGAAGATTCTCTACTCTTCAAATCAGTAGGGATACAATTTGTTCAATCAGATCTTTCAAACAAAAGCAAGTCAAGGACACTGAAAAATCCCACGTCAAGCTTAGATGAGCTAAAGAAAAATGCAGTTTCATTACTTAGAGAATCACTAGAGGATCAAAAAATGCCCATCAGGAGACTTGGAATTAAGGTATCTGACTTGTCACAGGTACAAGGACAAGCAGATATCACTAGGTTTTTTTAGAAAAAACGCCAACTCTTGAAGCAAGTCTTTGGTGTTCCTCATCGGTTATCCAGTCTACCGAGAGATAATCAAAAATCTCCTTATCTTGCATTCCAAGTTTTTTTGCTTCCTGGACAGCAACTTCATATGCCTCAATCTCAGTTGGCCTGTCAACATATGAATACGCCTTGTTATAAAGATCAAGTCCATCATGTTGTTGTTTAACGTGAACCAGTTCATGCACGATATCAAGATACAATATTATTTTTTCTGATTCTTGTAAATGACTTTTCCCTATTACGATTGACGCATCGTTATTGTCAACATGCATGTATTTGCTATTTTCATCTATTATGACTCTAGTTTTTTCAAATACATCATCTACGTTTGCCTTGGTTTCAAATATTTGTAAAATGACTTCTTCTTGCTTAAGACCTGGAAATATTTCTGAGAGTGAATAGATGCCAGAGGTGGCTTTTCTGTTAATCATTAGGCTATTCGTGTTTGTTCACCTTGTTTTTTCAATCGTCTTGATTCTACAAAGGTTACTATAAGTAGGAACGCAAAGAGCCATGGTAGAAACATTATCTCACCTGCAATACCATGGAAAGACTCGAATTCGTTAACATTAGTTGAAACTTTGAGAACAAAAATAGAAAGTGAGAGTATCCTGATAATATTAACACCTATGGTACCAATCACACCCATTGCAAAATATGCTGCTTTTCTGTTTCGTGGAATATTCATCTTCAATAGAAATGCCATCATAACAAGCGAATAGATGATCATACTATGCACTCCAGCAGATGGCCAAAAGACTTGCAATGCAAATGGTCCATGATCACCTTTTAGAAACATAATGTTATCATGACCATTTGCTATTCCAAGATTGAAGAGATTAATCAAAAAGACGTCTATTTTTACTAGATACGGAACTACGTATTGCAAAGGTCCAAGTGAGTCATATGGGAAAAATGCGTCAAGTGACAGTATTATTGCAGTACCTGCAGCATAAATTGGACCAGCTGGTGATATTCTTATCCATTTTTTACCAAAAAATATGGTCAAACTTGCTATAAAGAAGGCTGCAATAACTACAAAATCCCACATCCATTCCCATGAGTATACTACTTGGATATGATATTGTGGTGCGATAGACACTATATAGTCCCTCAAACCAAATTGAAGAGTTGTCAAATACACAATTACTGCAGCAGCAAGTGGAATCACTGCAAGTAATTTTTTCTTTGGTATTCTAAATTGTATTCCCATAATTTCTGCACCAATAAATGCTAATGCAAAAAGAAATCCTCCCCTTCCTTGATTCCATCCTAAGCTAAATGTATCAGGATATGCTACAAGTGCATAAAGAATAGGTACGGCAATTATGCCCAGTGCGATCATGACACTCTTGTTTTGCAACAAGATAACTGCAATATGCGTTAAATAAAAACCAGTAGCTAGAAAAAATCAGATATAGATTTTTGCTTCAATTCAGTTTTTAGTTTACTTTTTGCAAGCCATTCATTTTTGCCTACACTCAATCCCTTACATGCCAGATCGAGGCCCTCTGTAAAGTTTGATACGATTACAGGGTTTTGTTTTAATGCCATCCTTACTCCTTCTCTAACTTGCCATACACCTACAGGAACTGCATATTCAGGACGAATTTCACGCAATACCATAACTCCTGCTTGGGATTGTTTTTTTTCAAGATATTCTGAGACGGCTAATCGTGAGGCAAAATGTGCTCCAGAAGTTTCAGGATAATGATCAAGTCCGCGTGCATCTTCAAAGTCAGACCCAAATCCAACATCTCCTTTCTCATCATACCATGCCTCTTGCATCTCAAACATCCAACGAGATGGAAATAATATTACAGAGAAGAAATTTCCAAGGTGGTTATATGAAAAAACATAGGTAGCATCAATCAAGTCATAATCAATAATTTTTTCTACAAGCGATTTTGATATCATGTCATCGGTAGCAGTGATACTCCACTTAGTAGGAACTAGTCGTCTATCTTTTCCAAACATTCCAATACTTAGACATTTTTGGATTCGGGATACCTCTATTCCCCGATTATACAAGTCAATTACTGCATCTTGCGCTAGGAGATCTTTATCATAATACATTTTTTGGATTGATTTATCTGATGACGAAACTGCAAATTTGGCAGATTTGACCTCACCTACTGGTCCAAAAATTGAGCTGTTCCCATCAATAGATACTACAGGTGATGCGTTCTTGACAAGTTCTAGTTCTGTATCTGTAGCTTTTGTTGCCATAGACATTTCTTGTAGATTTTCAATATAGTTTTGACTAGTGTCAGTTATCTTGACTGGTTTTATTCCTCTCACTAGACTTAGGCGATAGTTTACAATATCCTCAAGTTTTTTTCCAGTCCAATGTTCAGGCAAGTCCAGGATTGAAGTATCACCATGAATTGGTGGTAACATTGGACCAACCAAGACTTTGGGATATCCATATGAACCAACAAATACAGAAGGGGGACTAGAACCATCTATGTAATCAGAAGAAAACAAGTTGCCATATCTTGACAGATATTCTTTCCAGTTTGATTCTATTGCTTTTCTAATATCAGCAGATGTACGCACCACGGTTTTGTGTCATATCAATTCATAATATTATTTTTGTTTGAAGTTATATTCACCTAAAACACAACAAAAGTAATGGATGCAGAGTCGTTTGGAATTGAGAAAGGATACGGTTCAAAAGCTATAGAGTGGATGAATGAGGAAGCAAAGAAGGAAGGCTTGAAGTTTGAAGCCAGACTATACAATCATGAGATAGAGACGAAGAGTTTTGGGTCATTTGAGATGTTTTCTTGGATTGGAGATGCAAAGATAGCAAGAGAGATTACAATTCGAGCAAGTAAACGATTCAAGATAAAGGTAATCGAGGGCGGGTACAAGACAAAACAGTTCATCATGAAGATATCAAAAAATGAATACGGCATGGTACGAAAAGGTGACAGAGTGATTGGACAAATTGAGTTTACAGCATCAAGATTTGGAAGCAAGTGGACCGTAACAAAAGAAGAACGAAAATAGACCCTTTCAAGTTTTTGTCTTTGCAAGAAGTTGTGCAACCCTGAGTGGTTCTGGAATTGATCCTTGTAGCGTAAATACATCAAGTAGTTTTTTTGCTTCACTTGTTATACATCCCGATGTCCGAATATAGACATCATATCCTGTATGAAGTGAAATTTTTGTTCTTTCCTCTAGGTGTCTGTATTTGTCAATTTTATCTTTGTATGAATTTGGAAAGTGTTTTTTGATAGATTCTTCTATTCCTTTGGAATCCTCATAAGTTACACCAATTACTGGCAGTCCTAGATTTTCAGAGATTTTATGAATATCTATAATATTATACATTGAGATTATCAGGCCAGAGATCATGATGAAACTAATGTCATCACGCTCTAGTTTTTTATACATTTCAAGTATAGAATCAGTTGCATCGTCGCCTTCTACAGTACATTTACCAAAGACAAAGCCATCAATGATAAAGTCACGTCTTATCACTATTCCAGCAAGGCTCGAATATTTGTCATTTTGATGAAAACTTTCAGCAATTCCCAGTCCACGTAGACCCTTTTTTTCAAGATGGATGTGATTCATTTTTATTTGTTACTTTCTTGTAAACTAGGCCAATTATTACCACACATATTGCGGTTATTACTGACCATGAGATAATACCGATTGGATCTACGTTTGCCAATTATCAAAATAATAACAAACTGTTATTTAACATATTCAAATGTAAAATGAATTATTTTATCTTTCCACTACCAACTATTCTAATTGATTGCGATTCTGGTTTTAGTATCACACATGTATCACCTTTTTCAAATGCAGTTGGTTTTCCAAGAGATAATTTCATAGGGCTAAGAGAAATTATCTTTACAGGTCTTATCTGGAGTCCAATGTTTACAAGAAACATCTGACCTTCTCCAAGATTATCCTTGAAGAACTTGCTTTGAGTATAATCAAGTTCAATTTCTTGTGATACCACCACTGTATCAGGCATGCACAATATGTCACCTCTCTGTACATCATCTGGCCCTATGCCTTTTACTGCCAGTCCAACTCTTGCGGGAAATGATGCCTCTTCCACGGTATCATCATGCATCTGAATTGATTTTACCAAGACATCTTTTCCAGCAGGATAAAGTTTCAAGTTATCATAGACTTTGATCTTACCTTGTGCCACTTTTCCCAGAATAACAGTTCCAACACCTTTGACATCAAAACAGTGATCTACGATAATCTTTAGCTTGCCGTCGTTTGATGTAGGCTCTAAAAGATCCATTTCTTTTTTGAGATCAGTCTGTTCCACAATTTTGTACTGTTCAACTGCTGTTCCTTTTATCATGGAAAGAAGCGTGTTTCTGTCAACTTCAAAAGAATGTGATAACAATCCTTTTTTCTTGCCTAAAACATCTAGCGCAACTATTTGTTCGCCAGTAAACTTGTCAAGCTTTGAGACATGAAAAATAACGTATTCGCCCATGTTAATGGACTGAAAGAGAGGCTGTATCTTGTCTGGAAATGTTGTAGGCACAGTCCATGTTCGTAACGTATCAGATTCCTTCTTATCATAAATTGTAATATCAGTAGCAGTTCCCTTTTTGCCATATTCCTTTGCAAGCGCCTCATCTCCAAGCAGTGTATAGTTAATTGACTTCATTTTATTTTTGTAGACTTGAGACCAGTAAAATATCTTATGAAATCAAGAAGTTAGACCAGCCCAACTTCATGGATGGTTACAAGTCCATTGTCCCCAACTACTTTTTTGATATCAGGTAATGCTGACTCTATTTTTGAAATTTCATCAATTGCTTCAATAACGATGGGCATGTTAACTGATATGCCTTCAATTTGAAAGTTAGATGTTCCACGTTTTCCGTATCCTTCAACTCCTGTCCATGCCGTGGCACCACTAATTTTTGATTTTTTCAATATTTCAAGTATGACAAGATGGGTTCGTTTTCCGTCAACGGTATCATTCTTTTTTATTCTAATCATTAAACAGTGCATCTTCATGGGTTTCATTTATCGGAGCCCTCCTTCCAGAATAACAGTCATAAGCGTTTTTCCTCCAAATATAGCACCTAATGATAATCCCACATTTGTGATTATATTAATTGCCACTAGAACAAATTGCCTATTTTCTGCCAGATTACTGGTTTCCAATGCAAACGATGACATTGTAGTCAAAGCACCACAAAATCCAATTGCAATCATTAATGCATATTTTTGATCAAGATTCCATTGTTGTGACATTACAGCAAACACCCCAAGAATAAAACTTCCAATAACATTTACCAACAAAACGTTGACTGACAGGCTACCAATAAGAAGAGAGGATGAGGTAATTTTGTATCTTAGAAATGTGCCTACAAGCCCTCCTACTGCCAATAAGATTAAATCAATTGGTTTCATTTGTCTACCTCATTTTTTGTTTTGGTAGACATTATTAGCGACTTTACGCGGTTCTGGCTTTGGCCAAGGCTAATGTCATAGCCTGATACCGAATGAAAATGATTTTGAGAATTTAATCTTTTGGTAGTATTACCCTCGTGAATATCTTCCAAGTAAGGTTGCCTTTGCCAAGATGTGTCCCGTCATGGCCTGTTCCAAATCAGATTTAGTTGGAGGACTTGGGAAATTCAGATTGGTATCAAGTGCATATAATTTGAAAAAATAATGATGATTTCCAGAAGGAGGGCATGGTCCAAAATATCCTTGTTTATTGATACCGTTTAGTCCCTGTGGTGAAGAAACATCACCTTTTGTAAACTGAGTTTTTTCTGGTGAGATATTGAACATGGTCCAGTGCACAAAAGTTCCATGTGTTGCATCTGGATCGTCCATTACAAGTGCAAGGCTGGTTGTATTTTGTGGCATTCCAGAGATAACAAGTGGTGGCGATGTATTATCTCCATCACAGGTGTATTCAACTGGGATAGTACCATTGTTTTCAAATGCAGGGCTGGTTAGTGCAAATGTACCTTGCGTTATCTTGATCACTTGAATTTGAATAAGATATTGAATACCTTGGATAAAATCCGAATCACCTATGGAACCATCTGACCACCAGCCAGCAGTTTTTTTTATCCATGAAGGAATATGGGAATCAGAATTTGATGCTACAGGCGTATCTGTAATTTTGATTATATTATTATCAATCAGAAACTGTATGCCTTTAACAAAATCATCATCTGATATTTGGTTTTGTGACCACCATTTTGCATTATTTTTAATCCAAGATGGAATATGATCAGCATAAGCAGTCTGGGATACAATCAACATAACAAGCCCCAGAACAAGCAACAGTGTGGTTTTCACAACAGAGATTGGCTTTGGTTTCAAATAAAATTTCGGATCATACATAATGTCACAAAAAAACAGTCATAATCCAAAATTTTAATAATTTTATCACATCAGTTTACTGCATGCCAGTGGATCTAGTTAGAACAATTAACAAGGTTGGCAGATGGTCTCTTAACAGAGCAATAGGAAAAAGAAGACCTCTTGTGGCAGTCTTTAGTCTTACTCATTATTGTAATTATTTTTGCCCAATGTGTCCCTTTGGAGACCCAGACAAACAAGGGCAAATGAAATTAGCAAGCAAGAACGACTTGACTACAGACCAGTGGAAAAAAATATTTGACAAAGTTTCAGAGTATTGTATTTGGTCCATAATAGAGGGTGGCGAACCTACAAGCAGACCAGATTTCATGGAACTTGTAAGATACTTGTATGGATTAAAGATGCCAATAACTCTGATTACAAATTGCTCATTATTGCATACAATTGACATTGACGAGCTCAAGCAATACCTACAGTTTATCACGTGTAGTATAGATTCGGTTTTTGAGGAATCATATTGTAAAGTGCGTGGAGTAACCACTCAAACATATCAACGCGTGATGCAAAACCTACACATGTTAACAGAGCACAAAGTACCACATTACTTTAATTCAGTCATCACAAAATTTAACACAAAAGAATTTGCGGATGGTTCGTATTTTGAGAAAGCAAAAGAACTTGGAGTAAACGCAGTATCACTTACATTTGTGGAAGACAGATCAGATGTAAATTATTCATTGCTTCCAGAAAGAAATACCATAAATGAGATTTGTAAATCTGTACTTGATCATATAAAATCAAAAAAAGATCCACAGATAATGTTACCTTCGCAATATTTTGAACAGATACTAGAGCATGGCCGTGGAATCTATGATGAATGTGGTGTATGGAAGAGCATTTTTGTCAACGGAAATGGCACTGTCATGGTACCATGCTGGAAATACAATGATCCTAAAAACACCTACAACTTACTTGAGCAAAGCATTGCCGACATTTGGAATGCGCCACAGTGGGACATTGCAAAAACTTGTCATGACTGTCAAGTACTGGGATGCATATGGTACTCTTCTCAGCCTACCACTACATTTGCACAAAATTACATGAGAGGGCTTTCAAAAATGATTAGCCAGCGTTCACCTGAGATGGCTCAACAAATTTAGTACTTTTTAGCTACAATGACATCGACTTTATATCGTAGTTCAAGTCTTGGGTTTACGGTTAAATTCCAATCAAGATGACTAGGTTTTTTGGTTTTTGCCAATATTTTGAATCCTTTCATGATAATGTTTTTTCTTATCATCTTTTCATTCCATTTTTCTTTTACTGATTTTTTTCCTCGCTCATAGTCATATGGATCAGACATAATCAGAAATCTTTTGGTTTGTTTTGATAAAATATCCAGTAGTTCTTTAGGTTCAATCAATTCAAGTAGGTTCAAGCCCACAACGGTATCAAATTTAGTTTTTCCAAATGGGTGACATAGTGAATCTGCTACAAGAAAATCACAGTTTTGAATTCTGTTCTTTTTTGCCTGTTCTATTGCATAAAATGACTTGTCAATTCCAAAAGTGTAATCGCTTTTTCTTGCTAGTTGATGTGCAACTATTCCAATAGAACAGCCATGCTCGATTGTTATTCTGGATTTTGGGAGTGTTTTAATCAGATTTGCAATCTTGGAATAAAAAACAGAATCTTTACTTTGCTTGTATATTTTTACCCAGTTTTCTTCTAACTTGCTTGTATCATCTTGCGCTTTAATTTTTTGTAATATATTTTTTACAAAATTCTTTAACACCATACTTTTTGCCTTTAATAAAAGATCACCTCCAAGTTTTGTACGTATTGAGAAATATGCCAAAAAATCTTGCAGAATAATAGGAATTGATGAGATTACTGGATATTGTTTTTTACACTGAATGCACTTAAGAATACCTTCATTGATTTCATCCGTTTGATCAAAAATTACAATGTCTAACGGAGATTGACAATGAACGCACCTTAGATAATCAAGACTTGATTGATGCAATAAGTTAAGCCAAGTAAGATAGAGATTAAATCTGTAGCTATTCTTTTATCTTACTTTCCTGAAATGGTCCAGAGTTATACCAGCAGTATCTAAAATAATCAAGGCACCACTCATGAAATAACGTATCTTTGCTGTAGAACATCTCTCTCATGTCTGACTCTCCATCAAGCGTAGGAAACACAACACATGCCTCCTTTTCATTTAACACAACTATAACATTGGTATTTTCTTTCATCCTTCTGTCTACCATCCCTCTATCAAGTAGTTCCTTCATACCAAGTTTTGCGAGTAGCTCTTTTCTTCCCTTTGGAACTATCACAGATTCCGAAAATATGTAATTGAGTACTATGCCTTGCTTGACTCGTGTCAATAATGGTTGGATAAGGTCTAGTGGAACTTCGGTAAAGATTTGATAGATGTATTCGTCTGCATTTTTGTAGATTGATTTCCAAAGCTCCAGTACCTTTACAAATCCCTTAATTTGTTGTCCTCCTGCTAATGCTCCAATCCTTTGGATGAATTTCATAGGCACATCACCGAAATCATGGTTTTCAAAATATTTCCTGTTTTTTGAGAGAAATAACAAGGAGGGCACTTGAGTACACATTGTCTTACCATAAGTTGTTAGATCATAGAAGCCATCTTTGTCTTTTGCAATAAGACCAGCATCTGTTAGTCTTTCAAAATTCCTATGTACTTCTTGTACGGTGGCGTGCAGTTCTTTTGCCATATTAGATATCTTTGATTTTTTCTCTAGCAGTTTAAAGATGATATTGAGTCGCTGTTCGCTTGCTAACTCTAGAAAATCATTTGCGGCATTTTCATATATTGTTGTCACATGGTTGTTTTTTTAGTTATTAATCTAAATCTTGCGTGAGTTACACTAGAACTTTCTTCGTGTTTTTTGGCTGGATTGTAAAATGGTTACTGGCGTATATGGCTAATTTAGTAGACTAAAATACAGTCTAGTAAAACCAAAGACGTGATAACAGTAAATTGTAGAGATGTACCTTCTTTGAAATCACCCTTGGCCATATTCACATCCGACAGAGTGGGTGCTATTCCTGCATTAAAAATAAACGAGTTTGTCCTTTCATCAATAGAAGACGAAGATATTGATCCAGCAGAGGTAATACAGGCAATTAAAATTTTCCTAGAATCCATTGCAATAGACAAACATTTTGCAGTAATTAGAAAAGAAGATACAATATCAGTAGTATCAATAGATGATTACAATTTAGAAATAAAATCTGGTCCTACTGATCAATTCTTTTCATGCGTGCATTGCGGTCACGTAACCCCTTATGAACCAGTACACAATACCCATATGAAGATACACTATCTTTGATTATTTGGATATCACGTTGTAGAATGCAGGTTTTGGTGGAGAATCCATCATAGAATGTCCTTTTGACTGTATTCTCATATGCTCAGGGGTTTGATGCATTTTTTCGAATTTTTCCTTGGTTTCAAACTCTACAAGTACGATATTCTTTCCGTTGTTTGATTCAAGCAGTCTACGGTTTACAAACCCATCAAACTTGGATAGTTCTTGGTTTGATTCGTTGAACCAGTTTTTGAATTCATTTTCTTGTCCTTTTTTTATCTGAATTTCAACTATTGCAACAAACATAAGATTGTGCGGTGTCATAGGATTTAAGAAGATTTCCAAGATTTCCAAAATTTTTCAATAATTCTAAATACGGGATTGAATCGATTACAGACATGAATGAGAAACTTATGATATTAGGAGGTATTGCGGCTGCAGTAATTGTAATGTCCACCGTCATATTTCCCTTTTGGAATTTAATACCAGACATGGTGACTGAGAAACTCAGAGTCGTTTATGTAGAGAACGGCAAATGTACTGCAGAAACAAGTGATGGATACATCATACGCAACATACCATGCGATGCCAAGGTAGGTGACAACATCACTGCATCTTATGATGTTAAAGTAAAGGACAGAGAACGTAAAATTTAGAGAAGCTTTAGGTCTTTAGTTACTTTATCGATAATATCCTCAGGTGCAGGACCAATTGAGATGCAAGTAACAGTTCCAGGCTCAATTTGTGTGTGCCCTGCATCAGTTACTTCCGACCAAGGAAGATTAAGCGATATTGCATGTTTTTTTACTTGCTCTAATTCATCAAGACTTGATACTTTGAGTACAACTTTTTCTTGACCATATCTTTCCCATTCGTCAAACCATTCCTTTTTTGATTTTCTTACATGTTCAGCACCAAGTACGCATGCATGACCTACTTGGGCAGCAATCTTTCCTGTTCCCATACCCAAATCTTTTCTTACTACTATTACTTGTTTTATAGAACTCATGTTAATGTTTGGTTAATACGTATCTGTTAAACTTTAGTAGACATATGTTTGTTAATTTAATACACAATCAAGATCATGGCATCTAACTAGCACCGGGTGATGTTAGGATGATGTATCCCCTTTCTATCAAGTATGTTATGCTTGAAATATAGGTTTGATCATCAATACTACTATCTGCCCACCATCCTGCATTATTTTTCACCCAATGCGGTATGCTTCCTGTAGGGGAAGTGGTACTTGTTGGAGTATTTTGAATAAAAATAAAATGTTGAGATATCATAAACTGTAACGCATGATGGGAATTGAGTCTTCCAAAGCGATGTTTTCAGCTCTAGAAAAAGGAATAATGCCATACCGCAATTGGTCTAGCGGAAATTAATTTGATATTCACTCATAACAACACTGTTTGAAATAAATTATTGTTGCATAATACATCAGCATGGATTATGATGTCGTAATAGCTGGTGGAAGTGTTGCCGGTCTTTTATGTGCACGTGAGATTGCAAAACGAAACCACAGTGTACTTGTAATTGAAGAAGATTTTGAGATAGGTACACCAGAGCACTGCGGTGGCGTGGTTAGCGTATCAGCAATAGATGAGCTTGGAATAATCCCAGTTAGATCAACTCTAGACAACAAGATACGAACTGCAACAATTGTCTCCCCGTCTGGAAAAAGTTTCACCATAGATGCAAGACCTCAACAGGTCATTGTACTAGATAGACGTGAGTTTGATAAACAAATTGCACATCAAGCTCAAACTAGTGGAGCAGAGATCCAAGTCAAATCATCGCTTAGAGAAATAACAAGGAACGGAGTAAAAACAAACAATGGCGAAATAAAATGCAAAGTCATAGTAGATGCAAGAGGAGTAGCATCACTCATTCAAAAAGATAGAACCGGAATATTGCAATCAGCCCAGTATGAGATCATTGCAGATTGGGTTGACAAGGACCAAATCGAAGTGTACCTAGACCAAGAAAAATATCCTGGTTTTTTTGCGTGGGTAATTCCCACCAGAAGTGATGAGGCAAAGGTAGGAGTGGCAGGAAAGGGAATTAGTGTAACAAATGCAATCGAGGATTTTCTAAAAAAGAAGGGCAAGTATTCAGCCATTAGAAAGATATTTGCACCTATATGGGTGAAAGGTCCAATAGAAAAATTTGTGAATAAAAATATAGTCACAATCGGAGATGCGGCAGGCCAATCAAAACCAACAACTGCTGGCGGAATTTATTCATCTGGAATGGGAGGCATGATGGCAGGTATGGCAATTTCCAATTTCTTAAAATCAGGCAATGAAGCAGATCTTTTAGAATATCAAAAAAAATGGACTGCAAAATTTGGAAAAGAATTTGAACGTATGTTACTTGCAAGGTCATTGCTTGAAAGGCTTGACAACAAAACAATAGAATCAATCTTTGGTTCGGTTACACCAAAAATGATTGAAGAAATTTCAAAAGAAGGAAATTTTGATTTTCACACTGGATCTATTGCAAAGTTGCTTGGCGTGAAAGGATCGGTAAAAACTATCCAAGCCATTTTAGGAAATGAATTGCGCCGTTTATTAGATTGAAAAATGATAAGCAAGATATAAATTCGGTAGAAATAGAGTTTTGAACATGTCATCATCCATTGCATTACCTGTATGCAGTTCATGCCACAGACCAATAATGCCTAATGATAAGTGTGTAAAATTCAACTGCCCAGAATGTGGTTCAGTGCTGCTCTGGAGATGTGAGAGCTGTAGAGAGGCCGCAAGAGCATACAAGTGCAGTTCATGCAATTTTGAAGGACCATAGAAAAATGGCACGACTTTCGCTAAGAGCAAAAATTTTGCCTACAGGAACTGAAGTAAATCTGGATAATATTGCTAAAAAAATTGGTTCTTCCTTAAAGGACGGAATCGTATTATCAAAATATACAAAAGAACCACTTGCGTTTGGATTGTATTTCATAAACGCCGAATTCTCCCTAGATGACAAAGAAGGTCAGATGGACTCACTTGAAAACGCGGTTCGCTCAATCGAAGGTGTTGGAGAGTTTGAAGTCTTAGGAGTAAGCCGAGCTTCTGTTGATGCAAAATAGGTGTACATCTTGGTAAAAAAAGACGAGTTACTCCAAATGCGTGTTGGAGAAGCTAAGCAAAGAGATGTTGGCAAAAGAAGGGCAAGAATAGAACCAGAAGCAATGGAATTTCTAAAAGTCGAACCTGGTGACATGATAGAGATAATCGGAAAGAGATCAAGTTGTGCAATAGTATGGCCAGCTGACGATGACAACAAAGCACCAGATGTGATACGAATAGATGGCCAAACCAGGAAAAATGCCGGCGTTGGAATAAATGATCTAGTAGATGTAAGGAAGGTGACTGCCAAGCCTGCCAAAAGTGTAGTGCTAATGCCTGTAAACGGGAATGTCACAGTGGACAAGGAATTTACAGATTTTGTAAAAAATAGACTAAAAGGATTACCATTGGCTGAAGGAGATGAAATTTCAGTGATGATATTAGGAAATTCTATGGACTTTAAAATTCATAAAATTTCTCCAAAGGCCGTTGTAAAGATAGAACGTGCAACCGCAGTTACAATTCTTACTGATACTACAGTTGACAAAAAGATCAGAGTAACTTTTGAAGAAATCGGCGGACTCAAGAATCAAACAAAACGTATGAGAGAGATAGTAGAGCTTCCTCTCAAGCACCCAGAGGTATTCACTCAGTTAAACATAGAACCACACAGTGGAATACTTCTCTATGGACCTCCAGGGTGTGGCAAGACACTAATCGCCAAAGTGCTAGCAAGTGAATCAGAGGCAAACTTTTACTCAATTAACGGACCGGAGATAATGAACAAGTATTATGGAGAAACAGAAGCAAGGTTAAGAGATATTTTCAAAGAAGCAAAAGACAATGCACCAAGTGTTATTTTCATAGATGAGATAGATGCAATAGCTCCAAAAAGAGAAGAAGCATATGGCGATGTAGAAAAACGAGTCGTAGCTCAGCTTTTAGCCTTGATGGATGGTCTCAATGACAGAGGAAATGTCATAGTTTTAGGAGCTACCAACAGACCAGAAAGCGTAGATCCTGCGCTTAGAAGACCGGGAAGGTTTGACAGGGAAATCGAGATAGCTGTTCCAAACGCAGATGGTAGATTAGAGATATTACAAATTCACACACGCGGTATGCCTCTTTCAAATGTTGATTTGAAAATACTTGCATCAGAGCTTCATGGATATACTGGTGCTGATATCAAATCCCTTTGCAGGGAAGCTGCGATGAAAGCACTAAGAAATTATCTTCCGGAAATTGAAACAGAAACAGAGAAGGTATCACCTGAAATATTACAAAAAATGAAGATCACACTACAAGACTTTTACGATGCCATGCATGAAATTGTTCCCACAGCCATGCGCGAATTCTATGTAGAAAGTCCAAAGGTGTGGTGGAAAGATGTTGGAGGACTAGATGATGCAAAAAGAACACTTGATGACAATCTAATAACAGCAATAAAAGAACCGACAAAATTCCAAAAGATGGGTATCAAACCACCAAAGGGAGCCTTGTTGTACGGACCACCAGGATGTGGCAAAACTTTACTTGCAAGAGCACTTGCCACAGAAAGCGGAGCAAACATGATCTTTGTCAGGGGTCCTGAAATATTATCAAAATGGGTAGGCGAATCTGAAAAGGCCATAAGAGAAATATTCCGCAAGGCAAAGGCGTCATCACCATGTATTATAATATTTGATGAGCTCGATTCGCTTGCACGTTCCAAATCAATTGAGGATGGTGGTATTGGTGAGAGATTGCTTAGTCAATTACTTACCGAGATGGAAGATGGCGGGGCTTCAAGAGTAGCAGTAGTAGGAATATCAAACAGGCCAGACTTGATTGACCCATCGCTTATGAGACCTGGAAGACTTGATCTAATACTTTTCATTCCAGCACCAGATGAAAAAGGAAGATTAGAGATAATCAAGATATTAACTAGACAGATGCCATTATCAGGAGATGTGGATTTGAAGGAGATAGCACTTGCAACAAAAGGATACACTGGTGCAGACCTAGTCGCAGTTTGTAGGGAATCAGCAGTACATGCAATGAGAAACAATTCCACAAAGATCAATAACGTGGACTTTTCTGAAGCTCTTAAGGTAGTAAAACCATCAATTACAAAAAGCGTAGATGAGTGGTATTCATCAGTGAGAGATAACATCACATACGCCATACCAAAACCCATGGATAAGGCATTTTACGGTTAGATATGACACTTCCATTAAGAAATCAAGTATACGAGACAATTAAAAACGCTGGATCTTTAACAGACTCTGAATTATCAAAAGCCTTGATAAAAGCAGGAATCTCAATTCCAGAGGACGAGTTCAACAAAACACTACTTAATTTGGAGATATACGGCCTGATAAAGGTGAGTTGGCTTACAAAAGATGAACGTAGAATAGAGATAGTAGAAAAAATCGAAGACGATGATGACATCGAAAAACAAAATAGAGAAAACCTAGAACGCGAATATGAAGCCGGATTTCCTGGAATAGACCAAGAAGAGATTCAAGAATAATTTACTTTGCTAATACAGGAAAGTGAAAAGCTGCGTCTAGTGCAATGCCGACAAAGATTATTGTCAGATATGGTGCAGTGACTTTGTATGCTTTCCATGCAAAATCTGAGGTAGGAGTCTTTGTTAGTTTGTAATGGTATGCCAGCATCAGGCCTCCAGATACTGCAGCAATTACAAGATACACGTATCCAAGACCAAACGTAACAAGCGCTAATGAGTATGGTACCAATATGGCAGTATTAACAAGAATATACTTTGATGTCTTTTGCATTCCAATCAATACTGGAAGCATTGGCACTCGTGCTTCTGCATAATCATCTCTAATCTTCATTGCAAGACACCAAAAGTGCGATGGCGTCCACACAAATACCAGAGTCCCCACCAGTGCGCCAAGTATGTCCATGGAGCCAGTAGCTGCTGACCACCCAGCCATTGATGCACAGCTTCCAGCAAATCCCCCAATTACAATGTTAGATGAGTTGCTTCGTTTCAACCAAACTGTGTATATTATAACATAGAAAAATATTCCAAGCGCAATGAAAAGTGTTGAAAGTGGATTTAGAGTAAACCAAGCATAGATTACCGAAATGCTACTTACTACCAATCCATAAATCAAAACATTCCTTGCAGACATTCTCCCTGATGGAATAGGTCTTGTGCTAGTTCTTTTCATAAGTGGATCAATATCCTTATCATAGAAATGATTCAAAGCGCTTGAGCCAGCAGATGAAAGCGAACCTGCAACTATGATGTGAAGAAGACTAACATAATTCAAAGATGGACCGACTAGTTTACTGGCAGCATACATGGATGTAATTGCAGTAATAACAAGTAGTACTACGATTCGTGGTTTTGATATCTCAAATACTTCTTTTAATCCCACAAGCCATACGCGGTTCTGGTGGGAATTTAATTTCTTCGAAGATCACTCATACGCTTCAAAAGAATTAAGTATGTCACCTCATGGAACTACCACAAATGAGTGACTGGGACCTAATGATGCCAGGAATGGGCCTTACTGCAATAGGTCTTGCAGGTGTGATTTTGTCGTACATGGGCATTGCAAATACTTTCCTTACTGGCATGCAGGCCTTATCTGGATTAACGATGTTTATTGGCTTGATATTTTTATCAGCTGGAATATTAAATGGAGGAATTTCAACCAGTGCAAAAGCAAAAGCTACTACTTTGGTAATTTTTGGAATTGTAGGCTCGGTAGGAGCGTATGCCATGAGTTTGAATACAATAGTAACTTCACTTCCAAGATTTGCAGGAATACTAATTGTAATAGTCATACCATCCATAGTCATCGCGTTTGCATCAATGAAGATGCAGAAATACTTCAAGCCAATTGCAATAATATTTCTGGCTGCTATGGGACTGGGAATTGCGTCGTATACTGCCTTTGGATTCATAGGCCCAGGAGCACAATTTTCATTTCATACAGAAACAGAAAATCAAACAAGCCAAGTACCAACACCACAAGCTCCTAGTGCTCCAGTCGTACCAGTAGATATTCTTCTTAATGCATCAGTAAAAGGGAATCCAAGTTTCAAGCCCGATCCCGTATCTGCTCCAAAAGGTGACATCATAGAATGGACAAATAAGGACAATGCAGCTCACACAGTAACAAGCGCTCCAGATGGAAACTTGTTTGATTCAGGCATAATTTCTTCGGGAAAAACATACAGACTTGATACATCAAAACTTGATGTAAAAGAATACGATTACCTATGCACAGTCCACCCATGGATGACAGGTAAGATAGAGGTAACATCTCCTGCCAAACCAGTAATAGCTAATGTAACAATTGCAGAGGGAGCATCAAAACAGGCAAACGGTCAAAAGTATTTTGATCCAGAAGATATCTCGGTAAAAGTTGGAACTACTGTTGTGTGGACAAACAAAGATGGAGTAGCACATACGGTTACAAGTGGTGACCCAAACTCAGGACCCACAACTACATTTGATTCCGGATTAATCAAACCAGGAGCTACTTTTCAGTACAAATTTGATTCAGTCGGAACTAATCCATACTATTGCACTGTACATCCATGGATGACCGGAAAAGTTACTGTGGGATGACCACTCAAAAAGAGATAATACTTTTACAAAACCAAATAGAGATTCTAAAAAAACATGCAAAAAGTTGTGTACCAAATGAATCATGTGCAATTTTATTTGGAAAAATTTTAGATAACAAGTACATAGTCAAAGACATATTTCCTGCAAAAAATATAGAAAACTCGTCATATAGTTTCACTATATCACCAGAAGAATTGATAAAAGCCTATGAAACCGCAGAAAAAAGGTCACTTGATGTTATAGCAATATTTCATTCTCACCCAGATTCCTCCGCATATCCTTCATCAACAGACAAAAAATTCATGGAAACAAATCCAGTACCATGGATAATCTATTCTAATTCAAACAATGAGTTAAATGCCTATATTTTAGAATCAGACATTGTTTCTCTTAGGATTTTGACATCATAGCGTCATTTGTGAATATTCTTTTTATGTCGTTCCAAATGTTCCTTGTCAGTAAACGTTACATCGCATTCCTTGCACCTAATTTGAGATTTACTGCTATTCCACAATGTCTAATAGATATTCTAACTTATCTAAAAGAGTTGCTAGTAGAATCTTACTTTTGTTCCATCTTTTATATTTTTTAGAAGATTTTTGTCAGTTTCTTTAATTTTTCCTATCACGTTTACTGGAGAATAAGGTTTGATCTCATCTTTTGTACCCATTGGAGTTGGGCCAAAGAACAAGCAGATTGCATTACCAGGAGGCCAATATGCAACATCATATAGATCAACTACATCTTTGGAGTTTTCAGATGATACTTTAACTGGGATTGGATCCGTATAGATCTCCTCCCCCCATACATGTATTGGAACAGTTATTGGCAGCAAATCAATAATGGATCGGACAGTCTTTGGTGCTAAATTCTCATCCAGTTCCAATTCTAAAATCCTTGGTTGAAGATCTACACGAACTTTGTGTATCATATTAAAAACTTGTCTAAATTAGATTAAATATCCCTTATCTTGATTTTAGATTATGGAAATTCACGTATACGATACATATGTAGAAGCAAAAGATGGCCACACCATGCATTTTGATGTGATAACAGCAGTAAAAGATCACCAAAAGGCGATACAATATGCAAAAGAGTGGCTCAAGACCATTGGCGAAGGGGAGTCAAAGGTAAGCGCAGAAGAGTGTCAGTTTTGCCACTCACAAGGTGCTCCAGAACCAATTGCCAAAGAGATACGAAACAAGGGTTATTTCATCCAAAAGATGGAAGGCTGTCCATAAACTAGCAATTTTTAAATCAATTTTACTATTTTTGCAAAATCTTTTTAGTGTAAACTAGGCTTATGTGTAATGAATGACAAAGAACGCATACAGCAAACTTACAGTAGAAGGCGATGTTCAGACAAAATGGATCTGCGGATGTTTTGAGACAGTAGATGGATTCTTCAAGTTCTGTCAAGAACACAATGACGCCATGAAAAAGACAATTGAGGCTCAGATTGATGAGATGGACATGACATTGGTCGTAGATGAGAAAAAACCTTGATTTATCTCCTCTTCTGATATGGCTTGAATGTTTTTCCTGCTAGTCCTTGTCTTACAAGCTTGTTGAATCTTTTCCCATGGCTGAGATATTGAAATCTCATATGAATTAGCTCGTGAACGATTGTGTTTTCTAGTGTTTTTTCATCTGGAATCTTTCTCACATTTATGAAAACTAGATTATTTTGCATATAAGATACGCCAAGATATTTGTATGCAGAAGTTCGCCTTCCTTGAGTAATTTCTTTTGGCATATCAAGTACTTCCTTGGTAGTAAGCAATATTTTTGGCTCTTCTATTCCAAATCTTGCCGAATAGATTCCTACTTTTTCTAAAATCATGAACCTGAGATCAGGATCTAGTTTCATGATGTTTTCATCTCAAATATTGGTATAATTCTGATTGTCAAATATCGTATTTGAAGTGGTGTATTTTTTCTATTTTACCATAAAAATGGTAAAGGGTCAGAACTTGTGTAGCTTAAATCACAAATCATACAGCCACCGTATCATCATACCCAATTCTGTATTACTTACAGAGAATAAAAATTATGACCGAGTTTATCATCATGTTCATGCATAATGATTTTCATTTCTGATAATCTTATGTAGTTCTAATATTAAACAAGTGATGAATTTATGGTATGAAAGGCAAGAAACGCCCAAAAAGTGAGGAAGAAAAATTGGAATTTGAACACGAGCAAGCAAAAGAAGAACTACACCAAGCAGAATTAGAACAAGGATATGAACAAGATGAGAAATTCAACGAATCAAAAGACTAGGCACAATAATCACTGAAATTTAGATCTAAAATACCAACTTAGTTGTGACATATCTAAGGTACGGTGGTGTTTGCAATGCCACCACATTTAGGACAGGTTCTTGGCATTAGTGGCTCTCCTGCCTTCATTGTTACATCGAATTGATTTTTACAATCATCACATACATATGGAACATGTATTGTTGTCATATGCTAGAACTCAATTTTTCTACCATAATGCTTAGAAATGTCCCTGTGCAATTTTACTGTGTTTTCTTCATTAAAAGTAAGATTACACTGATAGCATTTCCACATGGTATTCAATAACAAGCATAGAATGTTATTACATATGAACAGGAATGCAAATTATCAACATTGAAAACTAAATCAGAACTTGGTTCATACAAGACAATATCAAAAAGATCAAGACATTTGTACCATAATAGATTCAGCCTTTTTTCTTGTTTGAGAGTTCACAGTAACAATAACCAGTCCCTCGTTTGGTTGTCCATACAATACAGTCGAGTTTTCTGGGGCATATATCACTGCAGGTATAACAAGTAAATCTTCCTCTCCTGTTACAATTATTCGCACAGGCGGACTTGCACTAAAGGCTTGTTTGATTACATCCACACTCTCATTTGTAATTTGTGCTGCAGGATTAACACATTGAAGAAGTGTCTTTACTTGTCCTTCAGGTATTTCTCGCTTGCTTCTTTGTTCAAGCGAGTCTACAATCTGAAGAGATGGAGCAAATCCATATCGTATCATTTTCTCAGTAGTAGCATCTCCCACTGTAATCAGGAAAGTTTTTTTAGGAATTAATCGGAGAAGATTTTCTTTTGTTGTTTTATCATCTTTTACAAGTATCCCCATTGGCTGTTTTAATTTCTCGCGTAGATTTTCTGGAAGATGCACAATTTACCTTTGTTTTCTTCTATTTTTGCGTAGCTACTTCGGCCTTCATCTCTTCGCTTAGCTGAGAGGCAATAACACTACATCTGGCGGCTACATTTTTTGCTGCAAGCATAAAGGCATTAGATAAAGGCGAGTTTGGATCTGTGATTAGAACTGGCTTGCCGCTGTCAGAGCCTTCCATTATGCCAGAATTAAGCGGAATTTCTCCAAGGAATTGCAGTCCGTATTTTTCACTCATTCTTTTTGCGCCCTCTTTGCCAAAGATATAGTGGTTTGAGCTACAATTAGGACATTTGAAATAGCTCATGTTCTCGATTACTCCAATAATTGGAACGTTTAGTTTCCGGAACATTCCAAATGCTTTTACTGCAACGTTGCTTGCAACTTCTTGTGGTGTTGTAACCACAACTATTCCAGTAATTGGAATGGTTTGTGCTAAGGTCAGTGGTATATCTCCTGTTCCCGGAGGCAAATCCACGATAAGATAATCAAGATCGTCCCAGTTAGTATCAACAAGAAATTGTTTTAAAATCCCAGATATGATTGGGCCTCGATAAATTGCTGCTTGGTGTTCTTGCTCGGCAAAAAATCCAAAGGATACAACTTTTAATCCATGAGATTCTGCAGGTTGAAGTTTATTGCCTTCTACTTCAAGCATTGCTTTTCCCATACCAAGCATCAATGGAACACTTGGACCATAAATGTCAGCATCAAGTATTCCAACCTTGGCTCCAGTTTTTGCAAGAGCTAAAGCCAGATTTATTGAGACGGTTGTTTTCCCGACACCGCCCTTGCCACTTGCAATGCCAATTATGTTTTTGACTTTGGGCAACATTTCATCCATGCTAAGTGCTCTACCTTCCATGACTTTGGCAGTAACTTTTAGATCAAACTTTGAAACACCCTTTATTGTGGATACTGCCTTTCGTACATCCTGTTCAATTTGGTCATTGAAGGGGCATGCCGGTGTTGTTAATTCAAGTGTAAATTTTATGTCATTACCATTAATTTCCAGATCTTTTATCATACCCATAGAAACTATATCCTTCTTCAAGTCAGGATCGATTACCGTGCTTAGAGTCTGAAGTACTTCATCAACGGATACCATACAATAAAAAATTCGTAAGACGATATTTAAACATAGGCAAAAATAACAGTCATGTCATACAAAGATTCATAAATTCAAATTTTATGACAGTTTTTGGATGTTTTCTATATCAACCCTTACTGATGTAGTTAGAATTCCTCCAAAATTGTTTGGTGAATCTCTAAAGAAAGCAGCTTCAACAATATTGCGAGAAAAATATGAGAGCATGATAAATCCAGAATTGGGTTATGTCATAATGATTCTTGATACTAAAGTGGAAAAGATGGGAAAAGTGATTGCTGGAGATGGAGGAACATATCACAGAGTAGAATTTACTGCATTAACATTCTATCCAAAACTGCAAGAGATTGTCAGAGGAGAGATTGTGGAAATTACGGACTTTGGTGCATTTGTAAGAATTGGCTCAACTGATGCATTGTTACACTTATCACAAATAATGGATGACTACTTGAAAAGTGATGTCAAGTCTGGCTTGATACTTGCAAACCAGAGCGGAAGAACAATGAAGATTGGAACTACATTACGTGCAAGAATCACTGCCGTATCACTTGGAAAAACAGCTGCCATGAAAGTTGGAATCACATGCAGACAACCATATCTTGGTGCAGACGAGTGGATTGAAGAAGAGATAAAGAAAAGTGCAAAGGCTGCACAACAACAAGACAAATCTGAAAAAGCAGAAAAGCCAAAGAAAGCAGTAGAAGCAAAGTGATGATATATGGTTAGAGAAATGGCATGCCGTAAATGTAAATGCATAACAATTGGGAAGGTTTGTCCTGTTTGTAAATCATCAGATCTTACTCCAGACTGGAGTGGCGCAGTACTGATAGTTGACCCAATAAATTCAGTGGTTGCAAAGTCCTTAGGCATTACTGAAAAAGGAAAATACGCGTTAAAGGTAACTTAGATTGCACGATAGTGCAAAAAAATTAGAACAGTTCCTTGCAGAAGATATAGGTAAAGGAGATATTACAAGTAATCTTCTTTCAAGGAAAAAAATTTCAGCTACAA
Source organism: Nitrososphaerota archaeon (assembly GCA_021325595.1). Taxonomy (GTDB): domain Archaea; phylum Thermoproteota; class Nitrososphaeria; order Nitrososphaerales; family Nitrosopumilaceae; genus Nitrosotalea. The sequence continues at coordinate 8,929 of JAJPGX010000030.1, read as the reverse complement.
TAATTACAAGAGAGGAGGGAATCATTGCAGGGGTAAGACATGCAAAACAAATTTTTCAATCAAGAAACTGTCGCGTTACGATTCACAGAAAAGATGGCCAAAAAGTATTTGCAAATAACAGGATAATGACCATAACTGGGGATGCTTATTCAATACTATCATGTGAGCGAACAGTACTTAATCTAATGTCAAGGATGAGTGGAATTGCAACTCAAACCAAAATACTTGTAAAAAAAATTCATGAGATAAATTCAAAGGTGCAGCTATATTCAACGAGAAAAACTGCTCCAGGGTTAAGGCTATTTGATAAAGAAGCCGTTGAGATAGGAGGAGGTAACAAGCATAGAATGTCACTTGATCAAATGGTCATGATAAAAGACAACCACATAGCAATATCAGGCTCGCTTGTAGATTTGATTCAAATGGCAAAGAAAAAGCACAAAAAAATCGAGGTCGAAGTAGAAAATCTCAGAGATGCGCTTACTGCTGCAAGAGAAGGAGCTGATATAATCATGCTTGACAACAGAACTCCTGCACAGATTCAACTAATCACAGATGCACTTGAAAAGTCAGGTCTTCGAAGGCGTGTCAAGATAGAAGCTTCTGGTGGAATTGACTCAAGCAACATCAAACAATACGCAAAGATGGATATAGATATGATATCAATTGGAAAGTTGACAAACTCTGTAAAAGCGTTAGATCTTAGCTTAGAGATCAACTAATTGCAAGCATTCGCTCTATTGCAAGCTGTGCCTTGTCTGCAATATTTTTTGGGACCTTGACTTGATATTTTTCTTCTTTTAGCGATGCATATACTTTATCAAGAGTTATCATTTTCATGTATTTGCACACTGCATTTTCTGAGACTGGATAGAATTCCTTGTTTGGGTTTTGTTTTCTCATGCGATACAATATTCCTGTCTCTGTTGCTACCACAAATTTCTTGGCTTGGGAATTTTTGGCATGATTCATCATTCCTTCGGTTGACAAGACTTGGACCTGTCTGTTGCCATAATCACCAGATGCAATATCATACATTACAGATGAGGTGCAGCTACATTCTGGATGAACAAGAAATTCGGCGGTGTTTAGTTTCTGCAGTTTCTCTTGTACGTCCTGCGATCTGATTCCTGCATGAACATGGCATTCGCCGGCCCAGATGAACATGTTCTTTCTGTTTGTTACTTTTGCCACATAAGAGCCCAAAAACATATCTGGCAAAAACAATATCTCTTTATTTTCAGGAACTGCCCTTACAACGTTTACTGCATTAGATGAGGTACAGCAATAGTCAAGCTCTGCCTTTACTTCAGCAGAGGTGTTAACATACCCAACTGTGACTGCGTTAGGATGCTCTTTTTTCCAATTACGTAATTGGTTTGCAGTAATGGTTTCAGCAAGCGAGCATCCTGCGGCAAGATCAGGAATCAAGACTTTTTTGTCTGGACATGTGATTGCTGCAGTTTCTGCCATGAAATGAACACCACAAAATAGAATTATTTTTTGACTGGTCTTTGCTGCTTGTCTTGACAGACCCAATGAATCACCTACATAATCTGCAACATCCTGCACTTCTGGCAATTGGTAGTTATGTGCTAAGATGAGCACGTTTTTTTCCTTTTTGAGTTTAAGTATCTCTGATTTTAGATCCATTGAACAGAGTAAAATTGGCCGTCCTTGTCATTTAAAGCATAATACTATTGACAAATTTATTGTTCTAGATGAAGGATGCGGCAATATTTGCCAATCAGGTACCTATGTTTATTTCAGAACCGCAAATCTTTTTCAGACATTCGATGGCAGAAAGTATTGCAAGACGACTTGTCTTTGGGTTACTTTGACTAGGAATGTTTTCAACCTTTATTGAAAATTTACCAAACTTTCCTTCTGCTTCAATTTCGTGAATATTTTTGTTAGTCATAGGATCTGCCACTATTCGGACTTTGGTTGCTACACTTCCAATACCTGCAAGGCTTATTAGCGCGGCTACATTGATGTTTGCAGGAAATAGTTTTACTGCCTCTTGAGCTGAACCCTCATAAATTGTGGTGGAGGTCGATATCTTCTCAAGATCAATCTCAGATGTCTCAAAAAACTTTGCTCCTTTGAGTGCTCTTGGGTTTTTTGTAGTTACAAGTGTAATGGAATTTAGTTCTTCTTTGACCGAACGAATACCATCAAGTCCAAGAATTGCGCCAGACGGCAGATATACTTTTTTGTTAAAATCTTTACAAGCATCAAAAAGAATATCATAAATTGATTCGTCAAGTAATGCACCTACACTCATTATCATCAGATCCTTTCGGTTTTGCAATATACTCAATGCGTTGTCACGAACTGCATCCTGAGAAGCGGCCTCAATGATGAGGTCCACAGGTGCTGCAGCTAGAAGACCTACATTTTCTGTTATTACAGGCTTGTTTTGCAATTTTGATGCAAGTAGTTCTGATGATTTTTTTGTAAAATCATAAACGTGTGTTAGTTTGGCAGGTACTTTTCCTGAATCAATTGCAAGTGCAATATCGGTTCCAATTGCACCGCAGCCCAAGAGTCCAACTCTTTTCAAATCAGATCACCTCTGTTTTGCCTTGTTAAATCTGTTATTTTAAAATCAGATTCAAAAATCTACATAAATTTGAATTATGTGTGATGATTACATGATGCAGTTATGAATGACAAATCCCCACTAATAGAGAAATTTCTTTTCAAGATAGCAAAACAATGGATAGCAGGCAACACCATGAGTGATGCCATAGAATATGCAAAACATGCTAACTCTGAAGGAATGGGTGCAATAATAAACAGGTTAGGTGAGCACATGACATCAGAACAACAAGTAGAAAATACCGTTACTGAATATCTCACACTTGTAACAAATTTACGCAAGCTCAAAGTAACAGGCGGTGTATCAATAAAGCCAACCCAAGTAGGGCTTTCAATTAGTTCAGATGTCTGTCTTGTGCGCCTTGAATCAATAATTGAAAAGGCTTCAACACCTCAATCATTTATCTGGATAGACATGGAGTCATCTGAATACACTGACAAGACCATCAAGATCTACTTGGACCTTTTTGAAAGGTATGAAAGAGTAGGATTGGCTATTCAAGCGAATCTAAAGAGAACATGTAAAGATTTGGCAATGTTGCTAAAAAAAGGCGCAAAGGTTCGCTTGGTAAAAGGAGCATATCGTGAAAACAAAACAGTTGCGTACAAGACACGACATGAAGTAGATGAAAATTACAAAAAATTAGTTGAGATTTTATTTACTGATGGAAATGAGTTTGCTATTGCCACTCATGATTCAAAAATGATTGATTTTGCAAAGACCTTATCAAAAAAACATGAGCGGAAATTTGAATTTCAAATGTTAAAAGGCATACGAGATGAGCTCAAACCAAGCCTGGTACGTTCAGGTTTTTCAGTATCAGAATACATACCATATGGAACTAACTGGTTGCCTTATTCCATTAGGAGATTAAAGGAGAGGAAACGAAACATCTTACTTTTAGGAAGTTCGTTTATTCAGTCACATCGTGTTTGAGTTTGCTCTCTCATAAATTGAAGCAAATAGTATGCACCGCCTGCACCTTTTCCTGATATTCCAGAGTTTTTCCAGCCAACAAACGGTTGTGCCCCCACCATAGCGCCAGTTGTAGCACTAGCAGTACGATTTGCATAAGTGACACCAGATTGAATTTTTTCAAAGAATGTTTCAATTTCATTTTGGTCTTGGCTGAAAATCCCTGCAGTAAGTCCATATTCGCTCTTATTTGCAAGATCTATTGCTTCATCAACACTGTCTACTGTTTCTACACACAAAAATGGCAAAAAGAGTTCTTCCTTGATCAACTTGTGCTCTTTTGGCAAGTTTACCACAATTGTTGGTTCTACAAAATTACCGTCCTTGTAAGAAGAATCGGAAAGCACGGAACCGCCAACAAGAATTTTTCCATCTTTTTTTGCAAGCTCGACTGCCTTTTGGAATTTTTTTACTGCATCTTCGTTTATGACTGGGCTTATGTAGGTATCACGTTCCCATGGTTTTCCAATCTTGAGCAATTTTGTTTTGCTAACAAGTTTTTCAAGAAATTGGTTTGCAATTTCTTTTTGTACATATACTCTTGAGCATGCACTACATTTTTGTCCGCTAAAACCAAAGGCTGCACGAAGAACGCCGTCTGATGCTTTTTCCAAATCTGCAGACTTTGTTATGATTGTTGGATTTTTACCTCCCATCTCGGAGATAAATGGTCTAGGCTGTGCAGTTTCAAATGTAGAAAATCCGGACATTCCTACCTCTTTTGAACCAGTAAATGCAATTCCTGATACAGATGTACTTTCAAGGATGGTTTTTCCAACAACACCTCCAGAGCCAGGTACAAAGTTTATGGCAGCTGGAGTCAATTTATGATAGATTGCCTCAACAAACTTGAATGCAGATATTGGTGCGTCACTTGATGGTTTTAGCACTACGGTGTTGCCAGTAATTAGCGCCCCAGATGTCATTCCGATTGCAATTGCCGATGGGAAATTAAATGGAGAAATTATTCCCCAGACACCATATGGCTTTAGAACACTTCGTGTCTTTTCGTTTGGAAATGCACTTTTGGTTTCTTTTGCAAACCCCTGGTTTATTTCTAACTGATCTGCGTAAAATCTCATAAAATCAATTGCCTCATCCAAGTCTCCCATAGACTCTAGTCTGTTTTTTCCATTCTCAAAGCAAAGTATAGCAGCCAAGGAAAATTTGTTTTGTGAGAATATATCGGCTACATCTCGAAAGATCTGGACTCGTTTTTGATATGGTGTAAGTGACCATTTCTCAAATGCCTCTTTTGCGGTCTCTATTGCATGTAGTGTATCATCTTTTGAGGCAAGCGGAAAGTTAGCCAAGACCAAGTTCTTGTCTGCAGGGGATCTTACCTGAAATTGGTTTTCAGAAAAGACCTCTTTTCCACCGATAATCATTGGGTATATTTTTCCAAAATCTTTTTGTATCTGTTCTACAGCAGAATCAAATTTTTTGTGAAATTCTTCTGTAGAATTATTTTCTGCATACTTTGACCACGTTTTCTCGTTATTGAACACGCCTGTATTTCGTGACCACTACATAAATTAGTTATCTGACTTGATTTTTTGTTAGCTTTGGCACAAATCTATTTCAAACGAGAAACATTTTATCTTCGCAAATAAAGGATTTTTATGCTCAATACAGTATATCGTGATGCCTTAAAGAAACGAGACGAGGCAAAGTCCATATTCAAAGGCGAAAGATTTGAGCAAATAATCAAAGCCGCAAAGGAGAACTGGATAGATTATACACCACAAAAGAAGGATTCGATCATCGCTGGAATAGATAGTAGTTATAACAGCACCAAGTTTCAGGGACTTGAATTATGGGTTGTAACTGCAGTATCAATCAAGTCAGACGGTAAAATCATTACAGAGATGCATAATCAGGGGCTAGGCCAACCTTCACCTGAACTAGAGATACAGGCAAGCAAAATGGAGGTAGATGCATGTACACAATCAATAGACAAGGCAGATCTTGTAATTTTAGATGGATCACTGTACTCACAGTTTCTTACACGGCAATCGACTCTAGGAAGTACGATTACGTCTGCAATAAAAAAGAAGCACAATGTCATATTCATTTCAAAAACATCGTCTGCCAGAAAACAATTTGAGAAGATGGGCTCTGTTGCAGGTGACATATTTTATTATAATCATGCATTAAAAAAGCCAGGATTTAGTAAAATATTTGTAGATAGTGATTTGGGTCCTGGAAAAATTGTAACATATGTCTATGCAAGACTCAGAGACTCTACACCATTAATCAAGATAGAGATGTTGGGCTCTGACCACAAAGAAGATGAAATCAAAAATCTGCTTGATAGAATAACAAAGAATAGTGTAGGTGGATATCCTTATGCGCTAAAGCTGGCACATGAAAACTGCAAGATAAGCAACTCTGATCTGTCAAGACTTGTTAGTCTATATGGATTAACAAACGAAATTAGTTCAAGAGAGGTACTGAATTGACAATAGGTGTAGTAATAGGAGAATCAAAACCAACAGAGGTTACCGCACAATCATCAAGACCTCTATCTGTAGGAGAGTATGTGATAATAGATTCACAAGATGGAAGATTACTTGGACTGGTAGAAAGATCAATAATAACAAGCGAAGCCCTCACTGATATTAGAAATTTCGACGAAGCTGTAGAAAGTAAAGAAGTCGCTGAGCTAAATTCGCGAGACAAAAATTACAAGGTCAAGATTGGAATACTTGGGTTTCTTGAAAAACTACAAAAAGGACAAGTAGTCCTTCCTGCAGTGCCACCACTTCCAGGAACCTCAATTCTTGAAGCTACACAAAAAGACCTCGGCATGATCTTTGGTCCTTCTGGAAAGGAATGGATAAGGATTGGTGCGTTACTAAGAAATAAAGAAATCGAGGCCAAGGTAAACATCAACAAAATTGTTTCAAGACATTTTGCCATACTTGCCATGACCGGCATGGGAAAAAGCAACCTAGTTTCGTTGGTAGCAAAAGATGTTGCATCACTAAACGGGACGCTGGTCATATTTGATTACCACAATGACTATGAAAATCTAGACATATCCAAGATGAACTACATGATGGTAAAAATAAACCCAAGACTACTTCCTGCTGACAAGCTAGCTGAAGTAATAGAGCTTCGTGAAAATGCAGACAAACAACAAAGAGTTTTGAGAGAATCATTTACTGACCAAGTCAAACAGGCAAAAGACTTTTGGTCAGCCTTGGAAGAAAATGTTTCTTCATTTGGTCACACCACAAAGGGATATGCAGATAGCGCAAGCAGAGTCTTGGACAAGATAGACGATGCCAAGCATAGATTCTCAGACATACTTGATCCTGATTGTGGTGACCCAGTTGATCTGATAAAAGAAGGGAGGGTAAATGTATTAAACATAGCAGAGCTTAGTGAAAGACAAGCAAACGCTGGCCTGGCATATTATTTACAAGAGCTACTACAACAAAGAAAAGAATCAGTATGGGAAAAGAAAGGAAAATCATCAAACCGAAACAACAGGTTGGTAGCACCTGTGTTTATCATAATTGAGGAGGCTCACGTCTTTATTCCAAAAGGCGAACACACAGATACTAAATATTGGGCATCAAAAGTTGCAAGGGAAGGACGCAAGTTTGGAATAGGATTAGGAGTCGTATCTCAGCGACCAAGAAATATTGATCCAAATGTACTAAGTCAGATGGGCTCACTTGCCATAATGAAGATAGTTCAAGATGACGATCAACAGCAAATTGCATCTGCTGCAGAATCACTAAGTAAAGACCTACTCTCACAACTCTCATCATTGAATATAGGTGATGCCATACTGATTGGACAATGGGTTAATCTCCCCGCCATAGTTCACATTGACGAGGTAAAAAGCAAAAAGACCGGCTCTGATCTTGATGCAGTAAAGGAATGGAGCCAGACAGACAAGTTCAAAGACATAGCAAAGGAATCAACACAAGGCCTTTTGCAAAAAGACCTCTTATTAGATTGAGATGATCTTTTCACATATTTCTGATACACATCTTGGATTTGTACAATACCATTCAGAGGAGCGAGAAGAGGATGTCTACTTGGCATTTAACCAAGCAATTGATACTTCGATAAAAGATCATGTAAATTTTGTAATTTTTGCAGGTGATATTTTTCATGTACCAAATCCAAGCGGAAGGGCAATCATAGTACTAGCAAATGCACTAAAGAGACTAAAACAAAACAGCATTGATTCGTTTTTTGTCTTAGGTGATCATGACATTAGCAGAATAAGAGGCGTTCCGGTTCCCTGGGTCTATCACAATTTAGAATTTTCAAAATACATCGGCAATGGCATACCTGTCCTATACAAGGACATATTGATTCAAGGATTTGACAAGAAAAGAAAAAGCGAGATACACACCTTTGAAGATGAATTTGTAAGAGCAGACATGGAAGCAAAAAAGCACAAAGGGCACAAGATATTGGTATTGCATCAGGGAATTTCAGAGATAAACAAATTTGCAGGAGAGCTAAATTCAACGGATCTTCCAAAAAACTTCACATATTATGCAATGGGACATCTTCACGAAAAAGAGCTAAAAAAATTCTCTCATCTTGGCGGTCCATTAGCATATCCTGGCTCTATTGAGATTACTTCAAGTGAGATGATAAAAGAAACTCAGAAGGGGTTTTTTGAAGTTGACATATCAAGACCCGAAGCTTTGCCAAATTGGATAAAACTAGATACAAGACCGCAAATCTCAGTCAAGACAACAGTTGAAAAATTATCAGATGAGATTAATGAACTATCTAAAAAAATACAAGCCTACAACAGAAAGCCAGTAGTAGAAATCAAAATATCAGGAGAAATATTAGATCCTGGGGCAATACAAGTCCAGATATCAAAAATATCTGAAATGACATTGCGTTGTTTTTGGAAACACCTGTCAACAGAACAAGAAAATGGATCTGTATTCATGGAAAGACCCATGAAAATAGAAGACGAGATGCACAAAATTGCAAAAGAAATACTCGGTACAGAAGAATTTGCAAATTTTGCAATAAATGAACTATTACCTTTACTATCAAAGGGGAACATGGCAGATGCCAATCACATCATTTCTGAAAACTTTATGCGATTTAAGAGAGGAGTAAAAAATGCTACAGTCAGTTGAGTTGGTGAATTTTCTGTCACACAGCAACACAAAACTATCATTTGATAGAGGAGTAACTGTATTTGTTGGCCAGAATGGAGCAGGAAAATCTAGCATAATAGACGCAATAACTTTTGCTCTCTTTGGTGAACATATTAGGAAATCTACCAAGGGGTTGTTAAGACGTGGTTCCAATCAAGCCTATGTCAAGGTGAACTTTACTATTGGAAACAGGAAT
>JAJPGX010000012.1 GCA_021325595.1 Nitrososphaerota archaeon | reverse complement strand
TTCATTATTATATTACAACCTACTAGCTAAACTGTTGCTTAAAAATCATGATACCACACAAATCAATCCATCTGATTCTGGAATTCAAAGAATATTGGAACAAAAGCAAATTAACTTTGTATTGTCTTCTGATCCATTTTTAAAAGCTGGATTTTTGTCAAAACTTGTCCAGGATACTGACCAGAACATATTATATCTTGATCTTGACTTGTTGTATAGTGGATATGTGACATCAGGAATACTTGAACCCAAAAAAAATATCACTTTGTTCCAGCCAGATAATATTACACTGAATAATGCACTCAAAGAAATACTTGCAAAAACGAGCATCTCAAAATCTATCATAATTGTTGATTCTATTAACGGATTATACAATTTATTGAACAGAAAAAAGGACATTGGAAAAGTTGTCACATCAATCATAATGCTTCTTGCAAGCATTGCTCATACCACAAATTCTCATGTTATAGTTGCTAGTATGGTAAGATACAAAAAAGAAGAAGGATGGATTCTCTCACCTACAGGAAAACGCCTCATAGATACAAAAAACAGTAAAAAAATTCTACTTGAATATGGCAAGGACGGAATTATAATAAGTATGCTAGATAACCCTACCAAACTAGTAATTCCAAGTAAGCTGATTCCACTAGTCTAGTCTTTTTATTATATGATATCCAAACTGAGTTTTTATCACATCTGATACCTGTCCTTTTTGTAATGCAAAAGCAGCTTTTTCAAATTCTGCCACCATTACACCCCTACCAAAAAATCCCAAATCACCACCTCGTTTTTTTGACACATCGATGGAAAATTCTTTTGCGAGATTTGCAAACTTTTCACCTTTTGCAATTCTAGCTTTTAGATCCTGAGCAGTGCTAAGCTTTTCAACTAAAATATGCGCACAATGAATTTTGTTTCCCATGATTTTTCAAAGATGGTTAAATTATAAAAAAACCTCGATCTTGCATTTCTGGTTCTAACTTTTTAGAATGACCAACTTTTCCATAAACAGTGTTATAAAATTAGCAAACGGCGTTATAACTTGCCTTTTTTCAGCAAGTTATATTAAGATCTTTTCTAGAGATACACAATATGCCAGTTGGAATTATTCCAGATATAGGCGAACAAATGTGCATAGGATGTGCTCTCTGCGTAGAGATTTGTACATCACTAGGCCCAGACGTATTAAGAGTAAAACCAGTAGAAGGCTGGAAAAGAGGTAAAGCATTTGTATTTTATCCAGAGAGATGCATCTCAGACGGTGCATGCATCGGCGTTTGCCCAACAAAGGCAATCTTCTGGATGAGACCAATGGACTTTACTCCAGGACAACCAGTACCACTCTACAGAAACTCTGTATTCGTCAAAGGTTGGACTGAACTAGTAGATTAAGTCCGACATTAAACTTCTTTTTATTACTATTTTTCACCTAAACTTCGTTTTCTAAATATATTGGAATGTCATTAACAATTACAGTTTTGAGCAAACCGGGAAACCTTTGGAGAAAAGTACATGGCAAGATTACAAAAAAGCCTACAAACTTTGGTTGGCTAATTGAAAACAAGCTTGCTGGAAGTGGCATGCCTACATCTAACACCGAGGTAGAATGGATAGTAAAACAAGGAGTCAAGTCAATTGTAACTATGACTGAAGAGCGTTTACCTGATTCATGGGTTCAGGAAATAAAATATCTCCATGTTCCAACAGAAGACTACTCTGCACCCGACATGCAACAAATCGATGAAGCTGTAGAATTTATCGAGAAAAGAATTCAAGAAAATGAAGCGGTAATGGTTCACTGTGCTGCAGGAGTTGGTAGAACAGGAACTATTTTGGCTTGTTATTTGGTAAAATACAAAAATATGTCTGCTAAAGATGCAATTGATCAAGTGCGAAAAATAAGGCCAGGTTCTATCCAGTCAGAAACACAGGAACTAGCAATTAGCTTGTATTACAAACACGTACGAAAGTAACTACTCTGGTATTGAAGTAGTTACCATCTTACCGTTTTCCAGTTTGATGAAGAGATACCTGTTGTCTTTGAAAATCAATGTGATCTCATTTTCCTTTTCTGATTTGTCCTCGACTTCAAGTAATTCTTGTCCTCTAATTCCGTCAAATTTTGCCATATCGATCCTCTAATAATTCCATTTATATCCTATTTGGTAATCTCAATCTCAATTTCTTTTGCATTGGACTTTAATTCAGATTCGTCAGTATAGTCATGTTTATGCCAGGAAACATAGACTTCTGCACCTATCTTGTGTTTGCCAATACCTAATTCTGATGCACTAAACTGTATCTTTTCATCAAAATCAAACAATAGTCCCTTTGCTTCTGCTTCAGTCATTGGTATAAACGGCTCAAAATTTTTAGCGATCTGAACCCAGACCTTCTTTTCTGCCATCTGGGTAAGTTTTGGGTTTCGTGTCCAAAACAGCGCCGCCTTTCTGTACGTGTTAACAGGGGAGCCAACTTCTTTTTTTCTTAGTCCCCCTGAATGGAGCTTTATTCCGTATTTTAGCTTGAAAACATTATCATGTTTGTTATATGCTTGCTCCCATCTTTTTTCATTGAAAGCGTCCCTCAAATCTCCCACAATAGAGAATTTGACATTTATAGCTACGTTCTCGTTTATCCCGAACTTGTCAGCTGTTTTAGTTAGCGATATCTCGCTTATGGTATTTTTACTCAACTCTTCACAATGATTTATATCCTCAATAAGTGTTTTTTTGACTTACATGGATGTTCAACTAAAAAAGTCTTCTTCAAAAGAAGTACTTTTGGATATTAGAAAGTCCGATATCAGCACACTCTACATAGTACAACATGAACTTCTTAAGGACAATACAGTAGAGTTTGCAGGTGTGGTCATGAAACATCCACTGACCAAGGAATATGCTATGCGAGTAAACACCTCGAAAGGCAATCCATTAAAAGAGATTGACAAAGCTGCCAAGTCTGCCTTGGAATATGTAGGCCAATTAAAAAAAGCAATCCATTCTAAAATTAAGGGTGACTAGATGAAATTCTGCCCCAAATGTGAAGCACGATTAAAGATAGATAGCTCTGATTCCGAATTTGTTTGTCCTAAATGTGGTTACAGTGAGAAGGGCAGCAAGGTTACAAAACAAGTAAAAATAGAATCCATCCAAACTATCAATGTACTTGATGAATCTGAAAAAAAAGAGGCCCTACCTGTAATCAAGATCGACTGCGAAAAATGTGGCAACAACGAAGCTGTCTGGTGGATGCTGCAAACAAGAAGTGCCGATGAGCCCACAACTCAATTTTATCGATGTGTAAAATGCAGCTACACTTGGCGTAATTACGCATAAGGTTTAACTTGAACATGCTAGACATCTGAATAAGTTTGGTATTTTCTGCAAAAACTGGAGGATCAGATGAATGGAAAGCTGTAATTTCTGCCATTTCAACACTGGTTGAGGAAGCCACGTTTGAAGCAACAGGAGAAGGAATAGCTTTTCGAGGAATGGATCCGTCACATGTTGCCCTGATTGATATTGCCTGGCCTAACTCTGCATTTGAAAAATATGTCTGTGATCAAGACGTAAAATTCGGAGTAAGAATAGACGAATTCTCTAAACTTATCAAAAGAGCTGACAAAAAAGATAACATAGAAATCAGCATTTCAGAAGATAATCTGTTACTTGTTACAATTGGTAAAAATAAAAAATACAAAATGAGACTAATCGAAAGTTCGGCAACTGATACACCTCTACCAAAGATCACCTACAATGCTAAAGTGATCGTAACATCTCCAGAATTTGACAAAATACTTGGTGACATCCAGGTAGTATCTGAATATCTATCAATCTCCTCAACTGCAAACAAGGCAGAATTTTCAGGAAGAGGCGATTCAGGAGAGGCCACAGTCACACTTGAAAAAGGAATGCCAGAAATGCCTGAAATTGATGTAAAAGAGGAAAGTACCGCAACCTATAGTCTGGAATATCTCAACAGCATTGTTAAGGCAGTGGGTTCTGTTGCAGGAACTGTGGTTTGTGAATATTCAACTAAAATGCCATTAAGACTTGAATTTAAGGTAGCAAATGTTGGAAGGATTCATTTCTATCTTGCCCCAAGAGTTGAGAGTTAAATTCCTTGTTGATTTATTTTGCAACAAGATTTTACATTATGAGCAAATTAGTTTTAGGTTGTCACTTCAGGATTGCAGAATTGCGTAAATACTAGAATCGCGCAATATAGTATATAGATATGGCATCAAGTGCCAGTTACATATCTTGGCGAGTAAGTACATCGCTTATTGTAGCACTAGTCATTACTTTGTACATCTTACTTCCATTACCTTTCTTTTTGGGCGAAAAAACAGACAGTAGAACTATCCTGACCTTTTACCAATATACTATGCCGTTTCTTGCAGGAGGGCTGATACTTCTGTTTCTCTTTAAAGAAAACAGAATTGTCTTACCAACAAAGAAAGAAAGGGAAAGAATTAGAGCTCAAAGACTACAACTTGTCAGACTTGGCACAATTGCAGGATGCATAGCATCATTTTCTGTATTAGGTCCTATATTTTTGGGAGAGTACTTGACTCACCTACCAGAGGGAACATATCTATCGGTGCTGGGAGCCGTAATGGGAAATTACATCGGAAATACTCAATATAGTTTTGTTCTCGGTCTGATGGCTCATCTTATAACAGGAACTGCAATTGGGGGAGTGTTTAGTTTTATAATGTCAGCATCTGAGATCTTTGATTTTAGGCACCGTGGTCAGACAATAGCATTTGGTATAGGAGCTGGTTTTGTTACCTTCTTGGCTCTCTTCAATCCGATATCACGTCTTGGTATTGAACCATACCTGCAACAATCACTACAAGTTACCATGACTGGAGTGGATCCTATTACAATTGAAAATGCTGCAAGGAATATAATGTCAAACCTCCTAGCAGGCTCACTCTTAATGCACCTACTTTACGGGTTTATATTGGGTCTAACTTTTTACAGATTAGCTCGAAGATATTCATGATTCGTGTTACAAATATAATAATACATATAAAAAAACTAGAATATCTTGTACAATGAACGAAAACCCGAGTTATACAAGACAAAGCTTAAGAGGATAGAAAGTATACATTATGCCAGCTGAAACAAGCAACAACTCTTACGGCATTCATTTTAAAAGACCATTTTGATAATTGGAAACAAATTCGTCTCTAGTTATTCCACAGTCATCTAGAATTTGTAACATTAGACCAGTTCAAGATCGTCATTTTTTGAGGGTACTGACGTGAACTTGTGTGTATTCTCATTGTGTAGAGATACATGATTTCCTTTTCTGTGAGAGACTTGAAATCCTTTTTTGTTAACAAGATTACTTTATCAACTGATTTCCCGAGACTCGAGGGATCTTACCCACTAATACTTGCGGATGAATTTAAGACTAAAACTTTTGTCCTTTTTCAGATCTTCTACCATTAACTCAATTGATTCTTTTATGTTGGCTTTTGCTTCCGATTCGGTCTTGCCCTCTGCATTTGCATGAAGCTCATCGCACCTTGCAAAGATCATGCCGTCCTCATCCTTATCCAGTACTACTTGATAGGTCTTTTTTGATACGGCTGAGGTAGAATGCTGCATATATCATAGATCGTCAGTCCGACATATAAAAAGAATAGTACAGAATTGCTCTACTGTTGTTTCCGGAAATGATTTCGCATTAGGAAGAGCCTTCCCTCTCTAACAATGAAGGATCCATCAACGCATCAAGTTGTGGCATCTTCTACCCTTCATTCCGAATCTTACGTAGAGCTCGTCGTGCTCGACGGTACAATCAAGCTTTGGACTATCAACAGACACAATTCTTTCCATAATAACTCGTATCATGTGGTACATATTCTGTACGAGATCTCAAGCTGGAAGCTTATTGCACGGATTGAGATGCCATTCCATGATATCACACAGAAGAGATAGACTGCAAGGAACCAGCTTGACAGTGGCAGATGTGAATAATGAAATATGGTTCCAGTCTTGTCGTTGAACGTATGGCTACAGTCATGACACCAGTATCGCTGGAATATTTTCCTGTACTTGTAGTGCTTGCTGACCTTGCTGGAGTAACAGAAGACAACGGATACCACTGCTCCACCTTGCAATCCTTAGAAGATTGACATATGCGGATTCGTCAAAGAAGAATGCGAACAGTAATCTTAACACAGAATCATATCAGAAATGGTATCATTGATCTTTTTCCATCGAGTTTCTTCTACAAATAACTGCAACAACTTGCTACATTATGAGCGAAATCTGTATTGGGCGATTAAATAGGCTTAGCTAAAACCCAACAAAAACTTCGGAAACCAATTAAAACCATGTATGATGATGAGATAATTTCAAAAGAATATTGCGAACAAGAAAAATTTTTGCTCATGATTATTAATAAAAAAATAAAGTACAAGAGAAAAACCGATTTTCTTATAATATGGTCTGCATAAATCCCTTACATGCTTGCATATGAGCTATATCTGAAAAATAAGGATTCTAATGCAAGAGTTTCAAAAAAGCTGAAACCTATCAAAAAAATCTATTATGACAATGGTAAAGTGACCATGGATGAAAAAACTATAGAGGGCTACGGATCTGACACTTCTGACAAATTTAGAGTTGTTCAAGAATGGTTATCGATGCCTTTAAACACTTCTGATGCATCTGCTTTAAATTTGCCCGACGCTAGAACTTCTAATGCTCAACCGAATCCATATTTTGAGATTTATGGAAACTTGAAAACAAACAAATCGAAAGAATCTGTTTTGACATTATCCATTGGAAAAAATCCTGATATTTTGGAATATTCTCTAGATCTGAAAACAAATACTATTTCTAAGAAAACAAGTCATGATGTTAACTTAAAAATCGATACTCAAAATTATCTAATAGCAAACAATAATCTCTATGATGAGTATGTACGCATTGGATTAATTGACAAAAATGGCAAAGTCAACAAAAAAATGTTTGAAGAAATTGTGACAAAGTTTTTTGAATTTTCCAAAAAGAGGCCTCTGGAGAATCCAATGCCTGGAACATCATCTTTTTCAGTCTATGTTTTACCTACAAATTCCCACATACAACTAAAACAAAAAGAATCAAATAATAATGAATCTGCAAAAAAAGATACTAAGACATTTACAGACTCGTTTGGTAATACATCTTCTGAATTCGCATCATCAAGTACTAAAACAGCAAAATTTCTATCATTTGATGACAAAGCATTTACACTAAACTGTGCCCAGAAAAGTGATTTCTACAAAAACATAGGAATTGGCAATACAAGTCTTGACAAAGTCTATTTCCCCCAGGATCAAACCTTTGACATTGCTGGATTAAAATGGGTTTTTACAGATATCTCCAATTGCTACTATAGATTCAAGGATATAAGACGTGGGATATTCTCTCAATTATATCATAATTATAGATTAATCACAAAAGATAACCCTCATGCAAGAGAAAAAGCAATTCTAAAGGTGATATGTTACAAAGAAACCCAAGCAAAACAAGAGATACTGATTGATGAAAATCTAACAATGGATAAAATGAAGAGATTGTTTTCAAATGTTGATGAATCTCATATACCAAACGTTGCATTTGAAGTATTAATTGAGACAGAAGGTAAAAGTAAATTGTGGAATAACTACCTCTATGCCATAAAGAACTTTTTAACTGAAAGCAAAATCCCAAAGGACTATCTTTTAGCACTAATCTCAAAAATCATACGTAAAAACATACATGGATGGCTAAAAGAGAATAACTATTTTACTGCTAAAGACTTTTTTACGAGATCCGACTTTTGCATAAAATTTTTATTGACAGTTGCAAAAAGTCATTCAATGAATTCTAATGAAGATTTTGCTTTTCGAGTAGGACAGATAGCTAGACAATACATAGATTTTAAACAAAAAATTGGTGAAGAAAGTAATTCCCTCAAGGATATTGTAACTTATTCAAAATATGATAGGGAGAAACTACGCTTTGTGATTCAAAGAGTTGGCATTGGAATCAATCTTGCAAAAGCCAATGAATCGGATATTTCAAACATCACAGAAAAAGTTACATCATTACAACCAAGAGAAGAAATTACTGATAATGATGCACAAAAAGATTTCTCATATTTCTTTTACAAAGGGTATTTTTCTAAGGAGGTCTTAGCTTGAATAAAACAGAGATTCTATTTTATTATGAGTCAAGACAAAATCCAAACGGGGATCCTGGCTTTGAAAATCAGCCAAGAATGATGCCTGATGGTACAATCATGGTGACAGATGTTCGAATAAAACGGACGATGCGTGATTACGCACGTGATGTGAGAGGAGAAACACTATTTGTTGATTATGACAAAGACGGACAACCAACAAAAGCCGATGGTAAAGCCTCGGAAATTCTTGGCTCATTAAAGGGAGATGTGATAAGCGGTTTACTAAAAAAAACATTTGATGTCCCACTCTTTGGTGCTCTTGTTCCAGTAAGAAAGAAAGATGATGATAAAGAAGGTAGTTCTGAAAAACTTACCGGACCAGTTCAATTTGGGATTGCAAAAAGTGTAAACCAAGTTCACATTATCAATCCTACAATTTCTGGAAGATTCGTAGGAAAGGAAAAAACCGGCAAACAATTTTCTACATTTGGCAAGTTTTATTCTGTAGAATATGCATTAATTAAAGTACATGGTGCAGTTAATCCTAGAAATCTTGGCAAATATCTTGATGACAAGGAAATTTCAAAAAAATTTGATGAAAAACGTTCCATGATATACGAATGTATTTGGAAAGGGACAAACGAACTTGTTACACGCTCAAAATTTCCGCAAAGAAGCATCATGTATATTGATGTATCATATAAAAACACACTCTATAATGACCTACCAGAGCTTGTAAGGGAGAGTTCAGAACTTAAGGGAATGGCAACAAATCTTGGTAGTTCGCCATTTGACTTTGCTGATCTTGTAGGAACTTTGACGAAAAGAAAATCAGAAGTAGATCTAGTTCGAATCAAAGGAGCTGAAGATATCGACAAAGAAATTGATAATCTAGTGTCAGAATTAAAATCAAATGGAATTAATGTAGAAAAACTGCCTTGAAGATCATCTCTTTTAGAATTGCGGGTGCATTTGCTGCATTTAGAGATCCATCTGTTACATCAAATCAGACTGTCTACTTTATTCCCTCAAAGAGTGCTGTAATTGGTCTAGTGGGAGCAATGATTGGAATTGAGAGGTCTTCTAATCTGGGCGAGATCTACAGCAAAGAATATCTTAGCTTTTTTTCAGAGACCAAGATTGGAATTCAGTTTGAATCAAAGAATCCAAGAAAAATTGTCTATTTTACCAATCATCGATCCCTAAAAGAGGCCAAAATAAAGCCATACAAGGCAGAATTGGTTGAAAACCCAAAGTATACCATCTATGTCAAAACTAATGAACCATATCTTGGTAAACTTCACAATGCAATACAGAAAAACGAGTTCGTTTATTCACCATATCTTGGTCATGCATACTGCCCAGCAGCTGTTTTTGATGGAAAACTAGTCGATACTACAGAGGTTGAGCCAGAAGGACAAAAAACAAAATGCGTCGTCTTGGATGAATCTGAAACATATGATGAATCATTTGAAGTTAAATTTGAAGCCATACAAGAAAACTCATCAATTATTATTGAAAGACATCTACATCATTTTATAAGAGACAATAATTTGGAGCGTCGAGTACTAAAACATTGGATTCCAACTAATGACTCTGAATATGAAATAAAATCCTACTCTGGTGGAAATCTCTCAACATTTGTCAAGATTGATGATAATGCTGTCTGCATCTACTAGAGAGTTTCTTTCACATCCTATAGAACAAGAAAAACATTCCCTAATAGAACATCTAGTAACCGTTGCAAAAACTGCTAATCATATTTTTTCACAAACTGACTTCAATGACAGTAAGATTGCATATTATGCTGGGTTGTTGCATGATTTGGGTAAACTGAATCCGTTTTATCAGGAGTTGTTTGCAAAAATCAATAACAGAGATAAATTAGAAAAAAAACTTGCAGAAAAATACTCTCAGGTACATTCGCCTTTGTCTGCATGGGCAGCTGATAAACTATTATCAAAAGATCTGGGACTAGACAACAACACCATATCAAAAATTCTTGTATTGATCTACGGACATCATTCTAAGATTAGAAGAATGTTGGGAGAGGTATCTCTTGGCAATACATTTCTTCAGTCAAAAAAAGATATGATTCCAAACATTGTTGAGTTTGAAAAACAGGTGTCTGAAATAAAAGAATTCTGTGGACTTAGATGGAACAACTGCATTGAAAAATTCCAGAGACCAGTATCCTTTGATGTTACCCTAAAAGCAGAAAAAGAAACCGCACTTGACAGCTATTTGGAGATGAGTGTGGCATTTTCCTGTCTACTTCAGGCAGACAGAGGTAGTTTTTCAGAGTTTGAAGAACCTAAGTTTGACCTCAAAATGAACACCGCTAGTCTGGTAACAGAGTCTGTTCTGGCAAATTTGAGAACAGAGTTTCAAAAACAGGTTATGAATAATTTTGATTATAATCAACCAATCATAGTAATTAATGCACCAACTGGAATTGGCAAGACCAAGGTCTTTTTGGATTTGATATCAAAATATGGTCATGACAAGGATATTAGAAGGATTTTTTATTTTTCACCCTTGCTTGCATTAACTGAGGATTTTGAGAAAAAACTAGGGTTGTCTATTCCAAACAAGGAAGACAGAGATCAAGTCTTAATATACAATCACATGTTTGCCGGATCCATAGAAGAAAAGAAATCATTTGAAAATGGAAAACGGGAACATACAAAATGGTCTTTTCCAATTGAGAGTTTCAATAAAAAATTTGTTATCACTACTACACAAAGACTTTTGATGACATTATATTCTAATAAACAAAGAGAATGCATAAAACTTGCATCATTTAGAAATTCAATTTTGATTATTGATGAGGTGCAGACAATTCCAAAATATCTTCTCGCAAATCTAAAAAAAATCTTATTAAAGCTGAATCAGTATATGGGGACAAAAACAATTCTGGTTAGTGCAACAATCCCACATGAAATATCTAATTTAAAAAAAGTAAATGTGTCAGATGCTTTATTAGAAAGATATCATGATGTGACCAAAAAATCAATCTCTTTTGAAACACTCGATTTGCAAAAACTCACAATAAAGCGTACCTTACTTATGGCAAATACTAGAAGAAAGGCGGCAAATCTCTTTTCACAAGTAGTATCAATACATCCTGAACACAAAGTATTGTATCTTTCAACAGGAGTTAGAAAAAAAGACAGGAAAAAAATTTTGAATGACATCACAAATACTGGAGATTTTATTTTAGTTTCTACTCAGGTAGTAGAGGCAGGTGTTGATGTTAGTTTCTCACATGTGTACAGGGAGGCAGCGCCACTTGATAGTATTGTACAGGTGATGGGCAGACTCAATCGTGAGGGAAAAGAGCCTAATGCACAGTTGATAGTATATGAGTCCGATGGGAGCTACAGGCCTTATAGTGAATTAGAGTTTTCCGAATCATTAAACAAAATAAAAAAAATCACTGACTCAAAAACACTATATTCTGTCCTACCCGAGTATTATTCACTTATAGCATCAACAAATCAAAAAAATCTTAATCTTCTAAATGAGCTTGAAAACTATATTGCAAAAATGGATTTTGAACAAGTATGGGATTTTGTAAACAGGCATGTATTTCTGGATGATGAAAAAGATACGGTGTTTATTCCAGATATAGAACAGTGGGATGAAGTAAAAGAAGCGCTGATAAACAGTTTGCCAAAAGACACATACAAAAAATTTGGTGATCTAACCGCATCGCTATCTAGTGGCACGTCTTTTAACAATAAAGATTTTTTTGATGATGAACTGCTGGAGCAAAATATTTTTCTTCCAAAAAAAGAGCATCTTGCTGAAGTTTATGATAAAAACATGGGGCTGGATAAATGGCTAGTGACAAATTAAACATCTGTTATGTCCTGTTTGACTTTAATTCGGATATAAAGATTAACCCTGACCAATTTCGTGGGTTTATGGCACATATGTTTTCAAATGTATCTGAATTCCATCACCATTCTGGAAATTCATATCATTATCCGCTAATTCAATACAAAAGAATTGGTGATAAACTATCCATTGTAGGGATAGGCGAATATTCAAAAATGGTTGCACAAAGTATGCCAAACATAGATCACATTACAACACAAAATGAAAAGATACCAATACATAACATCCAAATAAAAAACTCAATTTTTATTAGAGAAAACAAGTTTTGTGTTTATAGTTTTGTAACTCCTTGGATTGCATTAAATGAGTTAAACTATGAAAAATACAGAAATATAAACAAATCTGAAAAGAAGAGATTCTTGGAGAAGATCCTGGTTGGAAATATTCTGTCAATGTTTAAAGGATTGGGAATCTTTGTAACAGAAAAAGTTGAAATAACGATACTCAAACAGTTCTCAAAACCAATTACTGTACATGACAACAAGTTTGTAGGATTCAAGCTTGATTTTGCCTGTAATACAACTCTTCCTGAATATTTAGGTCTTGGCAAGAGCGTATCCAAAGGATTCGGAGTAATACGGAAACTAAATTGATAGTTGAAATTACAACACATGGCTCAACGATAAAGAGGAATCATGATTCATTTATCATAAGTAATCCTAATGAAAAAACCGAGGTGCCAGCAGAAAAAATATCTGCCATAATAATCAGTGCAAATTCGCTAGTAAGCACACAGGCAATAAAACTTGCAATGGAAAAACAAATTCACGTAGTTTTTTCAAACTGGTCAGGACATCCATTTGCAAGAGTATGGGCAAGCTCAGCAGGAAAAGCTACTGAACTCAGGCGTTGGCAGTATCTAAATCAAGACACAGCAGTAGGGCTTGAAATCTCATTGGATATCGTAACAAAGAAACTCAGACGACAGAAAAAATTGCTTGTGGAACTAAAACACAATAGAGAAAAAAAGTTCCATGAGATAGATGAGGCAATATCTACATTTGATAGCGTGTTAAAAAAACTGAGGCTGGAAAACAATCTTACAAAAGACAGATTACTTGGACTTGAAGGGTGGTGTGCTAAACAATACTTTAGGGCAATATCAGCCATACTGCCAAGGAGATGGCAATTCAAGGAACGCAGTCAACATCCTGCAAGAGACGAGTTTAATGCTGCATTGAACTATATCTACGGAATGGCTTATTCAAGCGTAGAAAAGATCATAATACTATCTGGTCTCGATCCGAATGCTGGCTTCTATCATGCGGATTCTTATGGAAAACCAACCCTCTCATATGATATAATGGAACTGGTCCGGTCAACCGTTGACAAGAGCTTGATCTCTATATTCACAAAGAAAATGGTTCGTGACAACTGGTTTGAAAGACAAGAGGATGGTGCAGTTTTTCTTGCAAAGAATGGAAGAATGAGTGTTATCTCCAAATATGTTAATGAAAACATAAAATCAGTAGAAAAAGAAGCGTGGAACTATTGCAGAAAGATAATTGCCATGTATGGAAGTTAGCAAAATGAAGAACATGTACTATGCTGTATATGATGTGTCTGATGATAGCACAAGAACATCTATAATTCATGTACTAAAGAACCATGGTTTTGTAAGGATTCAAAAAAGCGTATTTTGTGGCAACATATCTAATCAGCAAAAGAAAGATCTAATCGAGACAGTAAAATTTATTGTCTCAAAGGAAGATTCCTTTTATCTTATGCTCAGCTGCAACAAATGCTTTGGAAAAGTTGTGATTGTAGGAAAGGGATTTGATAAGGAATATGTTGCTGACAAAAAGGGTTCAATGGTATTCTAACAATGCTTACAGTAACTGATGTGGTAGAATATGTATTTTGTCCCAAATTCACATACTATTCATCGGTCCTTGGCTTAAAACAGTACGAGGAAAAACGTGGTACGGTTAAGGCGGGCAGGAGATTACACAAAAAACATGAAAAAACAAACATAGCTTATATGCCTCAGCTTTTTTCTGGGAAAAAATTAGTTGGATGTAAATATTATTCTCAAAAACTGAATCTTTCAGGCAAAATAGATGAGGCAATAGAAAGTCAAAATGAGATCATATTAATTGAAAGAAAATATTCTGATTATGTTGAACTAAAAGACACGTTAAAAGTTCAGCTAGGATTATTATCGATTTTAATAGAAGAAAATACGGGAAAACCTGTAAGAAAAGCACAGATCATATTTTCTAAACAAAACAGAATTGTAAAAAATTTTCAAATTGATGAACCAATGAAGCAATATGCACTTGAGATGCTAAACAAAACTAAAGAAGTGATATCATCCAGTATTATTCCTTTTTCTGAATTTGATAATAGGTGTCTAAATTGTTGTTTTAGAAAGATATGCCCCACAGGTTCCTTAAATACTGATGAATAATTTTGACATACCAAAACAATACGACTAATATTAAACAAAAAGACGCACAAAAATAGCCTAGAATCAGGCGGTCAAAATGACAAATCCATCATAACAAGGATTGAAACTGATGAATATGACAGGTTCTTGAAAAGCATGGATGGTCAAAATGACAAATCCATCATAACAAGGATTGAAACCAGATATGACACTAGGCGATCTTAGCAAGGCCTTCAATGTCAAAATGACAAATCCATCATAACAAGGATTGAAACCATATGCATTGGAATTGGCATTGAAAACATCAACCGTCAAAATGACAAATCCATCATAACAAGGATTGAAACGTGGATTCATGAAATCAGGTGGCGGTATCTCTCCCGTCAAAATGACAAATCCATCATAACAAGGATTGAAACTTCCGCAATGTCCTCCGCAGAATGATGTTGAATTTTCAAGTCAAAATGACAAATCCATCATAACAAGGATTGAAACTATGTTATCTGTCCGTTTCTAAACTCGGCATGAAGTTGTGTCAAAATGACAAATCCATCATAACAAGGATTGAAACTTTTTATGACAGCCGGTTCCAGAAATGGATGTGGAGTCAAAATGACAAATCCATCATAACAAGGATTGAAACTCGCCTTTGAATTGTTTTTCTTCGTATATTGTTCCGTCAAAATGACAAATCCATCATAACAAGGATTGAAACTCTGATTCGAGCATAGTTTCGATCGCTTCAATGGCAGTCAAAATGACAAATCCATCATAACAAGGATTG
>JAJPGX010000035.1 GCA_021325595.1 Nitrososphaerota archaeon | reverse complement strand
GGCGCCAGCACTACTGCTTCCCAAGGGCTCTCGCACCTTAGTAACACAGTAGCGACATTGGGTTTGACTTCCGGGTTCGGTATGGGACCGGGTCGGACCCCAACGCTATGGCCGGCTTGATCCTTTCAATTCTAATGTTCTGTATTAATCTTGCTTGATAGAGATATAAATTAAGAATAAAGTGATTAAACATGACTCACCGTGTAGCAGTACTAGATAAAGAAAATTGTCAACCAAAGAAATGTGGGCTTGAATGTATCAAGTATTGTCCAGTAAACAAGATGGGTTCAGACTGTATTACATTGAATGAAGAGGTAGCAAAAGCTCAGATAGATGAGAACATTTGCAATGGTTGCGGTATTTGTGTAAAAGTATGCCCTTTTGAAGCAATAACAATCGTCAATCTAGCAGAGGAATTAAAAACAGACAAGATTCACCAGTACGGACAAAATGCATTCAGACTTTATCGCATACCCACCCTCAAGAAAGGTCAAGTTATTGGATTGCTTGGAAGAAATGGTATTGGAAAAAGTACCGTGGTTGGCATATTATCAGGAAACCTAAAACCAAACCTAGGAGATTTTTCATCGCCACCAGAATGGGAGCAGATCTTAAAGCATTTTCATGGAACAGAATTGAAATTTCATTTCGAAAAAATTGCAAATAAAGAATTAAAGGCATCCATAAAACCACAGCAGGTATATAATCTTGCTAAAGCATTTGATGGAACAGCAAAAGAACTCTTAGAAAAATATGATGAAAGAAATAAGACAAATGAGTTAGTACAAAGCTTAGGTCTTCAAAATTCCCTAGAAACCAAACTTGCTGATTTGAGTGGTGGCGAATTACAGAGAATAGCGGTAGCAGTAGCTGCCTCAAGAGAAGCAGACTTTTACTTTTTTGATGAGCCATCATCATATAATGATGTATTTCAGAGAATCGGTGTAGCACGTGTGATACAAGGTTTGGCACAAATTGGAAAAAGCGTCATGGTAGTAGAACATGATTTAACATTGCTTGATTATCTTAGCGACTTTATTGAGATTCTTTATGGTGAACCAGCGGCTTATGGAATAGTGGCCAACGTATTATCAACAAAAGTTGGAATCAATGTCTTTCTTGATGGATATTTACCAAACGAAAATGTGAGGTTCAGAGATGCAGCGTTCAGATTTGATGCTTCAACATCTACAGATGAATTTGTAACAACTGAAAATATCATAGAGTATCCTAATATGGAAAAGAAATATTCCAATTTTTCAGTATCAATTGATGCTGGAAAGGTCAGAAGAAGTGAAGTTCTTGGAATAGTAGGTGCAAATGCATTAGGAAAGACTACCATGATGAAAATGATTGCAGGGGTGGAAAAACCAGATTTAGGAGATATACAAAGTAAGATCAAAATTGCATACAAAC
The DNA here is from genome assembly GCA_021325595.1 of Nitrososphaerota archaeon. Taxonomy (GTDB): domain Archaea; phylum Thermoproteota; class Nitrososphaeria; order Nitrososphaerales; family Nitrosopumilaceae; genus Nitrosotalea. The sequence goes on along the minus strand of JAJPGX010000035.1, from coordinate 6,714 downwards.
CGCAATATCTTACAAATGATTATGATGTTGAAGTGATTTCTCTTCTTGAAAAAGCAAATGGTGGAATGCTAGAAGGCAGCTCGGAAGAGGAAATAATTGCCCATCCAATGAAAATAAAGAAACTTTACAACAAATCAGTTAAGAATCTTTCAGGAGGGGAACTACAAAAAGTGGCAATAGCTGCATGTCTTTTGCAAAAAGTTGATCTTTATGCTCTTGATGAACCATCTGCATTTTTAGATGTAGAAGACAGGATTGCCATAGCCAAATTAATTCAAAGATTTGTGAGGTCATACGGAAAATCAGCAATTATAATTGATCATGACATACAACTAATGGACTTGATATCAGATTCACTGGTTATCTTTCATGGAACTCCTGGAAGAGAGGGTCGCGCTACATCTCCAATGCTAAAAGTAGATGGGATGAATCAATTTCTAAGATCACTTGATATAACATACAGGCGAGACGAAACAAGCATGAGGCCTCGTGTAAATAAATCAGAAAGTAGGTTAGATAGAGAACAGAAACAGAGTGGAAAGTTTTACTATAGAAATTGACAAAGATGCTAAAACAAGCAATGACTGGAATACTTTCAGAGAGTGAGTCAGAGGAACTCTACGGTGCTTTTGATCAGATAGGAAATATCATAATACTTAGGATTCCAGATTCTTTACTACCAAAAAAGAAGATGATAGGAGAGGTTTTACTTGACAAGGTAAAAACTGCCAGATCTGTATATTATCAATCATCACCAGTAGAGGGAAATTATAGAATAAGGAAGATAGAATTACTTGCAGGCGAAGACAACACTGAGACTGAATACAAGGAACATGGTTGTAGATTCAAAGTAGATGTAGAAAAGGCCTTTTTTTCTCCAAGACTCTCAACAGAACGACAAAGAATTGCAGAATTGATCAATGAGGGCGAAGTAGTAATCAACATGTTTGGGGGTGTAGGTATGTTTTCTATTGTAGCTGCAAAGAAAAAGAAATGTCATGTTTATAATATAGATATCAATCCAATAGCAGCAAAGCTTTGTTCTGAAAATATCAGGTTAAATAAGAAACTCAAAGGAACCGTAGAATCTGTTGAGGGAGATGCTTCACAAGTAATAGAACAGAAGTTAGTTGGAATAGGGGATAGAATTTTGATGTTACTTCCTGAAAGATCAGATGAGTTTCTTAATTCTGCAATATTGGCATCAAAAGAAAAGGCAATAATTCATTATTATTGTCACATACATGCAGAAAAAAAATCGAAAGTAGGTGCATTGGCTGTTGAACATTTTAAAAGTATAATGAACATAAAACATGAAATTTTGGGTTCTAAGATAGTAAGACCGGTGGGACCTAGGTTTTATCAAGCAGTAGTCGATGTAAAGATATCAAAATAGATTATTTATCATCAGTAACTAATGATGATGGAGACGGTCTTGTAGTGGCCATGTTATATCCAATCCAAGAGATCACTCCGAGAATTCCTCCAACTGCCATGAGTACGGATAGTTGTAAAACTATAGGACTCCATTCTGAAAGCATGAGCAAGTATGCATAAATGAAAAATCCTGCAATAGCTAAAACAAAGATCGTTATACCAACAGTTTTTTGTCTTGCCATATAAGGCTAGAATCTTTTTTGGACTTATTTATTTTAATCTAGTAAATGAATTCGATGGCCATAAGATATGCATCTTCTCCGTCTCTATAGTATGCTTTTAATCGTTGTTTTATAACAAATCCAAGTTTTTCATATAGTCTTATTGCTTCATTATTACTACAACGTACCTCTAGATACAGTTCATCTGATTTTTTGAGTTTTACTCCAGCTATTGCTTCTTCTACCAGAGCATTACCAATCCCTTTTTGTCTATGTTCTGGAAGAACTGCAATTGATACTACGTGTCCTTTTTTTACAAACCCTAATTTCTTAAAATTGGAGAAACCATATTCAATTTTACACATAATGTAGCCAACCAGTTTTTTTTCTATCTCTGCTACTAGAAATGCCTCAGGTAGTTCTGCAAGCAGACTTTCGTAGAAATAATCTGAATAGTGCTCAGGTAGTGTTTTTAGATTTATCTCCATCACCGGTATTATATCCGATGGATCACACCTTCGTATTACACAATTTCCAATTTCTCGCAAGGCTACTTGCATGTCGATATCCTTGAGTTAGTAATTATTTAACTTTAAGCAGATAAAAGAATTAATTTGAAAGAATCTCTCGAAGAATACAGTGAGTGTTCCAACAGTTGACGAAGTTTTGTCAATAGTTTCTTCCTTTTTTGTAATAAAGGGAGTTAGTCAAAGCCCAATTGCTTTACAGATAGAAATTGAGGATACTGCTATAACTGAAAAATTTTGTAGTCTAGTTCAAACAATAGAATCAAAAAACTTGGTTGCAAGATTAGAATCTAGTCTTGGCAGGAATTTCATCATAATATCTAGGTTTAATCCACCAAAAACACGACATTCTTGGATACCGCGTGCGTTATTTTGTGGTACAGTAGCTACCGTTTTGATAGACGGTTATTTTCGTGCTGTATCTACAAATGCCATAACAAATGTTGGAGATCCTATCAACATTGCCATTTTGTATACAATATCTCTTATGGGCATACTAGGTGTGCACGAACTTGGTCACATTATTGCATCAAAAAAACATAAGCTAAAAACAAGCTGGCCATATTTTATACCTGGAATTCCCATCTTTGGTTTTATTCCAACTTTTGGTGCTTTAATAATGTCAAGGGGTTTGATAATAAATAGAAACATACTTTTTGATGTCGGAATTTCAGGTCCTATTGCAGGTCTCATCATAACTCTTGTAGTATCGGCTTATGGTGCCTTGCTATCACCATTAATTCCGAGCTCAGAGGCAGCAGATCTTTCTGCAAAATCGGGACTTTTTGAATTACATTCTAGTGTCTTAATGGACACAACAATACTCATTGCAGGAAAACACATTCCAGACCAAGAAATCATAATGTCACCAGTATTATTAGCAGCGTGGTTTGGTTTTCTGATAACTTTTCTTAATCTTTTACCTGCATGGCAACTTGATGGTGGTCACATAGCTAGAGCAACATTTGGTTTCAAGTGGCACAAAATTTTGACCTTTGTTAGCATCATTGTTCTTGCCGCAACTGGATATTACATAATGGCACTTTTTGTTTTGATATTCAGTATGAGAACACCCGATATCAAACCACTAGATGACATTTCACCATTATCTAATACAAGAAAAAAATTATTTGCTGTTGTTATGATTCTTGCTTTCCTATGTGCGCCACTTCCATTTTCGATATTATCTTAGTAATACACGAGAGCCATCAGAAACAATAGCAACTTTTTGTCTTTCACCAAAAGTTTTCAGCACGTAATCCATGGCTTCCTTTGTTCCTCCAAATGGAATCATGGCAAGCTTGTCTTTTGTATAGAATTGTGGTAGAATTGAGACTAATCCAATCTTAAATTTCTTGGTCATTTCTGTCAAAAAGAGAAGATCTTCCATCCCATCTACATACTTGGCTGGATTTTCCAGTCTATCCAAACTCATTCTGCCTTCAACATATTGTTGAATAGCATCAGAGCCAAGACCATTTTTACATTCTGCTAAAAGTATGCCAAGCCCTTCTTCCTTTATGGCTTCAGCGCAATTCCATAGTGATGAAAGCGACCTGCTCAATGTTTCATTGCTTGATTCCTTACCAGTACTAATCACAAGTATTCGATGTTTTCCTATTTCATTTACTGTAATTGAAAATAATGATTTAGAAATCGATGACGTATTTGATGGATGGCCTATTGATACATCAACTATACCGGTTGTATTTGTCACTGTTTCGATTGCAGATATATCAAATCCATCAACAAAACTTTTTGCGATATCCATAGTTTTTAGCTCTTGTCCAGGTCGAGGTATGTTTCCCTCTCTTTTTTCATATGCCTCAAGCATCTTCTCTTTTCCAAATCTTCGTAACAATTTTGTTGATATTGTGTTATATCCAAATAAGCCGTCAAATTCTAACTCACCGACAAAGACAAGATTGGCATTAGAGATTTCTACATTGTCAAATTCAGATACAGTTATGGATGGATCTGAAAACATGTTTCTTACAGAGGCTAGGTTAGGTTTGTCAGCTAGAATGTTGGGTTTTGGGAGTGATTTTTGGTTACAAATTTCAAAAAGTGTGGATAGGATCTTTTGTACAGATTTTGAATATTCTGTAATAATTAATTCAGTAGGTTTTGACAAGTCAAGAAGACTTAATTTGGATACGATCTCGGAATCTAAAAGATTGGGGCCTCCAGACATGATCTGTCTTTCTAGATTTTCAGCTTTAACGTCTAATACAACATCAGTAGATCCATAACTAAGCCAAATTTCAGGCATAACAATACCGAAGGGACAGTTAAAATAAATCTGATTCAGTAAATTTTGCTGTGGATCTTGTCAAAGAATTTCCAATGTTTTTGCATGAAACAGGAGCCATTAAGTTTGGAAGCTTTAAGCTTTCAAGCGGTAAAGATAGCGCATATTATGTAGATCTTCGAATTATCCCAAGTTTTCCACATCAATTTAGAAAAATGATAAAATTACTACAGAATTTAATTTCAGAAAAGATTGGGCTTTATGGATTTGATTATATTGCTTCTGTGCCAACTTCAGGCCTTGTGATTGCATCAGCGTTAGCTATTGAGACTGTAAAACCTCTTGTCTACATTAGACAAAAGCCTAAGGATTATGGTACAGGTAGCCTCATAGAAGGAAAAATATCACAAAATTCTCGAGTTATATTAGTAGATGATGTAGGAACAACTGGCCATTCTCTCATGAGTGCAATAAAAGCATTAAAAGATGCAAAAATTCAAGTGGTTGCAGCATTTGTGGTAGTAAATAGATTAGAAGGAGCAAAAGAACAACTTGCAAGTGAGAATGTAAGATTGTTTGAGCTAACAGACATACTTGAAATATCTAATATTCTAAATGAACAGAAAATAATAGACGAGTCTATGTTTAATCGAATTAAAAAACAAATGAATTCAAGTTGAAATAACAAAAAATATGGATTTAGCTCTCATAGATCATTAGTTGTTTTTGTTCTAGAAGGGTATGTAAGTTATGTACCGCCCTGTATACTTCAGATTCTTTTTTTGCTCCCGTACAGACTAGTTTTCCGGATGCAAACAAGAGAATGACAGTTTTTGGATCTAACATTCTATGTATCAAACCAGGAAATTGTTCTGGTTCATACATGCTTCTTGGAAGTGCTCTTGCAGCTTGTTCCAAATGTATTTTCCCTCCAAGACTAGCAGATGCGACTATGTTTTGAATGACAATTACTGCATCTTTTTTGATTTTTATTCCACCTTTTCGTAATTTTTGAACCACACTACACACTGCCTTGATTGCTTGATCTTCTGATTTTGCTCCTGTACAAACCATTTTTCCAGAACTAAAAATTAGTGTTGCAGTTTTTGGAGATTTTAGTCTGAAAACCAAACCAGGAAATTGATCAGGATGATATTCAACATCGGGAAATGTTTGTGTGATAACATTAAGATCAATTCTTTGATCAACAGAAGCAGAAGCCACAACATTTTCTATACTGACAATAGGTTTTGTTTGGGGCATTCTGCATTTTATATAGGGGCTTTATATATACTCTGTAACGTTTTAGAACAAAACGATTCATGTCAAATTTTGCAGATCTTATTTTATTATTTTGGCAGCTCAGACAAATGCCTTAACATCATCAATCAGCCATAACTCTGATTCTTCATTGCGGCCAATAGGAGAATAATCTCATGCTTATTTTAAATTAGTCTATCAGGACAAATACGAAAAAATAATTTCTTCAGAAATAATGATACTATTTTATAATTCAAAATAGAAAGATGGGCCCAAAGGGCTTCGATCCCTTGGCTCACCGGTTATGAGCCGGTTACTCTACCAAGCTGAGTTATGGGCCCCTACGAGAAAGCAATTGAAATGCAGTATAAAATAGTATAGAGTTAGCAGTATGCTTCATAACAACTATCTAACAATAGGTTTTGAGCATTTACTGATTTTTGAGCTATCTCTACCAATTCATCTTCTTTTGATGTCGGAGTATTTTGAAGTACTTGTCTCCACAAGGCTGCATGTCGTATGTCAGCTTCTGCATGTAGTCGGAAATATTCTATTGCATCATCGTTAGATATACCATAAAATTTTCTTAGTCCATCAATTTTCGATAAACTGATCTTTGGAATTTCCTGTTCAAGTGCATACATTGCAGCTGCTCCTCCCTCAAAAGTATTCATCAAGCAAAACATGTCATGTATTGCTTTTCTTGTCTTGTCAAGACCAGAATAGTTTTTCAAGTCTTCATGTGACACACCTAAGGAGTTGGCAAATTTCATCCATGGTACTATGTGCTCTTGTTCTTCTTCCATGTTTTGAGTTATCATACCACGCATCTCATTTGGACTATTTTCCAACACAGCACCAACATAGGAAGGAACTGATTTTACTAGTTGAAAGTATTCTTTTGAGTATCCGTTAAGAGATTCTATTGATAGTTTACCCTCATTCCACATTACATAGAATTTGTGTTTAAGTAAGCTTTGATCTTCAATCATTTTATCTATTCTTTGAATAAGCGAGTTCATGCGATTTATCAAAGTCCGGCAATAAAAAAATCTTTTGAATCACTTCAAAAGGATTT
>JAJPGX010000028.1 GCA_021325595.1 Nitrososphaerota archaeon | reverse complement strand
ATCGCAGCTTTAGTACTTGCAATTGCAATAGTATCAATTATTGCAGTATCAGCAAAGACTGGGCTAAGATTAATGCCAAGATACTAGAACACTCTACTTTTTCATTTCAAATTTTTTGTAATATTAATCATAGACGTATACAAACAAAAATTTTCCAAGAAAAAAGTCGTCACAACAATAATTACTAAAGCAAAATAAAAACACAGATTATTATACAACAGGATCAAATAACAAATAATGAATTTTGAGTTTGAAGAATTTAGTTCTCCTGAAGACATATTTGTTTACATGTCAACTATGGCTCCTCCCATGAAAAACATGTTACCCATAAGTTCTTACAAAGGATACATCTTTTCCATGGTTCCACTTAGTCAGACATCAGGAGATTCATTTCTCATGATCTATACAAAGGGCAGTCTTGATGGAAAACTACTTGAATTTGATTTGAATTTGAAAAAAATCAAAAGTGTAGATACAGCAGAAAGGGCAGACAGGATCTATTTTGTTGTTCTAACACCAAAAACAAACACAATTGCAGATGCCGCAATTAAAGAACTAGGAAAAAAATCTATTTAGTATATGCTGGAGCATTAACAGATCTGCTCCTTGCGTATTTGTCCATCATATCTTCTGGAAGTTTACCATTGAACAATTCTTTGCATAAACCTCTCAAGTAACGCATTATTGCCCATGTTCCGGCTTTTATCATAAGAAACATGATTGGTTTCATCACAGGTCCATAGGATTTGTTTCTCAGGATTATAGGAATTATATCATTGATAACTCGTAGGTTGTGTTCCCAGCATTTCCAGAACAATGTAAACTGAGATTCATTAAGATTTCCAAAATGCATCGAATTTTTCTCGTTAAAGTCTTGGTATAACAACGGAGCTACTATTCCCCTCATGTTAGTTTGTTTGAAATCCTCGATAAGATCTATGGTATATTGAGTTTCGTCAGGAGTTTCATCAGGCCAACCTATGATCAACGTAGCTGCAGGGAACCAATGATTTTCATTTAATATCCTTGCGCCTTCTCTTACTACCCATCCCCACTCATCCGTTGAGAAGGGTTTTGTTTTTACACCAAGGTGTTTTTTGACCATTCTAGGAGCCACTGTTTCTATTCCCAGATTTGTTGCAAGCCACTTTTCATTACTCATTTCATTTACTGCAGACATGTCATGCAAGAGTTTAGGATCAGCACAAACTGCAGAAAATGTCATGTGTGTTGTTCCCACAAAACGTGCGCCCATAGATTTCAGTCCCTTCCATAATTCAATAATAGCATCATAGTTAGGTCTGAAATCACGATTATCACATCCATAAAGAAGCATTTCGTCAGAATGCAACCAAACAGAATCAAAACCATAATCTAGATTAATTTTTGCTTCTTGTTGTAATCTTGCTAGTGGAAGATCTTTCTTTGATCTTTTATTGACGTCACAAAAGTCACATCCTCTACCACATCCTCGCATAGCTTCAATTAATGAGTTAACAGTAGGACCTTGAATCGTTGGAATATTTTGAATGTTTTTTACAAAGCAGTGCATCAGTTCAGGTGCGTCTCCTTTTTCCAAATCATGGAAAAGATCTAGTGCCAGCTCATCTGCTTCTCCAACTACCACAGTATCCAAACCGTGTATTTTCATCCTATCAGTTTTTGCTAACTCCCATGCTCCATTACCTCCTACAACAACATGGAAATTGTATTTCTTCTTAAGTTGAATAACCTTAGCACACATTCTTTTGAATTTCATTGCAACGTATGATAGTTTTTCAGGAGACATGGTAGTTGTAACTGGAGCCATACCAAGCGGATCCATTACATTTATGCCGACAACCTTAGTATCTGGACCGATACATTTCTCAAGATAGTCAGGATTTGCAATAAAAACTTCGTCACGTTTGTAACCTTGTAGAAGTGCAGATTCTACTCTTCGCAAACCTACTTGAGCTACTTTTGCCTCACCAGTAGTAACATTTGTTTCCACAGGAGGGCAAAAGACTTTGTCAAATACCCATTCAGGTACCACTTCATAGGGCCCGCATGCAATAAATCCATAAAGAAAATTACCCCTATAATTTGTCATTAGGCTTCGATCTGCAGTTAAAACTATTCTCTTACCTGCCATCTTCCTTAGTTCTTTTTATACTATGATATAAATCGTTTACCCTATTGCATAATTATGAAATTTTTTGTTAACATATAAGATGGTTCCACATACCACACATAATGAGCACAATAGAACCAAGACATGAGGAGATACACCAGAAGGAGAGCAGTTCAATCAGAGATTTTGTCTTTGGTTTTGGTGATGGAATTAACACGTCACTTGGAATAGTAGCAGGAGTTGGAGGAGCAGAAGTTGCATCTAATATCATAATACTTGCTGCAATAGTAGCAATGTTCACTGGAGCAAAAGCAATGGCTGTACAGAATTATCTTGCAGTAAAATCACAGAGACAGATTTTGAATTCAGAGATTGAACGTGAGAAATGGGAAATGGATAATGTTCCAGAAGCAGAAAGACGGGAAATTGAAGACATTTACAAAGCAAAAGGATTTTCCGGTGAGGAATTGAAAAGAATTGTAGATAAGGTAACTTCAGATAAGAAAGTCTGGCTTGATACAATGCTTACTGAAGAGTTAAAATTGAATTTTGACATAGTCGGAAGTCCATTAAAAAGCGCATTTCGTATGTTTGGAGCTTTTCTAGTTGGAGGAATCTTACCCATAATACCATATTTTTTTGCAAGTGGATACATTCCACTTGGAGTAGCTATTGGAACAAGCCTTGCAGCGTCTTTTGCCATAGGAGCAATGAAATCAAAAATTGCAAACACTAGCATGTTACGTGGTGGATTAGAGATGGCTGGTCTTGGAACCGGAATTGCCATGGTAGGTTATGGAATTGGTTCAGAGCTTGGAAGTATAGGAATAATCAGGTCTTAGTTCTTTTTTTGTTTCTATTTGCAATATTAGCCGCAAATGCGCCTGCACCTATACCGTTATCAATATTTACAACCGAAAGCCCTAGTGTACAGCTTTGTAGCATAGATGCAAGTGCAGCAGTTCCATTTCCACCATATCCATAACCAACAGATGATGGAACTCCTATGACTGGAATATCAACCAATGATGAGACTACTGATGCCAATGCGCCTTCCATTCCAGCTACTACGATAATTGCATCCGCATCTTCTTGTATGATTTTTTTTACTATTGGAAATAATCTATGAATTCCTGCAATGCCTACATCATAACTACATATACAATCGCAACCCATGGCTTCACATATGAGCCTAGATTCTTCTGCAATACCTATGTCGGATGTTCCTGCTGCTAGTATGCCAACCTTTCCTCCCGATGAATGCAGCTTCTTGTAAAAAAGTACAGATGTAGTATTCTTCCCAACTTTGACTTTTAGTTTATTGTTCCGGGAGAATTTGATTATATTTTGATAATGTTTTTTATTTATTCTAGAAACCAAAACAGAATCAGATCTTGAAGATGCTGCACGTATGATTTTTTTTAAATAAGATAATTCTTTTTTCTCTGCAAATATTACCTCAGGTATGCCACGTCGTAATCTGCGCCCAACATCAAGTTTTGCAAAATCTCCTACTTTTTCAATAGAATATAATGAAAGAAGTTTTTTTGCCTTAGGCACACTAATCTTTCCTAGATCAAGAGACTGGAGAATGTCTGTGATATCCAATGGTATACTAGAGTTATTGTGTAGTTAAAAATTTAATCAAAGTTCAAGGTTTGCTATTGCGTTTTTAACACTATCCACGCCCTTCTTGAACCATTCTTTTTCGTTTAGGTCAAGATCCAGTTCTATGATTTTTTCTACACCGTTTTTACCTATAACAGCAGGTACACCTATTGACACTCCAGAGTGACCGTATTCTCCATCAAGATATGTCGCTACAGGAATAACTTGCTTGGTATCTAGTAGGACTGCCTCAATAATAGTTGAAATTGCATTTCCTGGAGCATGTACTGTAGCACCTTTTAATTCTATTACTTTTGCTGCTATTTGTCTTGTTCCTTGTGTGATTTCATCTAGTTTCTGTTTTGGGAGAAGATGCAGTAATGAAATTCCAGATACTGTTGAAAATCTTGGCAGAGGAAGCATGTTTTCACCATGTTCTCCTATTACCATAGCTCGAATAGAGTGTCTAGAATAACCCGTAGTTTCATGTATGAATTGTACAAATCTTGAAAGATCAAGCATGTTACCCATTCCAAAAACTCTATTTTTTTGGAATCCTGAAACCTTGTATGTGAGATAGGTCATTGGATCTAATGGATTTGTTACAGGAATTATCATTGAATCATTTGCATATTTTTTGATGTTTTCTACAACTCCTTTTACTATTGATGCATTGACTTTGAGAAGATCCATTCTTGTCATTCCTGGTTTTCTTCCAGAACCTGCAACAACTACAACAATATCAGAACCTTTCATTTCAGAATAATCATTAGAACCTCGAACATTTACATCGATTCCTTTTTCAGACAACATGTGATTGATATCCATCGCCTCGCCTTGTGGAAGACCTTGAACAACATCTAGAAGAAGAATCTCATCTGTTACTTTTCTTAATGCGGTAAACAATACTGCCGCGCCTCCAACTTTACCAGCTCCAATTATTGTGATCATAAACAGCCGTCCAATTATTCTCTAATTAAACTTCACTATTACTCAGATACAATCATACCAAATCAATCTTTTATTTTTGTATGTGTCCAGCAAACATCACAACTGTAGAGATTCCTGTAGTTTAGTCCTAAATGTATATGACCATAAAATTAGAATTTATATGCGTTCTATGAGGTTTAGAGATCCACATGGTACTTGTCATAGATGGTCAGATTGCTGGAATTTCAGGAGACATGTTGCTTTCCGCACTAGTAAACATGGGAGCAAACAAGTCAAAGGTGATAGATGGAGCATATTCTATAGAGAGCTATTTGAGGGGTTCAAAGATTAAAAAAATAGATTTTGAAAAAACCGTAAAACATGGAATTGAAGCAACGTACCTAAATTTAGAGATAGAAGAATCACATCATGAAAGAAAAGGAGTAGATATTCAAGAATGTATTTTGTTGTCATCAGACAAAATTGGATTATCTGATACTGCCAAGGTTTTTGCAAAAGAGAGTGTAAGATCTTTATTATTTGCAGAATCAAAAATCCATGGTGAGTCCACAGAGTCAGTACATTTTCATGAAGCGTCAAGCATAGACACAGCAATAGACATAATTGGAACTGCGATAGCACTTGATGATCTAGGTATTTTTGCAGACGAAATTATTTCTACGCCAATTGCAGTAGGTGGAGGTAGCCTGAGTTTTTCGCACGGCACAGTTTCAAACCCAGCTAGTGCAATTTTAGAAATATTTCGCAATTCAGAAATCATAATTCATGGGGGTCAAGTAAAAGAAGAGCTGACTACACCGACTGGAGCGACTTTGATAGTAAATTTGATCGATAGATGCACTGAATTTTATCCCCCAATGAAAATAAAGACTATTGGATATGGAGCAGGAAAGAAAGATTTCAATGATTTTCCAAATGTACTGAAAATTGTAAGAGGAGAGTCAATTCAACAATATGGTATAGACACTGTACATATCCTTGAGACAAACGTAGATGATGTTTCTGGAGAAATCATAGGTCATATGATTGATAAATTAATGTCAAATGGTGCAAAAGACGTTACTGTCACTGCAGCAATAACAAAAAAAGGTCGCCCCACCAATCTTGTTTCAGTAATTTGTGATTCTTCGTCTGTAAATAATCTAATCGACATACTAATTTCAGAGACTGGAACACTTGGAGTAAGAATTAGAACATCAAGTCGTTATGTAGTACCAAGAGTCATCATTTCAACTCCCATAACAATTCTTGGAAGAAACTTTACTGTCAAATGCAAAATAGTAAAAAATAATGACATAATCAAGCATTTCAAGGTAGAATCAAGCGATATTAAATCGATTGCAGATGCATTATCAATATCATTTAAAGAGGCATCAGAATTAATTTCATCCGAAGTAAAACAGAAACTTGGTACAAAATGACAAATATCAAAAATCTTACAGATTGGTTCAATGGAAGAGGTAAAGTGCTTGTTGCGTTATCTGGAGGTGTAGATAGTGCACTAGTTGCTTATGCAGCATATTATTCCTTAGGTAACTCTGCAACTGCAGTCACGGCAGATTATAAAACTTTATCACAGGAGGAATTGGAATCTGCAAAGAAAATTTGTAGTGAGATTGGAATTAGGCACATAGTAATAGAATACAACGAGCTTGAAAATCCAGATTTTATTAAAAATGACAAGAATCGATGTTTCCATTGTAGAACAGAATTAGCAACTCATTTGCTAGATTTGTTAAATAGAGAAAAATACGGTATAATTGTAGATGGAACTAATGTAGACGACCTTTCCGAATATAGACCTGGAATAGCTGCTTTGAAAAACAGTGGTGTACTCAGCCCTCTAGTTGAAGTTGGATTTACTAAATCAGAGGTAAGAAAGACAGCAAAGAAAGTAGGACTTTCAGTATATGACAGACCATCAAACTCTTGTCTTGCCTCTCGTATTCCTTGGGGCACTATAGTTACATCTGAAAAATTAGTCAGAATAGAAAAAAGTGAAATGATGGTCAAGCAGCTTTTTGGGGTAAAACAGGTAAGAGTTCGCGACTTTGGAAATAATGCAAAAATAGAAGTGGAAAAAAATGAACTAGGTAGAATCAAAGAAGATGCAAAAATTACAATATTAAAGAAATTCATGTCAGATCTAGGATTTGAGACAATAATTATAGATCCGGAAGGATACAAGCCTGGAAAGCTCAATGTGATTACAGATTGATCTATCTAGATAACGCTGCATCTACACCAGTACATGACATAGTGATTCAAGAAATGATCCCATACTTTAAAGAACAGTATGGAAATCCATCTTCAATCCACAAATATGGCAGACTTGCAAATGTAGCAATTCAAAATGCAAGAAAACAGATAGCGGCATTAATTAACGCAACCCCTGAAGAAATTTTCCTAACTTCAGGTGGAACTGAATCAAACAACACTGCAATTCATGGCATCACAGCACAATCAAAGGGCAGACATGTAATAACATCAGCCATAGAACATGATGCAATACTTGAACCATGTAAACTTTTAGAAAAACAAGACTATAGAGTATCATATATTCCAGTTGACAAGTACGGAATGGTTAATCCAGATGATGTACGAAAGGAGATTACAACAGACACATCTCTTATTACTATAATGTATGCAAATAATGAGGTTGGTACAGTTCAACCCATTAAGGAAATAGCAACTATTGCACAAGAAAAAAACATACCGTTTCATACTGATGCTGTTCAGGCAGTAGGGAAAATTCCCATTGATGTAAAAATAGATGGAGTGGACTTGCTTTCAGTATCATCACATAAAATCAATGGTCCCAAAGGCGTAGGGGCTCTATATATCAGGAAAGGAGTAAAAATATCTCCTCTCATTCTTGGAGGAGGTCAAGAAAAAGGCCTTCGCTCTGGAACAGAAAATGTGGCAAGCATAGTTGGGTTTGGTACAGCTTGTAGATTAGCAAAAGATAATCTTTCACAAAATATGGTTCATTTTAAAAATCTTACAACAAAGTTATCTAATAGAATCTTAAGTGAAATACCAGATACTACACTCAATGGCCATCCAGAAAAAAGAATTACAAATAATGCGCATTTTACCTTTCTTGGTGTAAATGGTGAAGATCTCATCATAAAGCTTGACGAACACAAAATTGCTGCATCAACCGGTTCTGCATGTTCTGTTAGAATTCAAAAAGCATCACATGTACTAAAAGCAATGGGTTTTTCTCATGAACAGATTACAGGTTCATTAAGACTTACTGTTGGAATAACAAATACTGAAACAGAAATAGATGAAACTGTTAATGTATTAAAACAAGTTGTAAAGGAATTACGTGCTGTATCACCATACAAAAGTAAATACAACTTTTAGAAACAGTTTCTTTATGATTCCACTTGTATTGCGTAATCTTGTTTTTCAGATAATGGTACAAGCGTGTTCATGCCATTCCACAAATAAATTTCTACGTGGTAGGTTCCAGTCTCAGTGGGCATCCAAGTAATCAATTCATTATTAGTTGATGATGGTAGTACACTATCATCTAACCATTTCAAAAATACAACTTTATTTTCTTTATCCTTAATCTGAACGATGTATGATAAAGATTGGACGTTTCCGCTAATGTTTGTGATCAGTGTCTTGAAATTCAATTTTTGATTTACATGTGGATTTTGAGATATGGGATAACCGTTATCGTTATTGATTTGGGTTAACTTTAGAATTTTTGATACTTGAGGATTTTCATTTATGGATGAAGTTGATGGTGATTGATTATTAGATGTAGTTGTTGTGTATACCTTTGAGCTTATAATCACAGAACGCCCAGCATCATCCCTAAAATCATGATACCAGGCTTGGACGTTTCCACCAATCGGAGATATCAGGCTGGCTCCATCCTCACTACATATTTGAGTGGGCATTTTGAAAATTCCTTTGAATATACCACTACCAGGAGCCGTTTCGGTTAATGCAAAACCTGTTCCTGCAAGTCCGTCATGGGTTACACCATTAATTGTACAATGATGATATCGAAATCCCTTTATCCAAACTTCTAAAAGTATGTTTCCTGCGCTGTCACCCACTGTGTCATCAGCAGGAGAACCAGGATCATTAACTGCAGTGTACGTTTGAATTGTATCAGCATCAGTACTAAGATCTGGATCAGTTACTGTAATTGTAACAGGTTGACCTAATCTATAACTTGACGAATCCAGAGTGACTATTCCGGTATGAGTTTGTACATCATTTTTTGATGTAACCGTGGTTTGTTGTCCTCCTTCTGAGCTTAAAATAGAAAAGTCCAATCCTTGATTGTCTGTGAGTTGGGTATTAGCCAAGAATTTTATATTGCTTCCAAATGTGCGCAAACTTTTGATTAATGAGGGATCAAATTGGTTTAGTTGATTAATTATCGCATATTCTATTGTACCAGAAAATATTCCTGAGTTACTAGATGTTTCTTGTAGTTCTGCTCTATACATAGCGTTGTTTATTTGTTGGTTATTCTTACTTCCAAAAGAAAAAAGATCAAATACAATTGGTTGTAGATCATTTTCATTTGATATATTACCTGAAGTTCCAAAATTAATTTCTAAAAACACAGGCAGATTAGATGGAATCGCTTCTATTGATGCGATATTAGAATTTGGTATCTGAACAATACCATTTCCAGTGGTGATTGTACCTGGTGGAACAATCTGTACTGAAGTTCCTGATAGACTACCAAAATATAGTGTCATGCTGGTTCCTGAAAATGAATTTATTCCCAGTTGATTTTGAAAAGATCTCAAATCATAGTTGACCCAGTTAGTTCCTCCTGAATTTGATTGACTTGGGTCTATAAACAAATCCTTTAGCGATTGTGTTGATACTCCCAAGCTCAGAGTGATTTTTGTAAAACTGGTAGCAGGTTGGGAACGAGTATCAATCATCAGTCTAGCCGAATGTGGATCTGATGCAGTTGATGACTGTACACTAATAGGATTTGTAAATCCAATAGGGTTTACATAAAAATTAACATCGGAACTAGTGCTAAGTGTAATAGGATTTCCAATCTTCAAAGTAGGTACTTTTGTATAGCTTTTGTATACATCAAGTTCATCAGTTAATCCGGCATTTAGATTCTGATCATTATCAACTAGAGTAATTGTTTCTTTTTGTCCTGGATTAAATTGTCCCTGATTTGTTCCAACTGAAAGACTAGCCGTAGTTGTTCCAGATACAATTGATGCACTTTGTTGGTTGTATGTTATTGTTCCAGTATGCGATCTAGGTGCATTGGGTAAAATTCCAATTGTAGATATACTGCTTAATGAACTTTGAAATATTCCTGTGTTTGGGCCAGTTTCAACAAAAGTGACTAACTTTCCATAGGTTATACTGTTGGACGTTACTGAAGTAGTTGTTTGTAAAGAATTTGTTTTGAGATTTACCACGTCTCCTAGATTCATTTGTAGATTACCATTATCTTTGAAACCAAGGCTGGTAAGAGACGGTAGTAAGTTTACAAACCCAGCACCGCTGGCACTATGTCCTGCTTCAGCAAATGCTTGATAAAATGTAGCTTGAGGAGAGACCACATTAAATGTCCACGAGTCGGGAGATGTTGGATCAATATTCAATTCAGCATCATTGATTGTTGCAAACACATCTGAGCCTGCTGGATATCCAGTCCTATCTAGTTGTAGAGATATGTTGGGAATATCAAAATAGGTCAGAGATACCGCTTGGGTACCTCCAACTCCATTGTATTCTATCTGTACATCATTACTAAGAGAAAATAATTGTATAAGAGGCCAAACGTTTGGATTTATTCCAATTTGTCCTGTGGGCACATTGGAATTGGTGTTCAAAGATGGCACGTATCTTACAACGTTATTTTGATTGTTGGGTGGCAGTGGGCTTCCTGAGCACGAATTAAAGCCTGCAGTCCCTTGAGTAGTTCCTGATAGGCCAGCAGAATCAGGTATAGCAACACCATCAGTTTGCGAAAAATCAACACCTAAGACTGTAGAAGGCGTCGAGCCAGAACAAAAGACACCAAAATCTATACTCTGACCAGGTGAAGATATGGTCAATTGGTCTGCTTGTTTTGCTGCGGCAGTATTTGCAAAGAAGGCATACCAGTTACCATCAGTACTTTGTACCATGTGCAAGTGTCTTCCATTGATATTAACATCAGGCTCACCTTGGGCTTGATCTAATTGATGATTATCTGTTTTTACAATTACTTCAATCACCATTGGACCAGCAAAATGGTTATCAAAGACACTATTTTCTGCAGAGACAAAAAGATTAGGATGATCAGAATATGCTTTGATATTTCCTATAGATGTTGGCGGAATGATCATTGAGAGAATGATGAAGAACATTAGTGCTTTGTGCACTTTTTGATATTATACTCTCTAGCAATTAATCTTGTCGAATAATTTGTCTTATTTGAGAAGATTGCTCACTAGTTGGCAAGTTTTAACTTAGGGTTAAAAATTGAGAAAGGTGTGACAAATCCAAAGATCATACTAGTAGCAAGTACAGCATTGGTATTGATCGGTATTGCTTTATCTGTGTATCAAGCACAGCTCACTGTTGAAAATCTTGCTAATCAGGAACAAAAATTAGCGATTGGAAGCCAGATGGTTGTTTCAAAAGACATGGACCCAAATAAAGATTCCAGAGGAGTTTATTCAATTCAGGTAACAGATTTTGGAAGTGATGACAAGGTAAAAGTGAGTGTAATAGATCCTTATGGAATATATGTTACAACAAAATCAATTACAAAAAATCCATTTCAAGATTTCTTTAATGTTTCAATTAATGGAACTTACAAACTACAAATAGAAAACAACGGAAACAGGGAAATACAGGTGCTTGGAATCATAGGATATTATCCAGTTGGGATAGATACTATTGATATGGTAGGATTTGTTGTGCTCATAGCCGGCTTGAGCGGATTAGCAATAGGTATGATGTATCTGATAAGAAATCGCAGAAGAAATATTAGTTAAGAAACTGATCAAGCTCAGTCAAACCATCTACGATGTTTGCAAAGTTCTCTTCATTTTCCATTATTTTATTTAGCTTTTCCATATCTGCCTTAAAGATAATTTTATCACCATGATTTACCATTACAACAAAGTTATACTTTATCGCATATGCCAAACGTTCTTCGATCTCCTTTGTGGTGATTCCTAGTTTTTCTACAAGATAGTTTGAATCCTTTTCTCCATTTTCCAACTCTGCCAATATCATGGAAACATCCGGATTAACTAGAGTTTCAAGCATTTTTTGTCTGTCAAAATTATTACTCATATTTATCACCCATGTCTAGTGTTGAGCACTCTTTTTTTATTAGATATAAAATCACTTATCAAAACTCTATCAATTTTTTCAGGATTTATGTAATAGGCTCTACCTCTCAGATGTTTTTCTAGACTCTCAACATAACTTAGTAGTTCAGCCTCTTCACTAACCATTATTGTATCTATTTCAATACCTTCTTTTTTACACTTTTTTGCTTCCTGTAATGTTCTTAATTCAATCACTGGATCCACCTGTCTATATCTGTAACATAGATACACCACTTGCTCGGGATTAGACAACTTGATGTTTTTTTCAGTCTCTAGTTTTGATAATGTACTTTCATCGGGCTTATAGAAATGGGAATATGGTTTTTCAGATAATATTGTATTTTTCTGTGATTCGTTGTCTACAAAACATGCACTTGGTTGCCCATCGGTAATTAGTACAATTCTTTTGTTTTGTGCTCCATCCTTTTTTAATATCTTGAGAGCCAATCTTAGTGCGGCTTGATAATTAGTATAATGTAAGAAGTTATCATTTGCGTCATATGTCTTCAAATATGGAATATCATATGGTTTTATTTCAGACGCAAGTGAACCAAATCCTATAATATGTATAGAATCATTAGGAAAAAATTTCTTGTTTAGTACATATAGTGCCCATAGTGCTTTTTTTGCAGATTCTATTCTACTACCTTCCCCTGAACCAAGAGAATATTTCATTGTTGAACTTAGATCAATACAATAAACCACTGCAACTTTTACATCTTCTTTGGTTTCAAATTTTGCAAAATCATCAAGTTCTAGTGAGATGGGAAATTTAGTTGCGCCTTGTTTTAATTTTACTCGTTGAATACTGTTCAGAATTGTTTGTGGTATATTCAGATTTTTGAAATCGTCACCATGTTCAAATTTTTTTGTAGTATCAAGCACATTTTCGCCTGAACCTACATTTTTAGTTTCATGAAACCCTAGATTATCATTGTTTATTGCTTTTATTACATCTTGTAGCATCTTTTGTCCCAATTCAAAGAAGGCTTTTTTCGTCAACCATTTTTTATCATCTTTGAGATACCCTAATTTTTGTAGATATTTTGTCACAGGTTCAGTATTACCGTGTATATCAATTTCGTCCTGCTTTTCTTCGAGTGACTGGGATTGAGAAGCATGTTGAGTTATGTTTTCAAGCGTATGTTCTAGTTCTTGTAGTGATGGTGTCTTTTCTTTTAGAATTTGTTTTGTTATTGCTTTAAGAATTTGACTCAATCTTTCATTTGATAATTCTTGTGATGTATCGCTCTTCTTGGAATTTTCTTGTTTATTAAGAAAATATACAAAGTTTTTTGTGCTAGGCTGCAACGTAAGTACTCTCTCTTTTTTCTAAGACTTTAGGTTCTACCCAGCATAATCCTTCCACCACAAGTTCTGTAATGGCTGCTTTTAGCTCATTATGCGTACCCTGTGAAATAACTATAGAGTCTTGACCAATTTCATATTTTTGCCCATCTTTTACGAATTCTTCTTGTTCAGATTCAACCTTTTGTAATACAGCATTTATCATAGTTGAAAGGGAAGAGAAATTCTTCAATTGATTATCATACGATGTTTGCATAGAATTTGAACCAAGAATGCCTTGAGATACTTGAAATGTTTTTCCAGCGAATTCCTTTCTTATCATTTCAAAGACATTTGGGTCAATGTCTTTTATGTATTCAAGGGAAGTATCACGCAGAGAATTAGCGATTAGATTTTTCAACGTTTTTTCTCTATTTTCATTAGTGTCATCAAGTTCTGCAAGTTCAAATTTTACTGACTGATTGATGCAAAAAATGTCAGATGGTCTTGGGATTGCAAGTAAATCATGAGATATGGAACGGGTTCTTTCTGCTTCCCCTACCAAGAGTTCGATGCTATGAATACCCATTCTGACACTTACACCTTTGTCCTGATTGATTTCATTGCTCATTCTAGCAGCTTGAACTATTCTTGCTAATATTTTCAACATGAAAATTGGAATGAATGCTTTTTGGATTCTTGCTTCCTGTGTTATTATTAGCATTTCATCTTTTAATGATTTTGGATAATGGGTATGAATATGACTCTTGAGTCTATCATACAGAGGCTCTATTATTTTTCCAGAATGCGTATAATCAATTGGATTTGCTGTAGCAAAAAAAACTGTCTTTGGCTCAAAAACAACTGGATAACTTCCAGTTGTGAATCGTCCTTCCTGTAACACTGAAAGTAATGCTACTTGTTTTCTTGTATCAAGTACAGGTAATTCATCAATACAGAACAAACCATGTTTTGCTTGCATGAGTTGTCCAGGAGAATATGATTCAATCTCATACATTTCAGTTCCATTCTTTGTAACTTTTATTGCGTCTATTTGTCCCACTAGATCCTTGACAGAAATATCGGGAGTTGCTAAAACATACTTGAATCTATCTTTTCCTTCTAACCACTCAATAGGAGTATCAAGTTTGTTATTACGGATTTTTTCCATACTATTTCCATCAATGTAAAATTTTGGTATTGACATTGGATTTTCTTTATCCTCAAGTAAAAAGATCAGATCTATTGCGGGCAGATCCATTGGGCAGTCATTTGTTATACTTCCTCGTATTACAGGAATGGGAGAAAGTAAATTCTCAGCAATTAATTGAGCTATTCTGGTCTTTGCCTGCCCTATCTGTCCCACTAAAATTATGTCATGTAAAGATAAAATTGCCCTATCAAGAGCAGGTACAACATCATCTTCAAAACCTATTATTCCACGATATTTGATGCCCTTTGACTTTATCTTGGAAATTAGATTCCTTCGAAGTTGTTCTTTTGCCCCAATTAACTTGTAATTAACATCAAGTAGATCTCTTAGTGTTTTGATTTGTTTATAGTCTTCAGGAACGCCAGCCATTATCTCTGTATATTTTGGTTGCGAACCATAACTTCGATTTACAAGATTTTCAAATTCCATGGTCGATGTGATAAATAGTCTGTAAATCTGATTTAAAGTATTATTATTTTAGCATGGTTTTTATCGGGGATATAGGGGATTTTTCAATACTTGTCAACACAAGAATTCAGACACATAGTTAGGATTGCTGGTAAAGACATACCAGGTACTAAAAAGACCATAATTGGAATAAGCCAAGTAAAAGGGATGGGCTACAATTTTGCTAAGTCTCTTTTGGATATTTTGAAGATAAATCCTAATAGCAATGTAGGTTTTCTTACGGAATCACAAGTTGAAGAAATAGAAAAAGCCATGAAAAATCCATCATCAGTAAATATTCCAGCTTGGTTTCTAAATAGAAGAAAGGATATTGATTCAGGAAATAATTTACATCTTATTACTTCAGATATTGATTTTAATGTTAGAAATGATATTGAGCGTGAAAAAGGTATGAATAGCTGGCGAGGATTTCGTCACACTTATGGATTAAAAGTTCGTGGACAGAGAACACGCACCACTGGAAGAAAAGGAGGTGCTGTAGGGGTTCGTAAAGGAGGAAAAGTGTTACCTGCAGGTGCAGCCGCAGAAGGTGCAGCAGCTCCAGCCGCAGCAGGTGCAGCAGCTCCAGCCGCAGCAGGTGCAGCAGCTCCAGCCGCAGCAGGTGCAGCAGCTACAAAAGCTGGTGCAGCTCCAACAAAAGACAAAGCGCCAGCAGCAAAACCTGCAGCAACAGAAAAGAAGGCGAAGTAGGTAAGACAAGATGGGAGATCATCCAAAGAATTCTAGAAAAATGTGGAGAAAGCCAAAACGTCCTCTTAATTATGATTTACTTAATGAAGAATTGTATGTACTTGGTACTTTTGGTTTGAAAAATAAAAGAGAACTTTGGAAAGCACATACTGAACTTTCAAGAATTAGAAATCAAGCACGATCTTTGTTGGCACTCACACAGGATGTAAGGAGTACAAAAGAACCAACCTTAATGAGATCTTTAACTAGAATAGGACTAGTAAAAGAAGACTCTACATTAGATGACGTTCTTAATCTCAAAG
Organism: Nitrososphaerota archaeon; assembly: GCA_021325595.1. GTDB lineage: Archaea > Thermoproteota > Nitrososphaeria > Nitrososphaerales > Nitrosopumilaceae > Nitrosotalea. The sequence goes on along the minus strand of JAJPGX010000028.1, from coordinate 45,776 downwards.
TTACTGATCTGTTATCACGTAGATTACAAACTGTCATTCAGAAAAAAGCTGAGATCAAAAGCCCATACATGGCAAGACAAGCAGTTGTTCATGGTCATGTTTTAATCGGAGAGAGAGTGATAACTGTTCCCTCCTATACTGTAACAGTTGAAGAAGAAGATCAAGTTCGTTTATCACCAGACTTGGACCTTACAAAGGTAAAGCAAGAACAACAGCCTCCTCAGGAAGTCAAAGCTGAACAACAAGACTAGTAAATTACACACAAGTGTTATTTATCGAGAAATCACAATAGATCTCATATGTGTTCCATCATAGGGTATTTGGGAATTAATCCTGCTGCACCAATCATAGTAAAAGGATTGAAACGTATGGAGTACAGAGGTTATGATAGCGTTGGAGTTGCAACATTTTCTGATAATCAAATAGTAGTGAGAAAAGGAGTAGGCAAGGTAATAGAAGTAAACAATCAAGCAAAACTAGATCAGCTTGCTGGCAACATAGGCATAGGACATACTAGATGGGCAACACACGGAATGGTTACAGATGTCAATGCCCACCCGCATCCCTCTAGTGCAGGAGAGGTAGCAATAGTACACAATGGAATAATTGACAATTATGATGAACTGAAGAAGAACCTGCAACAGAAAGGGTATACATTCAAGAGCCAAACAGATAGTGAAGTGATAGCGAATCTTCTTCAATATCATCATGACAAAACCAAAGACAAGAAAAAATCAATATTAGAAACAGTAAATCATCTCAAGGGCAACTATGCTTTTGTAGCAGTTTTTGAAGATGGTACTTTAGCAGCAGCTAGAATGCATGAACCATTGATACTAGGAATTGGGAAAGATGGATATTTCATCTCAAGTGATGTGCTCGGATTTGTAGAACATACTGACGAGGTCATCTATCTAGATAACAAAGAATTTGTTATGATAGATTCAAGGGGAATAAAAATATTTGATTTTGATGGAAATCCAATACAACATCAAATTACAAAGGTTTCAAAAGAATTTGCTGATGTATACAAAGGGGAATTTGCTCATTTTACACTAAAAGAAATCTCTGAACAGCCAAAGACAATTGCTAATGCCGCAAACAATACAAAGCTCGAATTAGATTTAGCAGCAGATTTTGTAAAGCATGCAAGAAGTCTATACATAACTGGGAGCGGAACAAGCTATAATGCTGCACTTATTGCAAAATTTTTATTTTCAAGATTTGCAAAAATAAAAGTAGAACCAGTAATCTCAAGCGAGGTACAATTCTCGCCAGATATGTTTGAGCCTCAATCCATCCTAATTGCAATATCACAGAGTGGAGAGAGTGCAGATGTTCTAGAAGCAGTAAAGTTTGCTAAGAATGCTGGCTCAAAAATAATATCTATTGTAAACATTATGACATCATCTTTAGTACAGCAGTCAGCAATATCAATAGGGCTCAATTGCGGGCCAGAGATAGGAGTGGCAGCTACTAAGAGTTTCACATCACAACTAGCCGTATTGTATAAAATAGTGGACAAAATATGTGGCGGTTGCATAGGACTTGAATTTGATAATATATCAGAATCAATCAAGAAAATATTATCTGATGACTCAAAGATTCAAGAAATAGCCAAAAAATTCAAAGATGTGTCAGATATCTATGTACTTGGTAGAGGAATACATTATCCAATAGCGTCTGAAGCGTCACTAAAGTTAAAGGAGTTAACATACATTCATGCAGAAGGACTTCCTGGTGGAGAATTAAAACATGGACCATTAGCATTAATGGATTCAAATTCTTATGTTATAATCATAAATCCAAACGATTCTACATATAATGATACATTAACGTCTGCAAGAGAAATCAAAGCCAGAGGAGCAAAAGTGATAGGAATCTCCGATAAACCTAGCGATGCATATGATTTTTGGATTGAGATACCCGCAATTAATGAAGCACTCTATCCATTTATCGAGATTGTACCGATACAACTCTTGGCATATTATGCTGCATTAGAAAAAGATGCGGACCCAGATTATCCAAGAAATCTAGCCAAATCAGTGACTGTCAAGTAATTCTACGATATTCAATCTCAGTTAACTCAAGAAGTTTTTGTGTATCAATTTTTGTTTTTAGCATGCATGCAATTGATGCACCACCAGCTCCCGCTCCTTCTTTTACAAATCCATCGGCATAGGATCTAAGACCTGCGATCTGTGATTCTCCAAGTTTAAGATTTGCTGCAAGTATTGGAATATCAAGAATTGTCCCAACTGTATCAATCAAATTTGCGGATTTATCGTTAATAACATATGATGTTGTTCCTATTGCCGTATTTTTTCCATCAAAGCCTAAACTTTTTGAAAAACATAAAACTGCGGCCATTTGTGTACCACCAGCTAATATGACATGGGTAAGATCAGATGCAGTACTTAGTATTCCAGCTACTGTAGGTATCATCGGATCACCTACCTGAGAGACAATATCAAACGGGTCACTTGAATTTACTCTTTCTAGTGCATCTCGTATGATGTTAATTTTTAGCTCTGTCGGATTTTTAGGCATGCTACTACTTACAAGGGCTTTTACTCCCATTCCTTCAAGTACACCAAGAGCAGTAGTAGTACCTCCTGGAATGCTTTCACCTATAACAAGGCAATCAGTAGTAGCGCCCAGAAATCTACCAATGATTCTTCCATATTCAACAGCTTTTCTTACATCCTCTGCACTCTGTGCAGGTTCCTGAGATATGTTCTTGCCATAATCCAATCCTAAATCAAGACACGGTAATTTTGGAGTTATTTTGCTGCCAGCATTAATTACTATGTTAGGAACACTAGCTGCCTCAAGCGCTGCTTTTGTTAGTAAAGCAGGAGTTGGTTTTCCGTCTGGAGTCATTGGTATAACAGATATGGATTTACAGTGACCATAGTGAATGAATTCAGCGTCAGCAGGACTAGTGAACTTTATTAGATCTGGGTGTTCGCCGGCAATGGTAATGCCAGGTATTTCTGATGTTGCGGTATATGATATAACCAGTGAAAAAGTAAATTTTTTCTGTTTTGTATGATTTAGAAAATCAATTCCTTTTTGTTTATTTCCAAATAATTCAATATCTTCCAAATTTTAATCACTATTCATGAAATCTAAAAATTCTTCTTCAGTTCTTGGTTGCATCACAAAATTTGTCTTTTTCTCCTTTCCAATCGTTGAAGTTGGCGAGTTACCATAATTATGTCCAGGATACATAATCAACATATCATCTAATTTTGAAATAATATCAAATATACTATGATAGAGTTCCTTTCCATTCCCACCAGGCAGATCTATTCTTCCACAATTTCCTACAAAAAGTGTATCTCCTGAAAAAATTTTTCCGTCACCAACAAGACACATGCTATCTTTAGAGTGTCCAGGCGTATGAAATACCGTGAGTTCTGATTTACCGAATTTTATTTTGTCTCCATGTGATACTTGTATGTCATTTTTAAGAGTTGAAGCAGAATGTTGTATGATCTTTGAATTGGTATGTTTTGCTATTGCATCATTTCCAATAGTATGATCAAAATGGTGATGTGTATTTATTACATATTTTATCTTCAAATTATTTTGTTCAATAATTTTCATCACCAGATCTAGTTCCCATGAGGGATCTATTACAATCGCTTCTTGGGTTTCCTCATCCTCAACCACATAAGTAAAGTTCTGCATATTTCCCACTTCAAGTTGATATACTTTCATAAAACACCCTTCTCAGCTTCTGGTGGGATACCTATTTTTTCAACATATATTTTTCCACATAAATCTATGCGTTTTGGCATTCCGATTTTCATTTTATGAAAAGTTACCGTGATATCAGACTTGACACATTTATCAATAACACTTCCCGTATCAGGATCCAATCCAGATGGTACATCAATTGCTAATTTGAAAGCAGATGATTTGTTGATAACATCAATTGCAGTAGCGTATGGCTCTCTTATTTTTCCAGAAATTCCAGTTCCAAGAATTCCATCTACAATAATATCTGGTTTTACATTTATAGAGTTTGCATCTGATGAAATTATCAAATTTATGGAATTCATTTTTTCTAAGATTTGCCAATTAGAACGAGATTCTTCAGTTTTTATGTTATTGGGATTTCCCAATAGTACTACGGTTGGACTACATCCATAACCTGCTAGATGTCGTGCTACAACTAAGGCATCGCCCCCATTATTTCCAAGACCTGCAAAAATGATTACATTTTTTGCTGATAAATCGTCATATCGTTCTACAATATGTCGTGCAGCAGAAGATCCTGCATTTTCCATCATCAATTTTCTAAAAAATCCCATTTGATGCCCATTTTCTTCTATTTGCATCATTTGTTTTACTGTTATTTCCATAAATAATTTCGTACACACGTCAAATAAGGACTTTGCCAATATTTTCAAAATAGAGTCAAAATAGACAATTGATCAGTTTGGAACCGTATAATTTGCCCAAGTACTTGCCAAATATTGCGGTTGTGTCATATTGTCCAAGTCTGCTGCAGCATAGTAATCTTTTGATGGGAATAAACGATACTCATCATTGTATTTCATTACGGTGAGACTGGAGATTACGCTTTGATCAGTTTTGAAGTCATTTGGTTCCATATTATATAGATCACATGTTTTAAGAAATCGCTTGTATTCGTCGCCAAATTTTACAAAGCATGTTGTTTCTAGATTCCATTGAGTTACTTTACCAAGAAACATTGTGTAATTTCCAGATACAATTGGTAAGAGATTGTATACTTTATGAACAGTAGTTTGTAATGGAGGATTCACAAAATATGTTGAACTTGCATAAGATGTAACATATCCATCTTTTGACACAACAGCGTTTATCATGTATGCTCCAGCGTCAGAGGAGGGAATTGCTGACTGATATCTGAAATTTCCAGAATCATCAGTTGTGGTATATACAACCTGTTTTTCAAAACTAAGTTTTACTTTTGCGTTTGAAATTGGATTACTTGATTCATCTATTACTGTACCAACTATGACAGGGTAACTGTTTGTATCAATAGGAGTTTTTTCAGGCTTTACATTAACAACCATATGATATGATACAAGAGAGTTAGAAGGCTGAATTCCTGATAATACAACAATCATTGAAAGTGTCAATAACACTACAAATAATTTCATTGAGGAGCAGTTTAGAATTACTCTGTTAAGACTTGATATCTATTGTTTTTATCAACGAGGTCAATTTCGTCTTGTTTTGTGATTGTCAGTGCGGGAGAAGGGATTTGAACCCTCGAAATCCTAAGATACTAGCCCCTCAAGCTAGCGCCTTTGACCAGGCTGGGCGACTCCCGCATTTGCATTACCCATGTATGGTTTTTATAAGCCTTGATTACTTTTTTAAAATGTGTTAATTCCTGTCAGGTGTTTTACTTGTGGAAATTTAATTTCTGATAAATACAAAGAATATCAAAACAGAGTAAAAGCTGGGGAAGATCCTGCAAAAGTACTTGATTCATTTGGACTAAAACGTTATTGTTGTAGAGCAATGATGTTAACATCAGTAGAAACAATTCATCAGGTTATTCCGTTTTACGAAGCAATTAGGAGAAGGGAGCAAGAGGTTAGATCCGAGCTAGAATAAAATGGCGCGGATTACCTCAATTAAGGGACGTATATTATACAACAGTAGAGGAAGCAAAACCATAGAAATTGATGTAATTTCAGACAACAAGTACCTAGGAAGGGTGTGCTCCCCCTCAGGAGCAAGTGTTGGAAAACATGAAGCAATTAGCTTTCCACAAAACAAACCAGAAAAAAGTTTAGAATTGTTAAAAAATAATGAAAAGAAATTTCACAATCTTGATTCATCTGACTTGAAGTCAATTCATGATACTTTAAGAGAAATGGATTCTACTCCAAACTATTCAAAGATAGGTGGCTCCTTAGCGTTTGCATTAACAATCGCTGCAGTGGATTCTGCTTCAAAAGCCTTAGATATTCCTCTGTTTAAATTACTTTCAAAAAAAACAGATCATAGATTTCCATTTCCCCTAGGAAACATTCTTGGGGGAGGAGCCCATGCAGGACCTGGCACCCCCGATATTCAGGAGATATTGATATGTTCTACTGGTTCAAAGACAATACGTGATGCAATAGAAACCAACTTGGAAGTACACAAGGAACTTGGTAAAATCTTGATAAAAAAAGATCCAACATTTACAAACGGCAGAGGAGATGAGGGAGGATGGGCTCCTAAGCTAAAAAATGATCAAGCTTTAGAAGTAGCAGCTAAAGCTTGTGAAGAACTAGGATTCACATTAGGAAAAGAAGTATCACTTGGAGTAGATTTTGCTTCATCTACACAATGGAATGAAAAGAAGAAGAAATACATCTATGATCGAGCTGGATTTGAAAACACACCACAAGAACAAATTGATTTTGCCTCAGAGATAATAAAAAAATACAAGCTAGTATATGCCGAGGATGCCGTACATGAGGAGGCGTTTGAAGAAATGTCGGCATTAACCAAGAAATTTCCACATGTATTAATTACTGGAGATGATCTTCTAGTGACCAATACAAAGATACTCAAAAAAGCAGTAAAACTGAAAGCTTGTAATGGTGCAATATTAAAAGTAAATCAAGCAGGAAGTTTGTATGACGCATTAGAATTTGCACGTGAGGCAAATACAAACAAGATAGGAATAATTACATCACACAGATCTGGTGAATCAACAGATGCCCACATATCACATATTGGCATAGCTACAAAATCAAAAATGCTTAAGGTAGGTGTTGTTGGAGGAGAAAGGATAGCCAAACTGAATGAATTGGTTAGACTTGCAGAGTATGATTTAATACGTGGAATGGTCGAGATTTAAAAACACGTCATGAGTAGACAAGAAGCCGACAATATGGAAAAATATGTACTATCTACTGGCATCAGGGTAGGAACACAAGTAAAAACTAAATTCATGATTCCATTTATCACAAGGGCTACAAACGAGGGTTTGTACATAATTGACAGTAAAAAGACATTATCAAGAATTCAAACAGCTGCAAAGTTCATCAATAGATCAGACATTTCCAAGATTCTGATATGTTCCGGAAGAGAATATGCAAGTACCCCAGTAGAGAAGTTTTGTGAAATAACTGGAGCTAAACCAATGCTAGGTAGATTCATGCCAGGAACTCTTACAAATCCATTATTGCCATATTACATGGAACCAGCATTAGTTTTGGTATCAGATCCTCAAGTGGATGAGCAAGCAATCGTTGAAGCTACCAATGCAGGTATTCCCGTAATCGCCATATCTAATACAGATAACGTAACTTCAAAAGTAGATTTAGTTATTCCAGCTAATAACAGAGGCAGAAAATCACTGGCTGCAACATATTGGCTCTTAGCAAGAGAGATCTTGCTGCAAAAAGGTGAGCTTAAAGAAGAAGAACCAATGAAATATGAAATTGACGACTTTGAGACAAAAATTACTGAGGAAGAATTAGAAGAAGAAGTTGAACGAACTCCTCAGATAAGATCAAGATCTCAGAGGCAATAAAACAATGCAGATAAGAACACCAGCTGTTGCTGGCATGTTCTATCCAAAAACAAATCAAGAATTAAAGAAAACAATACGAGATTGTTTCTTCCATGATTATGGTCCAAAAAAGATACAGCCAACTACGAGTAAAAAAAAAATTTTTGGTGTAATCTGTCCACATGCAGGATATGTGTATTCAGGACCAATAGCAGCAAATTCGTACTATGCCATTTCAGGACTGAAACCAGAACTTGTAATAATCGTAGGTCCAAATCACTGGGGAATTGGATCGGATGTAGCTACTATGAAAGACGCAGTATGGAGAACGCCTCTTGGAGACATTGAAGTTGATACAGAATCTGCTATGGAGATCAATAGAATTTCTAAATTCATAGAGTTGGATTTTTTTTCTCATTCCAAGGATCATAGTTTAGAGGTTCAGATTCCTATTCTTCAAGAGATTTATTCACACAAGTTCAAAATTTTGCCAATAATTTTAAATGATCAGAGTTACAAAACGGCTAAAAGCATTGGTGCCGCAATTGCAAGAATTGCAAAGAACAAAAAAAGTATCATAATAGCATCGTCAGATTTTACACATTACGAACCAAATGATTATGCTCACAAACAAGACTCTGCTTTGATAGAACCAATATTATCTTTAGATATAGACAGATTTTATACCATACTACAAGAGAAACAGGTTACAGCATGTGGATATGGGGCGATAGCATCTGTAATGGAAGCTTGCAAACAACTTGGAGCCACTAGAGGAGAGTTAATAAAATATGCTACAAGTGGCGATATATCTGGAGACAAGAATTCGGTAGTCGGATATGCATCGATAGTTTTCACATGAAATCAATAGCTTCTGCACCAGGAAAAGTAATTCTCTTTGGTGAACATTTTGTAGTATATGGTACAAAAGCAATACTATGTTCTATTGATAAACGAATTACAGCTAGTTCTCAATTCATAAATGAAAAAAAAGCGATAGTAAAAACGGTATTAGGAAATAAAGAGGTCAGATTAGATGAACTAGGCAATTTGGATTCAATTTCTCCAAAATTTCTAAAACCATTTTTCTACATTGCTTATGATGCACTAAGAAGGAACTCTCATGATAAAGGAATTGAGTTAATTTTAGAGTCAGAAATCCCACATGGAGTAGGTCTTGGATCTTCATCTGCAGCATGTGTAGCTGCCACTGCATCAGTTAATGGATTGTTTAAGAAATTATCAAAAAATGAGATACTTAAAAAATCTATTGAAGCCGAAAAAACCATATTCAAACATACATCTGGTGCAGATTCAGCAGTATCTGTGTTTGGAGGATTCCTCACATATGATACAACCAGTGGATTTCAAGAATTATCATTTAAGAATAACTTTGATTTGATAATTGCAAATTCTGCACAAATTCACAACACTCAAAGAATAGTAAATCAAGTAAAAAAGTTTAAAGAAAAAAATGAGAATTTATTCAACGAATTATGTGCAAAAGAAGATGAAATAATAAAAAATGCCATACATGCATTCACAGAAAATAACCTTGAAAAAATGGGTATGCTAATGTCTGAAAATCAAAAACTATTAGAACAGATAGGCGTTTCGACCGAAAAAATAAGGACGCTAATAAACGAAGCAACAAAAACCGCCTACGGTTCCAAGTTAACTGGAGCTGGAGGAGGTGGATGTATAATTTCTCTTGTTGATAAAAACAATACAGAATCTACTCTTGCCAATTTAAGAAAACTTGCAGATTGTTTTGTTGCAAAAGTAGATTATGATGGTATGGTCTACACGTGATTTGATAACATATAATTTAACATACACGTAATGAATTAAGATACTTTTTAAAACCGTTAATAACAATGTAAAAAATCAATGATTCTCATAAAGCTTGGGGGTTCAATAATAACAAATAAAGAAAGACCATTGGCTCCCAACAAAACTTTAATACGAAATATATCAATACATCTGAAAAAAGTAAAAGAACCAATGATCATAATACATGGCGGAGGATCATTTGGTCATTATTGGTCTGTTAAATATGACATGCATACAAAACCAGACAGATACAACAGTAAGGGAGTATCTTTAGTAAAAAATTCCATGGTGGAGTTAAACAGCATCATATTGAAATCATTTGTAGAATCTGGATTGAATCCATATTGTGTACCTCCAAGTGACTTTATGATTGGAGATAAACCAATAAAAAGAAAAGTAAAAGAAATACCCAAGATTGCACATTCTGGATTGATACCTATCTCGTATGGTGACGTCATGTGGTATGGAAAAAACAAGTTCTACATACTATCTGGGGATAAAATAATGGGCATCTTATCTAAGATACTTAAACCACGTCTTGCCATCTTTGCAACTAATGTAGATGGCGTATATTCAGATATGAAAACTAGAAAACTAGTCAGTGAATTTAGATCAGAAAAGCCCATCACAACAAAAGTTTCCATGGATGTAACTGGAGGCATGACAAGAAAGATTCAAGAAGCAAGAGTAATTTCTAAAAATGGCATTGAAGTATTTTTTGTTAATGGTAAATTCCCAAATCGAATAGTAAATGCAATAAATGGTAGAGGTTTTGAAGGAACCATATTCAGGAGATAAAATGGCAGAATATTTGATTCTGGTAGATAAAGATGACAATCCAATTGGTACTGAGGAGAAGGTCAAATGTCATTTGCCAAATGGAATACTTCACAGAGCATTTACAATATTACTTTTCAATAACGAAGGAAAACTATTGCTCACACAGCGAAGTAAAAGCAAGATGCTTTGGCCAGGAGATTGGGATGGAACTGTAGCAAGTCATCCAAGAAAATCAGAAACATACGTATCTTCTGGAGAAAGAAGATTACCTGAAGAACTAGGAATCACTTGCAAACTAGATTATTTGAATAAATTTGAATATCATGTACCATACAAGAACATTGGCTCTGAGAATGAAATTTGTGGTACCTTGATAGGCATATTGGATGATCCTTCAAAGATTAAGCTTGTTGAGGATGAAATATCAGAGATAAGGTGGGTTACGCTTGAACAACTTATGCAAGAAGTAAATGAATCACCGCAAATTTTCTGCCCTTGGATGCTTGTGGCATTATATTTTTTGCAAAAATCAAATAACGATATTGACGAGAAACACAAAAACATACTCAAACTTTGGAATACGGATAATTTTAAGGAGATTGTTGAAAAGTCATTAAAGTATCATTTTCCAGATAACAAATGGGAGCTAAAAACAGAATGAATATTAATGAAATTTCTAAAACTGCTAGAATAGATTCATTTCTTTTGTCTAGACTCAGAGGTGATCCTCAAGATCTATACAAAGCTGCTAGGTACATGATAGAACATGGTGGAAAAAGACTTCGCCCATACATGGTCATAAAGAGTTGCCAGATAGTAGGGGGCACAATAAAACAAGCTATGCCTGCAGCAGCATCGATTGAAATGATTCACAATTTTACTCTGGTTCATGATGATATAATGGATAATGATGAGGTACGACATGGAGTTCCAACCGTACACATAAAATTTGGTATTCCAGTTGGAATCTTGGCAGGCGATTTGCTTTTCTCAAAAGCATTTGAGACTATTTCACATTCCTATCTGGGTGCATCAAAAGGTATTGGATTGTTACTTGTAGCCAGTTTAGCAAAAGCATGCACAGATGTTTGCGAGGGGCAAGTTTTGGACATAAGCATGGCAAAATCAAAAAAGATACCTACAGAAACTCAATACATCAACATGATAGAGAAAAAAACATCATCACTTTTTATTGCATCATGTGCAATGGGAACAATTTCAGCAGGTAAAACAACTAAAGATATCAAGAGATTATCAACATTTGGCAAAAATTTAGGAATTGCTTTTCAGATAATTGATGATTTAATTGGCGTAATAGGTGATCCTAAAGTTACGAAAAAGCCTGTTGGTAATGACATACGTGAAGGAAAAAAATCATTGCCTATTTTAATGGCCCTTAAGAAGGCAAGAGGTCAAGAGAAAAAAAACATCCTAAAAGCATTTGGAAACAATTCTGCAACTAGAAACGATGTTGAAAAAGCAGTTGCAACTATATCTTCTCTTGGAATAGATAGGATCATCAGACAGAAAGCATCTTATCACTCTAACATGGCCAGAAAAGCGATATCAGTTTATGACTCTGATGGGAAAACTGAACTACTCTCCTTATTGGATTTTGTTGTAGAGAGGAGTCTGTAATTGGATGAAGAGATAAAAGGGATAATACGTGGAATTGCCCTTCTTAATGCATCTGAACACGATGGAAAAACAAGAAATGATACAATAATTTCAAAGGTAGTTGGAACAAGACCTGAATTACGCTCCAGAATTAAAGAGATAATACCACTAATCACACAGATAGTGTCTGAAGTAAACAGCATATCGATTAGCGCTCAGAAATCTGAACTTGAGAATAGTTATCCAGACTTACTTGTCATAAAACCAAAACAAGAACGGGAAGGCTTGCCACCATTAGAAGGTGCAGAATATGGAAAAGTAATAACCAGATTCCCTCCAGAACCAAATGGTTATCCACACATAGGTCATGCTAAAGCATCAATAATTGATGAAGAATATGCAAAAATGTATGGTGGAAAATTAATTTTAAGATTTGATGATACAAATCCGGAAAATGAGAGATTAGAATATTATGCAGCTATAAAGGTAGGACTTGATTGGTTGGGTGTAAAATATGACAGAGTAAAAAATACTTCGGATGACATGGAGCTTCTTTACAAAAAAGCTGAGGAATTATTAGAAAATGAATATGCATATGTATGCACTTGTGAAAAAGAGACCATTAGTATAAACAGACGTGAAATGCGTCCATGCAAGTGTAATGCAGGAGATAAATCTCAGAACATTAAACGCTGGGAAAATATGTCTAAAAAATACAAGCAGGGAGAAGCAATAGTAAGATTTCGAGGTGACATGCATTCAGAAAATACTGTTATGCGAGATCCCACATTACTTAGAATTATTGATGAGCCACACCCTATACACAAAGATAAGTATAGAATCTGGCCTAATTACGACTTTGCAGTAGCTATAGAAGATAGCATAGATGGAATTACCCATGCTTTTAGAACAAAAGAGTATGAGTTGAGAAATGAGCTCTATTACACAATTTTAGACAAATTAAATATGAGAAAACCGAGGATGTTAGAGTTTTCAAGATTAGAATTTGAGGGAATGCCGGTTTCAAAGAGAGCACTCAAACCACTTGTTCAGGATGGACGTGTATCAGGATATGATGATCCTAGACTTCCCACTCTGGAGGCATTACGTAGAAGGGGAATTGTTCCAGAGGCCATCAGAAAATTTGTTCTTTCTTTAAGTTTTACAAAATCAGATACTTTTGCGCCATTTGAAACATTGGAATCTTTTAATCGAAAAATCATAGATCCTGCCAGCATTAGGCTGTTCATTGTTTTTGATCCAGTAAAATTACTTGTCTCAAATAACACTATGACTGAGATTGAGATACCCAACCACCCACAAAAAGATATGGGAAAAAGAAAAGTGAGAGTGGATGGAACTTTTTATATATCTAGACAAGATGCAGAGAATTTGAAAGTTGGAGATGAGGTCAGACTTTTAGAATTATACAACATTCGTATAACCAAAGTTAGTTCAGATATTCATGGAGAAATAATTGGTACAGACTATAAAGCTGGAATCCCAAAAGTCCAATGGATTTCAACCAACAACGCAGTAAGCATAGAGGTTGTAATACCAAAGATACTTTTTGTAAATGATGAATTTAATGAAAACAGTCTAGAAATAAAGCAAGCATTAACTGAGCCTTACTACTTAGAGTTAAATGTGGGTACAGAAATCCAGTTCGTAAGATACGGATATTGCAGAAAAGATTCTGCGAATCAAGTGATATACACACATAAGTGAAGAAAATGAAGATTGCGAGATTACTTAGAGAAAATATGGAAACATATGCTTTTGTTAATGGTGACAAGATTCTGACAAAAGAAGCAATGATTGCTCAAACCGGTATTCCAATACCACAGAGTATCAAGGATTTCTTATTTGATGGATGGTATGATGAGATAAAATCAAAGATTACCAAATTAAATTTTAATGAAAAATTAGCTGACTTTAAACTTCTTCCACCCATTCCGAATCCGTCAAAAATAATTTGTCTAGCATTCAATTACAAAGATCATGCAAAAGAACAAAATTTGGTTCCTCCAGATGAACCTGCCATAATTATAAAACCAAGAACTACCCTCAATGGAGCTATCTCAGACATTCTTTGTCCATCATTTGTATCCAAACTTGATTATGAAATAGAGCTGGCCGTAATAATTGGTAAAGACTGTAAGAATATTTCCATAGAAGATGCAAAAAAAGCTGTTTTCGGATACATGATCTTAAACGATGCCTCAGCAAGAGACATACAAGCAAAAGATAAACAATTCACTAGAGCAAAAGGCATGGATACGTTTGCTCCATGTGGACCATGGATTACCAGTGCGGATGAAATAGATGATCCACAGAACCTGAAAATGATTACAAAAGTAAATGGAGTGATAAGACAGAATTCTTCTACCTCCAATATGCACTTACAAGTATACTCAATTGTATCACTTCTAAGTAAGGCAATGACATTGGAAAAGGGAGACATAATTTCTACAGGTACTCCAGCAGGGGTAATGCTCAACAAGCCAGATGCTATTTTCCTAAAAGATGGAGATAGAATCGAAATGGAAATAGAGAAATTAGGAAAATTGCAAAACACTGTAAAATTTGTATGAATATGGTAATTTAACACTAAAATAGATTTATGTTTGATGATACCGTATGGGAAAAATAATTATCGGCAAAGTAGAAGAATTCCCTCCAGGGAAGATGCAAAAAATAACAGCAGATGGAAAAGACGTATTGGTAGCTAATATTGATGGCAACTATTTTGCCATGGATGATACTTGCACTCATGCAGGAGCAAGTCTTTCAGAAGGTAATTTGAAAGGCTCCACAGTGGTTTGTGGTTGGCATGGAGCAGAATTTGATTGCAAAACAGGCAAAATGTCTTCATTTCCAGTAAAGATCAAAGATTTGAAGTCATACAAAGTGATAATAGAGTCAGGAAATATCTTTCTTGAAGCATAGTGCAAACTTTATAATAGAAACGCAATTAGCATTAGCTTGAATGGTGTCATGGCTGAGAAAAATAATCAAAACGCAGAAACTCTCAATGCAGCTATCAAAACGTTAGAAGAAATTGTAGCAAATCCATCAACACCAAAGAACATAAAGAAAAGCTTGGCAGATCTTGTGGTTGAGTTGAAAAAACAAGAGTATTCAGTCTCTGTGAGAGCCGCAAATGCTATCAGTGCATTAGATGATGTAACACAAGATCCCAACATGCCATCGTATGTTAGAGTCACATTATGGCAAGCTGTTTCTACACTGGAAAGAATAAGAGAATAAATTTAGTTTAATGTTATCAATATGTTATGAAAATAGAAGAATATCTGGCATCACTTCCAGATTCCATTATTAGTGGGGAGGAAGTAGAATTACGAGAAGATACTTTACGTGACATATTCAGATTTGCTGGATTAACAAGAGATGATATTTTTTATCATTTAGGATGTGGCAGAGGAAAAAGTGTAATGATTGCACTTGATGAATTTAAAGTCAAAAAGGCAGTTGGGATAGATAATAATCAAGATAAAATAATAAAAGCTAGACAAATGTCAGATGAAAAGCATCTTACGAATAGTGAATTTATTTGTCAAGACATTTTGAATTCAGATTTGAGTAATGCAAGTGTGATACTGTATTGGTTTTCTGATGAAAAAATAAATGAAAAAATGCTATCAAAATTTGCAAACTTGAGAGAAGGTTGCAAAGTAATTACTATCTGGGGGCCGCTCCTAGGTTGCATTCCTGACAAAGTTAGCTTTCCCTATATTTTGAATATTTTTCCATTTAAAAAAGCAAAGGACCTAAAAGAACAAACTCTTGCAATATTTGAAACTGATTGTATTGATTTTGTTGTTGCATGGGAGTTTGCAGAGAGATATACAAAGGCAATAGGCTCCAAGGATTCCAATAGTGATAGGTTCCTTACCATACTTCAAACATTGGTAATTTGGATAAATGCAAAGAATTTAGGAATTGCATGTGGAAATGATATACCTGATCCTGTCAAGAGCTATATGGGGATTCTCAAGACTTTTTTTAATATAGAAGTAGAACATCTGCTGGACAAAAAGATTCTATGACTAGTCATGCTTTTATTTGCATATGACATATAGAAAATTATGATTCAAGAAAGAATCAACATCAATGTATCTGCCACAGATTATGAAAATTCTAGTAAAGCTATCATCAACACATTAAGGAACCTAGAACAAATGGTTCACGGCGAAAATGACTTCATAGTAACAGATTCTGAATTTGCTTTTGGTTGGCATTTTTACGTAGTTTGTGTGAATCGGTCACTTGTGAAAAGGCTTTCAGAACAAATGGGGCCAGACTTTGAGAAGGTAAAAGGCAAGGGCCTTGACCACAAGTTTCTAACATGGTTAAATGATAAGGTAGTACAGAGAAATGTAAAGGTCAAGCTTGCCATAAAAGAGGAAATGGAATCAAGTAAATTTGGCATATTCTAAATCGCATTAGAAGACTTTTCAGTCATCAAGCTACAAAAAAGGCAATCAAGCAACAAGATGACAATAATTTTCTAGCCAAATGTATTTCCAGCAATACATATTGCTCATGTGGTTCTCATAAAATAACATGATGATAACCATAGACTGCGCAGGGGATAGTGATATGGCGTCAGAGCTGCAAAACTATCTAAAGAAGCATCAATACGATGTAGAAACAGAAGAATCATCTGTTATGTTAGACGCATCTGATGTGGAGAAGATTCTAGGATCCTTTCTCAAGGATAACAACAGGACTGAGTATAGCATACGTAAAATTGACTCCAAAACTTTTTTGATATCCAAGGAAGTACCAATTGAAGATTTTGGTTTTCTGAGATGTGAAATGTGCGGATATGTGGTATCAAGTGAAGAAGAATTACTAGTGCACAGAAGAGCACATGGAATTCAACTTTTGTGACAGGATCTATATAAACAAAGATCCTGTACCATTAATTGTGTTTGTAATATTCTTGTTCAAGACGTTTTTACTCTCCTTATTACATGCTGGATTCTAGAGATCCTTTTTACCAAATCTTTTCTATTTAATACAATTAATTTAAAGCAAATCAAAACACAAAAAGCATATTTGAGTTTTCAATGATGGTAATCACAAGATATTTTTTAAGCAGTCACATATTGTTTGGTATATGACAGAATCTACGCTTAGAACTAGTATACTGCACGACTTGAGTCACATTGGATTACGAGTTGTGGTGGGAATTTTATTCATAGTACATAGCCAGCCAAAATTTGGCAGTGGGTTTTTGGGATTTCTTTCGAGCCATAATCTACCTTCAGAACTTGCTCTTCCTGTTGGATTGCTTGAATTAATAGGTGGTGCGTTTCTCATTGCTGGAATTCTGACAAGAATATCAAGTGCACTGCTTGCAATTGACATGTTAGGCGCAATAATTTATGTTAAGAAAATGTCATCGTTTTCTGGCAATGGTGGAGTTGAACTTGAACTTCTAGCACTTGCAATTTTGTGTACTGTTATGGTACTAGGTCCTGGAAGGATATCGGTATCACATATAGTAAGAAAAATACCTAAATTTTTGCAATAATGTCTAACTAATCAAGTACTTGGTTACAAATCCTATTTTACAAAAATTTAGCTAATCTGATTTATGATGTTAGAGATCCATGTTCTATGTCTATCTCGCCCTTCATCCACGGATGTACTTTGCAGTAGTATGGTATTTTTCCTTCTTGTGTAAACAGGAAAGTATAGGTTTTACCAGACTTTATTGCATCAGAACCAAAATCCCCACTATATAGATCCTTGAATGGTTTTACAGGAGTCACATAATGAACAGCGTTGTCATCATTTTTCCATACCACCAGATTGTTTACTCCCAGTTGGATTGTTTGCGTCTTTGGTAGAAAGTTTTGTGGTTGGTCTTGGTTTACAGAACCTTCAACAATATTTATAGTAGTTTTCTGACCTGGCTCTAGAATTTTTTGATTTACATGTGGTTTTGTGTTATATTCAGGCAAGAAATAAAGTTGATAGTATGATATACCAACTGCAGCACCGACTATTACTGTAATCAATCCTATTCCATATGCATGACTTGAAGTTGGTAAGCTCAATTTGCTCGATTTACATTATTTCATTCTTAAAAAACTAGGGACGATTCTCGCCACCTGATTTTCATACCAACAATTCAATTTCTTGCAAACTGCAAAATATCAAAATATTTGTTCTATGATTACAAAATGAAGTTTATATTTTTGGATTTGCGTTTCCATATAAATTTCAAATTAGTAGAAAAACGATGTCATAATGTATTAAAAATCATCCACTATTCTGATTAAAACTCAAAAACAACAAAAAATAATGAGAATCTATGTTGCAGGCATAGATTCTGATTCGAGGTCAAACAGACTCTTTTTCGGCATTTTCTTGTAGTCGTCATGCACAACCATGCCCACAAAAAATCCCATCACTGCACCATAGATGACATGGAGAATAAGAGCCCCCCAGATTATTGTATCCAAGTGTGCTTTGATGACAGTTACTGCAAGGCGTTCCTGTTCTGATACAAGACTTTGTCCTATAACTGAATCAATGGTTGGGATCATGATGTACAAGGTTATTGGCAAGAAAAATATCGCATAGACTTCTAGTCCCGTTACTCCTCCTGCAAATATTCCCTTCCATATGCTTCTTAGATTTAGTATTGGATGCAATATAGAACACATGCAGAAAACTGCTCCGATTGTAGCTGCTGTAAGCATGTGTATCAATCCACCAAAGACTATTGCCGACATTCCATGGAATCCTACTGCAAGCCCTATCATCATGTAGAAGCTTCCTGGGGGAAGATTCAAGCTTGCATCTATTCCAAAGAACGACACTAGGAGAGCAAATCCACCTGCAATTCCTGCTACAGATCCTGCTCTGGCTTTACCATATATCTCATGACGAGATATTGATATCATGTAATATTATGCACTCTGAAATATTTGAACTTGTATTATGGTTTTGTCACAGTTAGAATACCATAAGGTTCACTATATCATATGCAACATTCTTATCCATCCAGCTATAACCTTTCCTAAATATGAAATTTTTTGGCAGTAAGTTCAAGTGTGAAAAATGCAATTCAAAGTTTTCAAAGTATGAAGAATTGATAAATCATGCAAGACATGATCACCATCATACCATTGTAAAGTGTTCAGAATGTGGAAAAGAGTTCATTCATGAGGCAGATAGACTTCATCATGCAAGAAAAGAACACGAAGAAAAAATGGAAAAACGTATCCACAAATCAGAACACAAGCATGAAAACAAAACACCTTCCCCCCAAGATGAAATAGACAAGCATACAAGAAACTTTAGCGATAACTTTTGAATATTCTAGACGTAGGACCATAATTAGTAAAAAGGCCCTTGAGGGGAATCGAACCCCTGTCCGGGGATCCACAGTCCCCTATACTCGCCACTGTACTACAAGGGCCACATGAAGGAAAATCCTTTTCAATCCAGTATTAATCTTAACTAAACTAGTCTAAATTTGTAGTACCTATTTGTATTCAATCCGCATTTTAAGGATTAATAACGCCCCTACCAATGATTTTCCCTTCTTTTAGCATTGTCAAGGCTTCAGTGGCTTGATTGAGTTTAAACTTGTTTGAGATAACTGGTTTGATTACTCCTCTCTGAGCCAATGAAATTAGTTCAATCATATCTGTCATAGAACCCGTGTATGATCCTATCAGCTTGTATGCTCTTGTTGGCATGGTTACAAGATTTAGTTGCAATGCGCCACCGAACAGACCTACTAGAACAACACGTGCTCTTCTTCTGAGCATTTGCATATCGGTTTCTACTGTCTTGCTGGCATTTACAAAATCAATCACAGCATCCACACCAAGATTTCCTGTTAATTCCATTATAGCTTTTACGGGATCCACCTTGGAGGAATTAACAGTAAAGTCAGCACCGCTTTGTTTTGCTACTTTTAATTTATCATCGTTAACGTCTAAGGAAATAATTCTTGCTCCGCTAATTGCTTTTGCCAATTGAATTCCCATTAGGCCAAGCCCTCCTGCTCCTACAATTACTACATTATCAGCTGGTTTAAGATGAGCATTCTTAATTGCGCCATAAGCTGTCAGAGCAGAGCATGATAGAGGTGCACTAGTATCAGTATCTAATTCATTTATTCTTGCAAGGTATTTGTAGTGAGGGACAAGAACATATTCTGCATATCCACCGTCATTGTAAACTCCTAAAGAGCGTGGTTTATCACAGAGATTTTCTTCACCTATTCTGCAAGCAGGGCATAGACCTTCACCTATCCAAGGAAAGACAAGTATTTTGTCATTTTTTGCAAATCCCTCTACTTCTTCACCCATACTCTCTACAACTCCTGCTACCTCATGCCCGGGGGTTAATGGATATTTTACACCTCGATCAGTTGTTTTTATAATCTGTCCTCCAATTCCTTCGTATCCACCATCCCATAGATGTATATCACTATGACAAACACCAGCTGATTCTACTTTAATGAGAACTTGGGAACCTCTAGGTTTTGGAGTTTCAAGAGATTGGATCTCAAGTGGTTCTTTTATCTTAACAATTCTGGCAGCATCCATTGTCGATGATAGTCAACATGTCCTATAAGATAGTTTTGTGTTCAGATTTATTCCAGTCTAAAACTATGAAAATGATCTGGTAATCAGGCGTAAGTTTATTAGCAACAAAAAAAGAATTCGCCACATGAAGTGGAGAAATTGGTATCTCTCAATGGGAATTACCGCAGCTGTTGTTTTTTACAGCATGTTATACCTTGGACACATCCTATGTATTCCTATGGAAAACGCACCATGTGTTTCAACATTGTCCCCTTAGATTTAATTAAAACATACACAAAATTTGACACATGAGTTGTTCAGGAGAATCAATAGATACACAGGAATTTATTCAAATAAAACCAATGATTCTCAGCCAGTTAAAGAATGCAAAATATGGAGTTTCAGATCATGGAACTGTAGAACTATGTCATTGGACAAAAAAGTCGTTCAAAAATGACGGAGATTGTTACAAACACAAGTTCTATGGAATTTCAACTCATAGATGCATGGAATTTTCTCCTGCTGGAATGTTTTGTGAAAATAGATGCGTGTACTGCTGGAGACCAATGGAATTTTATAGTGCAATGAAAATGTCGCCAGAAAAAGTAGCCCCTCCAGAAGTAATTGTAACTAGTTTGATGGAAGAACGAAGAAAACTGATAATGGGTCATTATGGCGATCCACGAAGCGATAAAACAAAGCTAGATGAATCTTTACTTCCAAGTCATTATGCAATATCGCTCTCAGGCGAACCCACAATGTATCCACAATTACCTGATCTTATAAAATATCTAAGGGGACTTGCCACTACAAAATCAATCTTTTTGGTAACAAACGGGCAAGAACCAGAAATGTTGGAGAGGCTAAAAAATGAAAATGCCCTTCCTACTCAGATATATTTGTCTACCAATGCTCCAAACAGAGAAATTTTTGAACTAGTAAACAGACCAAAGTACAAGGATGCATGGGAAAGATGGAATTCAAGTCTTAAGATACTATCAAGACTAGATACGAGAACTGTATTAAGATTCACGTTGATTAAAGGTTATAACTGTAGTGATGAATTAATTCCAAAATATGCAGAAATGATAAAAAATGGAAACGCGCATTTTATTGAAATAAAATCATACATGCACGTAGGTAGATCAACCAATAGATTGGAATTTTCAAACGTATTAAATATCACAGAAGTAAGACATTTTGCAAAGGAACTTGCCAGACAGAGTGGGATTTATTTAGTAATGGATGAAAGTGAAATGTCAAGAATTGTTGTACTTCAAAACCAAAAACGATTTACTAATCGTTGGATTTCCGCTTATGCAAGTACCAATTAGCAAATTTTTCAAGAGATACGTACCTATGTGAGATTTTATTTTTATCATCAAGCAAAGAGTAAGTTTTATTTTTTCCCTGTGGAATAAAGATTGGATCAAACCCCCATCTTCTTCCTTGTTCTTTTCTTGATATCTTACCTCTGACATTTGCATCAAAAAGACTAACTTTGTCTATTTTTTCACAAAAAGCAATAACTGATCTGAAGTTGGCAGATCTTTGTTTTGATAAAAGCTTCAAAATGCCTTTATTTCCTATGGTTTCAAGTACAAATGACGAGTAAGGTCCTGGAAATCCATTTAGCGAGTCTATGAAAAGACCATCATCTTCTACAATTACTGGTTGTGAACAGATAGAGAAGGCTTGCAATGCCTTGTGCATAGCAATATTCTCAAGAGAATCTGACTGGATTTCTTCCAATTTACATTTTAGAAATGTTAGCTTAACTCCAAAGTCCTCAAGAATCTCTCTAGCTTCTGCATACTTGTTCTTATTTGAGCTTGCAAAAAAGATATCAGATGACATTAGCGTATCTCCCTCTTTTTTCAATTATTTGTACATGTGAGATTATCTTATTTGTCATGGTTTTACCTAATATCTTTTCATAGCCTTGCAAGAATGAATTCCACGCCTCATGAAATATGTCAGCATGTGCACTATTGAGAACCTCTTTGAAAAGACGTAAATCAATAGCATAGTCTTCTATCTGGTTTGCTCTTTGCGCAAGACCAAAATCAAGTAGCACCAATCCCTTTGGTGATAAAATAAAATTCGAAGTGGTAAGATCACCGTGCATAAGACCATTTTTATGAAGTGTGCCAACTATGTTTCCAATATCTTTGCATTTTTTGATTATTGATTTTTTTGGAAGATCTCGTACCAGCCTACCATCTATAAATTGTAGATAAATTTCACATTTTTTTGGATCTACAAAATAGACAATCGGTGTTGTTACTCCAAATTTCTTTGCCTCGTGAATCATCTTTCCCTCTCTTATTGTTCGCAATGTTCGTAGTCTAGCATCAAGTATCTCGTTTCTATACTCTTTTTTCTTTCGTACTTTGAGTATTGCTTTTTTTTCATTCCATGATGTAATGAATATGTCTGCTTCCGCACCCTTCTTGAGTAGTCTCAACAAGTTGGTGCTCATTTGATCATAATTTAAGTTTCAGTGCAGTTTCAAATTTACTAAACCCCATTATACTATTATAACACAGGATTATGACGTGATAATATGGAACCTAATGAGAAACGACTGCTACAAGAAGATTGTTCAGAAGATTCACTTGGAGCTGGCATTCTCACGTTAACAAACTTGAGATTAGCTTTTGACAAGACAGAGGGAAGAATACTTGATTTTTCAAAAAAGTTTGGAAAAACAGTTCTTGAGGCAAAATTAGATCAGATTATAGAGGTTGCAAAGGAAGGATGGCTCATCAAAAAAATCAGAATCAAGATCAAGACAGACGAAGGCGAGAAAACCTACAAGTTTGGTGTATATAGCAATGGAAAATGGGAAAAAGAGCTAAAAGACGCCATATCAAAGTATTCACCTCAATAAAGGATATTCACTGTATCTAATCTCCAAGATTGTTTGACAAAAGTATTTTCCATTTTTTCACCAGACTTTACTGTTGACTCTAACAATCCAAGCCAAGATATTTGGGAACCACAATCTCCTGCATATTCTTTTGGTGCCACAAAGAACTTACAGCTGTGTCTTTTACATATACTTTGAAGTATTTCAGACAATCTTTTGTTTGCGGCAACTCCACCAACAATCAAAAGTTCTTTTTTTCCTGTAAATGATAACGCTCTTTCTACTGCCTCACCTATCATGGAGAAAGCGGTTTCTTGTAATGAAAAACATGCATCTTCAAGTCCTTTTGGAATTATTCTTTTTGTGGCAGATAGTATACCAGAAAATGATACATCGTTGCCTTTTACAACATATGGTAATGATAGATAGTTTGACGACTGGGATGCAAGCTCTTCTATTTTAGGTCCACAGGGTGATGCAAATCCTGCATATCTCCCAATTTGGTCCAGTAATTGCCCAAGTGTTATATCTAATGTTTCACCAAAGACACGCCATTTTCCTGAAAGAAAGGCAAGTATCATAGTGTGACCCCCAGATACCAAAAGTACCAGAGGATCTTTTGCTCCAGTTAACATCTTTCCAAGTTCTATATGTCCCAGTGCATGATTTACGGGATAAATCGGAATATCGTAATATGATGCCAAAGAGCGAGCCACCACTGCGCCAATTCTTAAACAAGGACCTAGTCCTGGGCCTGCTGCATATGATATAATATCAAGTTCATCAATTTTCACATTAGCTTTTTGGAGACAGTCAGCGAGAACTTGAGGTGAGTTTTCTGCATGATGTCTAGAGGCTTCTCTTGGGTGTATTCCTTGTCCTTCAGGAGGTCTATAGATCCTTCTTACGTCAGAGAGGATCTTTACTTGCTTTCCTTTTTTTTCAATAATCGCACAAGAAAATGTATGAGCTGTGCTTTCAATACCCAAACTTAACACATTTTATCCCCTACTTAGACTTGAGACTATTTTTATGACATCTCCATTTTTGAGCTTATGTTCGACTCCTATTCTTTGCTTTGTTTTTGCATCTATAGCAAAGAGAAATCCCTTAGCAAGATCAGCATGGATTGATTGGGCAAGATCTTTTGCAGTAGAGCCCTGTCGCAATAGTTTTACGTCTGGTAAAATATCACCATTTTTGTTTGATAGTTTTGTTTCATCTTCTACTGGATACACTGTGATTAATTTCAAGAGATCAAAGCACGCAAAATCCAATATTTGCTGAACTCCCGTTCCACCCAATTTGGAGATTATTTTTTCTGCAAGCTCAAGAGCTTTTTGTTGTTGTGGACTAATGGTAATCCCTGTTTTTATTTTAAAGGTCTTTTGCCCAGGTAAGTATTCTATGATATTGTTTTTTGCGGCTTTTCTTAAAAGAAGTTCTGTTTCTGCACTACATGGTATCACATGATGTGTTTTTTTTAGTTCATTTATAATATTCAAATCATTGCAAAGATCAGTTTTGTTTGCGGCAATAACAATAGGACGTGTTCTTTTTCTAAGATTTTGTACAAATGAAAGTAGATCAGAGTCACTCCAGTCTTGAGGTTTCTTCGTGTGAAGATTCAAGTTGTGTAGCACTAGTTCAATATCATATTCATCAATTCCAAGTCCACTAAACCTTTGTGAAATTGCATGTATTATTTTTCCACTTTTACTTTCTAACTCTCTTGAAAGTTTTTGCCATTCTCTTTGGAGGATTTGTTTCATCCACTGATCAAACTCGTGTTCTACAAATTTTACATCTTCTAATGGGTCATGAGTTCCAATTGGGACTGGTTGTCCTTGTATGTCAGTTGAACCAGAAGCGTCTATTACATGTATTAACACCTCGGCTTGTCTTGCATCATCTAAGAATTTATTTCCAAGCCCTTTTCCTTCATGTGCTCCTGGAACAAGCCCTGCTACATCGATTAATTTTATTGGGATGTATCGAGTACCATTGATACACATTTGATTATTGTGACTTATACCGAAATGTTTGCATGCACACTCACTTTTGACATAAGCAATTCCAATATTTGGTTCAATTGTAGTAAATGGATAGTTTCCTATCTGAGCTGTTGTTTGAGTTGCTGCAGAAAAGAAGGTAGATTTTCCCACGTTGGTTTTTCCTAACAACCCGATTTGCATAAAAAAACTGTCATAGAGATGCTCTTATTAGTATTCCAAAAATGTTTAATCTTCCTTGTTATGAAGTGTTGCATTGAAGGTAATAACTGGAAATCCTGGAACTGGAAAACACACCATTGCAAAGATAATTTCAAAAAAAATAGGAATTGATCTAGTAGATATCAATTTGGTAGCAAAAAAAGAAGGGATCTTTAAGAAAAAAAATAAAACGTTTGATGTAGATGTTGAAAAACTAAGAAAGATAATAGATAAAAAAATAAATAAAAATTCTTTGCTAGTGGGTCATCTAGCACCATATGCGGTCTCGTCTAAAAATGTGGAAAGTATCATAGTATTAAGACGCAATCCATACAAATTACAATCAGTATACAAAAAAAGACAGTACACAGAAAAAAAGGCACTTGAAAATCTAGGAAGTGAAATTTTGGGAGTAATTTATTATGATGCACTGAGAGAGTTTGGAAAGAAAAAAACATTTCAGGTAGATACAACCAACAGATCAGTTTCCTCAATTGTAAAAAAAGTGGAAGATATATTCAGGGGCAAAAAAAGAACAGAAGAAACTGTTGACTGGCTACAACTAGTCATGAAAAAAGGAGACATGAAGAGATTCTTTTCTTACTAGGTTCAAATAGTGTTATATTAAATCAAATTATGAAATGTTTGAAATAAAAAAATCAGATCTTGCTGGAAGAATAGGAATCATACATACAAATCATGCTAAGGTAGAGACACCAGCATATGTACCAGTAATTCATCCAGTAATACAATCAATACCAGCAAAAAAGATGCGCGAAATGGGATTTGATTTGGTGATAACTAATGCATACATTACGCTAAAACGTTATGGGGACGAGGCAATACAGAAAGGAATACACAAAATTATAGATTATGATGGAGCCATAATGACTGATTCTGGCGGTTATCAGGTTTTAGAATATGGAGATATTGATGTAGACTACAAAAAGATATTAGAATTTGAAAAGGGGATTATGACAGATATTGCAATTCCACTTGACAGACCAACAGGTTTAGGTCTTTCAAAGAAAAAAGCAATAGAATATGTTAATCACACTTTAAAAATTTCAAAAGAAACACTTGATGCACGAGTCGATAACGGCCAGCTATGGATAGGACCAATACAAGGTAGCGAGTACTCGGATCTAGTAAAAAAATCTACAAGAACTCTGGTCAAAGATGGTTTTCAAATGCTTGCACTTGGAAGCCCAGTAGAATTTATGGAGTCATATCAATACAAACTGCTAGCAAATATGATAATTACGGCAAAAAAAGAGATGCCAGATTTTATCCCTCTGCATCTTTTTGGAGCCGGTCATCCTCTTACCATACCTCTTGCTGTAGCGCTAGGATGTGATACCTTTGATTCTGCCTCATACATGCTCTATGCTAAGCATGATAGATACATAATGGAGGAAGGAACTAGCCATCTCAAAGAAATTTCATATTTTTCATGTAATTGTGAGGTATGTAGGAGGTTCAAACCAAAAGAGCTATTGACACAAGATAGGGAGGAACGAATTAACGGCCTTGCACTTCATAATTTGTATTCAATAAAGTCGGAGGTAGATAGAGTCAAGCAGGCCATAAATGAAGGCAGGTTATGGGAGTATACGTTAAGAAAGTTACGTGCCCATCCCAAATTATTTGAAACAATGCCTGTGTTTAGTAGGAATAATGCATTTTTTGCCAACGGGACACCTCGTTTTAAGGAAAATGCTATTTTTCTCTTTACAAAAGAGGACCAGTTTAGACCAGAGGTTACAAGGTTTCATTCAATAGTACGCAAATTCAAAACTAAGAAAAACACACTTGTCATTATTCCAGATGGTGGGACAAGACCATTTTACCTATCAAACGAGTATAGTACACTAAAAAAGAGATACAAAAAAGATATTGAGAATATACAATTCTGCCAGTACAGCCCATTTCTTGGAATCATCCCATTGGAACTATCGGATGTGTTCCCGGCAGCACATTATGTTACATCAGATATTTATCATAATGCAGATGACTTTCCAGAATTTGCCAAGACATGGAATTTATTTTTCAAGCATAACAAATTCAGAAATGTTTATGCAGCAAATACAGAATTTCTAAAGCATTACTCAAAAATGTCAAAAATAAAAATCAAATTTTTCAATCTTAAAAAATAATAAAAAGTGGAAGAGCGATTTCGCTTAAAGTGCAGCGTCTTCTGCCCAACCTTTTACGAATACACCGTTCTTGTGGAGAGGTACTGGTTGACCAGGTGTGTATGTCATTGGTCTCATCCAGAAGATTGCCTTTGTTGGGCAAACACCGATGCATGCACCGTCTGAGATGCATCTCTCTGGGTAAAAGACAAATGCTTTACCTCTCTTCCAACCATCTACTGGTTTAACACGAAGAACGTCTGGGCCAAGAGAAGTACAGATCTCTACACATAGTGCACAGCCTATACATCTTTGCTCATCAACGTCTGGAAGAATTGCTATTGGCATTCTGTTTTTGATCAGTCATCGTTTGCTATTTAAACCATCTGCAAAATCCATAACGGAGTTATAGAATTATTTTGAACTTGAAAATAAAATAAAAACAAAAAGAAAGTATAATTTGAAATTTTTACTTCTTTATTTGGCGCATTGCCTCGATCTGGCCTGATGTTACCCAGTCTAGCAATTCTGCCGATGTAGGATTCAGATCTCCTTTTTGATTCATCATATTGTGAACCCAAATCCAATTTATTTGGTTCAATAATGGTTTGTTTCCCTCGTCGCCTCGTCGAACTTTGTCTCTAAGGTCTTTTGGGATTGTGCTCCACCATTGTTCAAAGGTTCTACCCATACTCGGATCATTTTTTATTGATCTAATTAAGTCTTTTGTAAATTCTACGTGTAGTACTATGGATCTATCGATCTGGACTCTAAAGGTTTAAAGGGGCTCTAAAAAAATTTTGAATTCTTGCAAGTTAAAGTGTTAGGCGCTGCCAAAGAGGTTGGCAGGTCTGCGTTTCAGATAAATTGTGATGGAATAAGTTTTCTTTTAGATTATGGCGTAGAATTGGGTAAAGAACCTCTTTACCCCCTAGAGGTGGATCCTCATCAAATCAATGCCGCGGTTATTACCCATGCTCATCTGGATCACTCAGGTAATGTACCTGCACTTTTTACAAAAGGCAGCACAGATGTCTATGCCACCGCCCCAACTTTTGATCTTTCAAGATTACTAATTGAGGATATGTTAAGATTAGAAAGAAAAACTCTTCCTTTTGACATGTCTAGTTTAACCAAGATGATGATGCATTCAAGGGAAATTGGGTATAGGCAAAAAGTTGAACGCGGTAATTCTTCATTTCAGCTTCTAGAGTCAGGTCATGTGGTAGGTGGGGCTTCAGTTTTGGTAGAGTCTGAAAATAAGAGATTGTTCTATACCTCAGATATCAATCCTAGAGGCTCCCGTATGCTAAGAGAGGCAGATTTAGATTTTGGGGAGGTAGATCTTGTAATCACAGAAAGTACTTACTCACAGACTGATCAGATGCCACGCACAGAATCAGAAGAGAAATTTATTGAGTTTGCTTATGAAGTACTGGATAGAAAAGGCTCACTTTTTGTGCCAGCATTTTCAGTTGAAAGATCTCAAGAGATAGCCTGTGTTCTAAAAAATGCCAATTTTAAGCACCGAGTTGTCATGGATGGAATGGCAGTTAAGGTAAATGAAATAATGCTCCAATATCCAGAATATCTACGAGATCCAAAAGTGTTTGCAGATTCTATTCATCAGGCACTTTGGATAAAAGGAGAAAAAGAAAGAAAGCATGTTTTGGGCGAACCTTCTGTCATAATATCTCCTGCTGGTATGTTAGTTGGTGGCTCTGCAGTTTTCTACTTACAACATCTTGCATTAGATAAAAAGAATGGAATAGCTTTAGTTTCCTATCAAGGTGAAGGAACACCAGGTAGAAAACTGTTGGAAACTGGTAAAATCAACACAAAGGGGAAAGATGTAAAAGCAGAAGCTGAAGTAAGACAGTTTGAATTTTCAGGTCATGCAGACAGAACATCATTATTTGAGTTACTAAAAAAGTTGAAAGGAAATCCCAAAGTTCTCACCATTCATGGAGATAATGAATCATGTACAAAGTTTGCTCAAGAGATTTATGAGAGGTTTGGTTTTAAGGCACACGCACCAGATGCTGGTGAATTAATTACTGTATAATATGCATGCCAAATTCAAAATAAATCTAGAACATACAATAAACAGCGGTCAAGTATTTTTATGGAATAAGATCGAGGAGGAATGGATAGGAGTAAATGGCCAAGAGATTATTGTTGCCCAACAGGACTCTCAAATAATATCATCTTCTGGAAAAGAGGGTTATTTTTTCAGAGAAGATGATAACATGGAAAAAATATTATCAAGAATAAGAAAAGACAAAATAGTTAATTCTGCAATAATGCACTTTCCGGGTTTGAGACTAATTAGGCAAGATGCTTTCCAGTGTTACATCTCTTTTATTTGTTCATCAAATGCTTCAATCAGAAATATCAAGTTGATGCTAACAAATATTTGTAAAAAATTTGGAGAAAAAACTGAATTTAACAAACATGAATGTTTTACTTTCCCAACTCCTGAAAAACTTGCAACAGCATCAATAAAACAGCTTTTAGATTGTAGGTTGGGTTTTAGAGCCAAATATGTAAGAGATGCAGCAAAGATGGTAGATACTGGTAGATTAGACCTTGAATCCTTAAAGAAGATGGATTATCAATCATCCTTAGAAAAACTAAGAACCGTTTATGGAATAGGCAATAAAATTGCAGATTGTATTCTTTTATTTTCATTAGATAAATTAGATGCATTTCCCATCGACAGATGGTCACAACGAATTTTATTAAAATATTATTCAAAAATTTTTAATGATGTTAATGAGAAACCTTTAACAGAAAAAAAATATGAAGAACTTCACAAAGAAATTGTAAATTATTTTGGCCCATATGCTGGATATGCACAACAATTTTTATTCAAAATGGAAAGAGAGCTTAACGAAAAAAACTGGTTGTAAAAACCCTTAATATGGTTACTCAGTGCCCGATATTTGGGCCTGTAGCTCAGCATGGATAGAGTGCTGGACTTCTAATCCAGTGGTCAAGGGATCGAAGCCCTTCGGGCCCGTTTAATCTGTTTTAATGGGATCTACAGCGATTTGAACAAAGGCGCATACCTGTGATTTAGTAAGTTATCTAGTTGTTCCAGAACATATGTTACTAAGTGTGAATCATATTTACCCGGATGAGATTCAGTGCCAGTAGGAATATTGTCTAGTGCGGGAATTCTTGTGAGTATGAACTGGTAAGAGTCTGACTCTTTACTGCAAGTCAGCTGTGTTTCAATCAATTCCATTAAATCAAAACTTGGACAGTCATCATTATGCCATTAACCTGCAAGGAGTGCAAACTGGAATTTTATTCAAGAGAAGGCTTGGAGCTTCACATTTTAAGAAAACACACGAAACCAACGCCTAGAGGTTTGGACCATTTTAGTTGATTATATAGTCCTTGGAAGAAATCCTGTGCGAACCTTAAGTTATTTGGATTCGTATTTGATTTTTACATAATGATAGATCAGTCAATAATGCTTAAAATCAAAACAATCGCTTTATTTGTCTTGGCACTGTACACATCTAGACTTTCAGAATATTTGCCATCATATCTGATACGGCCTATTCATTAAGCTTGAACTCATGGTTCTTTTATGGTAACTCTTACTACTGAACTTACTCTAAGAGTATGTTCAATTACAGCCATCTACATTATAATTTCTTTATTATACAGAGACATAATTCAACATCAGATAATTTGGCAACAGCTATTCTATTGCTCTTTGTTACTTTCTGAGTAGTAATAATGATCAGTATTCTGTATTGTCTACGAAAATATCACATATGTAGTATTAAGAAATAGATGACAATTTGATGTCAGCAGTGGGTGTAAGGTCACTGTCATAATGTTCCTTCAGCAACATCAATAGCATTGTAGGTTATTTTTTTCGAAATTATTTGAACTATCGACCCTTTAAAGAATTTCAATTTTACCAGTTTTCCGTCTATTGTATGTACCCTCATTTCAGATGGTTCGTTGATTGCCTCCCATTTATGTCCACTAATACGTGGATCTGCTGCTTTCCAATGGTCATGTTCCAACTTTACATCTGTTATGTCTTTTTCCATTTTACCATGTAACAATTGGTGTTTTTATTTTATAACTATATGGATCTAAATAATATACGTTTACAATATTAAAATAAAAAATCAAGAAAGCTTTGTAATTACAAAATTATCGTTATTAACAAATACACAATAATTTAATAAAAAATCAAAAATTGTGTGTACACTAGAACTGATTGAATGAAGACCTTCTGGTCTGCTTGTTGTTAGATTTGGTTTCCTTACGATTTAATTATCTTAATTTTCTAAATCAATCAACATGAAAGACATTGAGTTAAAGATTGAAAACATTAATTTCAAGCCACATGAAATCATCAAAGGAAAGATACAAGTTAACTATCCCGGCAGATATGATGGCGTGGTTGTAAATACCCAGATATTAGATTCCAATCAATTAATCATTTATCGTTCTTACAATAACAAAACGATCTCACAGAATCTTTCAAGATTATTCATAAACAAAAACGACATGCCTCAAAATTCTGCGGAATTTACAGCGTCAATAGAGTTTGAACCAAAAGAAGCTCATGATGTAAAGTTCAGAGCGTCAATCATACAAGAACATAAGGAAATAGAAAGTGCAATACTTTTTGCAAAATTAGTTCCGTAGTTATTCTATGAAGTAAGGGCACCGTGCTCTATTGTGATCTCGCCTTTCATCCACGGATGAGGTTCACAATGATATGGAACTGTTGCTTCCTGTGTAAATAGAAATTTATATGTTTGACCTGGTTTTATCACTCCAGGACTACCAAAAGCATCACTGTATTGGTCCTTGAATGGCTTGTCAGGCGTTACCGTATGTGGAGTATCACCAGTATTCTTCCATATTACTAGATTATTCACTCCAAGCTGAACCTTGACTTTCTTTGGTACAAAGTTTTGTTCTTGTGAAGGATTTTCTGCTCCCGGCACTATAGTAATTGTTGTAGTATCTCCTGGCTTGAGTACTTTCTCTGGAATTATTGGTTTTGCGTTAAGTTCTGGAATATAGTAGAGTTGATAGTAAGATATACCAACTGCAGCACCAATCACTACCGCAATTAATCCTATGCCATATGCATGACTTGAGGTTGGTAGGCTCAACTAGTCGTTGATTTTTTTACTAGACTTATAAAGCTATACAAAAATACTTCTGGGAAAAATACCGGATAAAGATCTAATTATGATGGTGGTAATTTTCCTGATTCTTCTGGAAGTTGTTTTGGTGGTTCAGTAGATGTTGGTGGAGGCGTTGGTGCCTTTTTGGCCTCATTTAGTCCGTGTCTGTATAGATGGAACATACCTGCAAAGACCATCAGAATCAAACCTGTCAAGAATAGAGAGAAGTTCTTCATTCCTGATAGCGCTGCATTATATGCTGCAATGTTAAGGTAGACTTGGAAAACTAGCAGACCAACTATTAGCCAGTTTATCCACTTTCCTGAAAAGTTAATTGGTGATACAGATGGTTTGTGTGGACTCTTTGATGCAGCTAATTTTGCTTTTCTTTCTGATTCTTTGGCTAAAAGTATCATCATATAAGAAAAACCAAAGCCAATTGGAACTAATAATAACATTACAAGATAGAAAAAGATAGGATCAATTACGAGTCTTGCTACAAGTGGTTTGGTAGTGTCTGGAGTAATGTAGAATCCCCAATAGGTGGTTACCATGACTTGAGCAATTCCTGTGATACCAAAAGCTGTAATTATTGGTCTGTCTTTCCAAGAGAATTTCTTGTATCTATCTATGAAAGGAGTCATTGCAATAGCTACAATGAATACACCTGGCCATAACACCCCTGTTACAAATTTGTCATATTGTGTCCTCAAGAATGCGTAGATTCCTGTAAGATACCATTCAGGCACAGTAATGCCAGGAGGCACCGTAGGTTCAAACTTTGAGCCCAGATCCACTGGAAAGACACCACCTGTAAGGAATATCGCTCCTGAAATTGCCATAACCATAGGTACATCAAATACCAAAAATCTTGGCATGTGTACTGCCATCAATCCAAGCATCACTATTGGAAGAATAAACACGTGCAGTGTATAGAATCTTAAGACAAAGTCTGCAAATCCTGATCCAAACATTGCATCACGTATTGTTGGTCCAACTACTGGCATGGAATTAGTCAGCGATGCAGCTATACTGATTGCAAGTTCGGCTCGTTCGCTAAATATAATATCGTATCCAGTGAATGCTTCAAGAATTGTTACTGTACCTAAAACAACTCCTGTTACCCAAATTATTTCATTTCTTATTTTGTATCTACCGCTAAAGTATTGATAATACATGTGAAGGACTGCAAGTAGTACCATTGCATTAGATGCGTGATAATGTATGTTCCTTATCATGAATCCGTATGGAACTGTGTCATTAATTTTGGCTACACTGTCCCAAGCTCTATCCAATATTGGTTGATAGTAAAACATCAAAAGTGCTCCAGATATTCCAAGGATGATGAATACTACGAAAGTTAGCATTCCAAGGAATCCAAATGGACTTACAAATCTAGCAGGAAAAGAAAACTTGGTTCCTAAAAATACAGTTCGTTCTAGTCCATCCCAGATCCAGTAGAAAAAGTCTGCTAGACCTGTTCTACGTTTTAAGGAAACGACCATATCCCACTATTCCATTCTCATTGACGTTCCATACAGCTGGTTTAATCCAAAGATTTGCGTCATTGTCTGCTTCAAGATAAAGAGTTGGTAATACGTTTGACGGTGCAGCTTGAAGAGATGCAGGACCTGCAAAGGCTTTTCCATTTAGAGGATTGTACATACTTCCATGACATGGACATTCTCCTCTTTTTCTACCTTCTTGCGGCCAGTATTTCCACAAGCACCACAAATGCAAACAAACCATGCTGTAAACACGAAAAGCACTAACATCATTTTTATCTCCACCAAGTTCTGGTGGTAATCTGATAAATTGCCATTTTCTAAATGCCTCTTGATCAAGAACTGGATCTCCTGTTGATGGATAAGTAATAACTTCAGAGTGATTAGTTGGAAATGTCTTGGTGTTTGCCTGAGTTCCATCAGGTAATATTACTTGGACTCGTTCCAGAGCAGCGTTTGAAGGATTTGGCATGAATTTTCCCCAAGGCACAAATGGTGTAAATGTCAATCCCACACCAGCGGCACCAAGTAGTTTGAGAAAATCACGTCTTGATAATGTACCTTTAGCAGAATCTTGCTCAGACATCCAAAGCTCGTTTCTTGAAAAATTGCATATAAACCTTGTCTAACTTTTGCTGGAAATTTTGAATTTTTTAAAAGTAATAACAGATACTGAAGCTGCAATTATAATTCCAATCACAATAGCAAGCAAAGTTGGAAAATTCTGATCGCCATTATTAGCAAAAATTGCAGCCGTTGGATTAGAATTATCAATATTTACTATAATATGCTCTATTGATACATTTCCAGACTTGTCGGTGGCAGTTGCCTCTACAGAATATTGACCATCATTTAAGGTTCTTGTGTCCCATGGAATTGAATCATTGTCATAGAAAAATTGTTTTGGAGTTTTTACAACCAACCAATTTTTTTGTGCTGGGTTTTCTTCTTCAATTCCTATGTTTATATCAACCATTCCTGAAATGGTACTTCCATTTTTTGGTGATTTGAAGGCAATTACAGGCGGGGTGTTGTCTAGTAAAAATTTGAATTCCTTTGACATTACATGACCTACACTGTCTGTTACCACGAATTTTATATCATGTTCTCCTTCGGAGAGATGTTTTAGTGATTCAGATAATTGCACAGAGTTGATTGATTTTGGCTGTTCACCATCTAGAGAATATTGAGCTGTTTGTATCTCGTTGCCAATTACAATTGGGTTAATTTTGTAAGTGCCATTGATAAATAAAGGAATGTCTACATTTAGTTGAGGTGCAGATTCTTGCGGCAGGATTGTGGAGAACTTTGTTGCTATTGTGATTGGCTCAGTGATAGAGTTTCCTCCATAGAGTGTGGTATGAACAAGAACTGAATATACTCCTGTTTCATTTATTGGAGCATACAATAAGGTGGATGTGGAATTTTTATTTTTCACTGGATAAAATCCTCCACCCTCACTAAATGGTGAGCTAGGACCAAGCCAGTCACCAGTTGGCCACCCTTGGAATTCTCCCAAAACACCCGCAGGCACGTTTGTTTGAATTATTCTTCCCTGAGGATCAATTACAAAAACTGAGAGATTTGTGTTAGGATCCTTCCATGAAAGATTCATTGCAAGTGAATTTATTGATTTATCTGTTACATCAAAATAATATTCACGCCAATCTCCTGCATTATATCTATTTGACATGTCAAAACCACCGCTAATGTATCCATTTCCAAAAAGTGTGTCACCGTTTGAACCAGTGATAACAGTAGGCAGGTCTTTAGGTTGTAATTTTTTTAATACCGCATATGACACTGGAACATTAACGCTGTGTAATTTTCCTTTGAATGTAATGAATCCTTGATACAGTCCAGGATTCTGATCTGATGGAACTATAACAGTAGCAGTAATCTTGCTTGTACCATGTGAAGGCACTTCAATATTATTTGAATTCAGCCAAACATCATTCCAAGGTGATTTTTTGTAATAACTTGCAGTTATGGTATAGTTTATTGATGTTGAATTTTGTTTGGTATCACCTGTCCAATATGAATATCTAGTTGGAACAGGATAAATCCCAACTACTGGAGTATGTTTTATCTTGGACAAAGGATCAGAGACCCGTACTTCTTGTACAGTGCCCCAAGAACCACCACGATTAACAAGTGAAAGATCAAGATAGGAAGGAATAGTACTGTTGTTTTTGTTGTTCCAATCATAAAGATACAATGAGGAGATTTTCATGTCATCTGCGTATTTTTTAGAGGAAGAATTCATGAATTGTGAGAATGGGAAGTTGAGATCAAGTATCATTAATTGAGCATCATTTGGGATTGGCTTGGATTTTTCAAAGAATGTCCCTAGACTTGTATAGTTTTTTACATTTTCAAGAGGAATGTAGTTTGGTCTATACGTGTCAGATTTTTGGATTAACGAGTCTTTGATCCTTGGTTCAGTGATTCCATCATATGTATCAGTTTTAATGAGTTCTAAATTTTCAGGAGATACTTGAAGATTAATTGTATGATTTGTTGGATTTACTACTGTAAATACAGCAGTACTTCTTTCACCTGGAATTAGTCTGCCTGCAAACCAGGGTGTATCTGGTAATGAAGTGTTAGTAAATTGAAATCTTTGCAAACCAAAAGAAGATGAATTTATTGCACGTATTGCAGGATCTAATACTTTCTTTGTATTAGAATATGTTGCATCATTGTAAACAACAAAGACATCATCTTTTCCTTCAACGAAATTAATTGCAGATGTCATGTTTACCATACCTGAACCTTGTGTGTATGGATCATTGTTCAAATCAGTCGCAGTAGACATCAAGATGTTTTTGATAGTAAATGGATTATATGGTAAGTGATTTTCTTGCATAGCCTGCATTAGGACTGCTGCAGAACCAGCAACCAAAGGTGCAGCAAGACTTGTACCCCCAAACAATCCAAAAGAACCAGTATTATTTTTGGTAAATGTTGTAACTGATACTGGGGTATAGCTATATTCTCCTATACCCATCAGATCAGGTTTTGGATCACCTACCAGAGACGGTCCTTTACTTGAAAACCCAGACACATCACCATAATAGAAAGTACTATTACCAAACCGAGGTTGATTTTTGAATGGTCCATAACCAACAAAGACGTTATCAGTTGTTGCACCTACAGTCAAACCAAACGGTGCAGCATCTGGCGTACCAAGAGTTCCATATCCTGGGCCAGCATTTCCTGCACTACTAACAACAAGAACACCTGGATAATTCACATCAAGTGAATGCGGTATGTTAAGAGCACTAAGCAATATTGATTGCATATCTAGTCCTGGTACAGAACCTAGCACAGGAAAAGTTGAGATTCCCCAACTGTTTGATAAAATATCGACTCGAGGTTGTCCAGAAAATTTCCAGTGATTATTTTCTTGATCAAATCCTGCTGCCCACATCCATCCATAAATTGCGTCACCTAGCCATAGAGCTTTGATTGGAACAATCTTGGCACTGGGCGCAATTCCATGTAGATGATATTGTGTGGAATTACCAAAAATATCATATGTTTCTTTGCCAGTAGAAACAATAGAACTGGCAGTTGCGGTACCATGGCCTCCAAAATCATACATTAAACCAAAAAAGTTCCCTTTTGGATCAAGAGGTGGAAGCAATGTACCATTTATCGCTCCATTTTTTTTGTCTAATAGTGAAGAATTAGTTATCACACCATATACATCAAGAACATGCGCACCTACCATACCTGCACTAAAGTCAGCTTTTCCATCTCGATTTGAATCGTAAACCAGATGTTCTTTTCCATTTCCTAGTGTAATTGGAGCTTCATCAGTAAAATCATAATCAAAATTTGACGTTACAGTTTGATCAAATCTAATAAAATCTTTCCACGAATCTGACATGTCAGGTATTATGGTATCATACAAGCCTGCTTTGTTAGAATCTATCACCAGAACTGGAACCAAAAGTAATCTTGAGATGGTTCCCACCGTAACGCTTTCGTAAACCATCCCAAAGTGATAAACACCACTCTTTGAAATAATAAAGTGTCTTGGATCATTGCCAATCTTGTAATCATTGTATACAGTTCCGTTTAACACAGGTATTCCACCTTTTGGATATAACGAGTTATAGACCTGTACAGACGTACCCTTTCCACTGTTTTGTAGATTAAGAAATACTCCTTTCGAGTTTACATAAACTGATGAGGTGAAATTTTTTGGAATATGTTTTGTGTAGTTTTGTATTGTACCTTTAG
The DNA here is from genome assembly GCA_021325595.1 of Nitrososphaerota archaeon. Classification (GTDB taxonomy): domain Archaea; phylum Thermoproteota; class Nitrososphaeria; order Nitrososphaerales; family Nitrosopumilaceae; genus Nitrosotalea. The sequence goes on along the minus strand of JAJPGX010000028.1, from coordinate 7,295 downwards.
CATCAATGTTTGCAAGAAAAGTGGCATTTGTCAGGACTAGGCCTTGTCCATCTGCATCAATCATGACAGGAATGTTATTTTTATCGCGTGCTACTGCATCTTGCATATCAGGGTTTGAAAAATCAGTTCCGGTATCAACTATTCCTATCTTTATTCCATTTCCTGTAAATCCGTATTTGTGGCTTGGATAGTATGAGCCAAGTATTGTATCTATTCGTGTAATGTCACCTGGAGCAACATTTGATTTTACAGAATCAAATTCTAAAGGGAGATCCTCCATTATGTTATAACCGTTTGATTGTAAACTCAATATTTGATCCTGACTGAACAATCCCACAGCAAGTGAACCATGATTTGAATCCGCACCATAGATTATTTTGTTGGATTGTGAAATTATGTTGGATATTGAACCTGAACCATATACGATGTATCGTTTTTGGATATTTTCATTTGTAGTTTCCGGAAAAGTGATCAATGCTGATGCAGTAGCGATATAATTATGAGTTGTATGAGGTAAATCTACATCAAATGAGCCTGCTACTGGTTTTGGCAGTAATGATAAAACCAAGATTCCAAATAGAAAAAGTCCTTTTCTGTACAGAGTGATTGATTTTTTTACCATTGGATTTATCGTCGCCTAGCAAGAATTGTTATTTGCAGTGCGATAATAATTCCTATCAGAGCAACAACAGGAAGCAATAGAGAATTTAGTTGAAGAGATACAGACTCCATATTACTAACAGATTCTGACATTGATGTTACACTTTTGTTTATATCCTGATTTGCTTTAGTGATAGAGTGTTGACTGCTGTTCATTACCTGCCCAAACCCTTCAATTTCAGATTTTAATTTATCCAGTTCTTGAGAGGTAGAATCTAAGACGGAATTTAGTTTTATGATCTGATCTGAGATTCCCTCTATGCTTTGCTTTAATACTAGAGTAGCAACCGATCCGTTAGATACTGTGCCCCGACTGAGAACAGTGATATGAAATACGTATGTTCCTTCTTGCATAGGAGTAAAGTCTGTATAGTATAGTCCTTGATGAAGAACTTTAAAGGAATTGGAAAGATTAACTACGCTTCCATCTGGCATGTGAACGTGAGATGTGTTCAATAAATCTGATGGATCTCCTGAAACTAATGTGCCATCACTTGTCACCTGAACAAAAATTCTAAATGTTTGATTAATAGCTGCGGTTTGCGGTGCGTAGACTGATACCACTACATTTCTTTTGACAGGTACTTGTATTAGTGAAGAAGACGAGGTAAATTCTATATCAATTTTTTTTGAGATTCCATTTTCTTTTGTAGCTATAGCTTCTACTGAATATGTTCCGTATGGATAGTTTGTTGTAGCATTAGGCCATCTGATCAATATCTGACTAAAATCACCATTGCTGTCAGCAGAGATTTGATTGAACTGTTTAATGGTACCATCAGGAGCAAATAATCGAACAATCACAGGTTCATTTGGTGTTGCCTTACCATATACCAAAAGTGGTTGTCCTTCCGAATACACTTTACCATCAGTTGAGAGTTCCAACGCATAAGCTTGAATGAATAAGCTGCCAAGCAACACTACTAGCAATAAACCAGATAACAGTAGTTTCAATCTAATGATTGTTTTTGCTAACCCATAGATATTGGTTCTGTTCCATGTGAAACTTGTCACATGTTAGAAAATTGGATATCTTACTCTTGAGAATATCTTTCAGCATCCATAGAATTTATTGCAACCATTGAAAGATTGGGTTGCTCATTTTTTAATATTGTAAGCGATGCGTTTCTGATAATAAGCTCATACAATGACTCCGGTCTTAATTGTAAAGTAGCAGATAACACAGACTTGATTGGATCCATATGGGTCACAAACATTATGTTTTCACCTTTGTGCTTTCTTGAGCAGTAATCAACCATATCTAAGACGCGTTTTTTTACATTTGCAAATGTCTCTATTCCATTTTTTTCTACAATTGGATGCCCTTCATAGAATTTTAAAAATATGTTACCATACTTTGAAAACATTGTATCATAGTGCATGCCTGTAAAATCGCCCATATCAATTTCAGTCAGTCTTTCGTCAATGATTGCTTCCAGGCCAGATTTTTTTGCAACTATTTTTGCTGTGTGTTCCGCTCTTTCAATTGGACTGCAATATATTCTGGATATTTTTAGAGGTTTGATAAAATTACCAATATTTTCTGCCTGTTTTATTCCAACATCGGTAAGCGGATAACCACTGGTACGTCCTGCTAGAATTCTTTCTACATTATTTTTAGCTTGACCATGACGTAAGAAAAAGAGAGTGGACAATAACCAAATTACACATTAAATAAAGATAATAATAACATTACCAGTGTTGATTTCATGAAAATTGGAATAATTGGAGGCACTGGAGGAATGGGAAAAGGTTTTGCAATAAGATGGTGCCAAAATCATGATGTAATGATAGGATCAAGAGAGGCAACAAAAGCAGATGAGGCTGCAAAGGAATATGCATCTCTTGCATCAAAAGAATATGGCAGTTTCAAAGGAAAAATAATTGGAAAGGATAATCTCGCTGTAGCAAAAGAAAGCGATGTTCTGGTACTGTCAATTCCATATGAGAACATAGATGCAATATGCTCTCAGTTGTTACCAAACACTAAAGATGAGTGCGTAGTCATTTCACCCATAGTGCCGTTGACCAAGACTGATGCTGGATTTGAGTTCATATCTTTCAAGGACAAAAAACCCTCTGCGTTTGAACTTGTACAGAAATACATGAGAAATAAATCAAATTTGGTTTCTGCGTTTCATACAATTTCAGAAAAAAAACTATTGGATCCGAAATTGGTATTGGACTCAGACATATTTGTCTGTGGAGACAATGACAGTTCCATCAATATAGTAAATGAATTGATAAAAGAGATAAAGAACCTACGACCAATTTTATTGGGTCCTGGGTCCTTGTCATATTTGGCAGAAACTGCAACACCAATACTTCTTAATGCAATGATAAAAAACAAGATGAAAAATCCTGGTATAAAGATAATTTAATCACCTCATACGACCCAATACATGGGAACTGTTAGAAGAAAAAACTGGTTTACAGCCATGGGAATATTGTTTCTAGTGGTTGCAGCAATTGTGTTTTTAAGAGATTTGGCAATATGGGGTCCTGATTTTATGGTTGACTTTCTTACTTCACAAGAGATAACTAGTGAAAAAATATCAGTAGCCATGTGTGGCATTGGTGGTTTTTTAATGATTTTGGGGTTGAAAGGAGAAACGTATGAGTAAATTTCTCAATTCCCAGAAAATTCTCAGACTTGCCACAATTGACAAGACTGGCAATCCACACATAGTTCCTGTTTGGTATTTGTATCAAAATGATAAGATCTACATAGGAACAAACACAGAAACACAAAAGGCAAAAAATATCAAAAAAAATCCCAAAGTAGCATACTGTGTTGATGTTGGCATTAATTCACCAGACATAATAGGCGTCATGGGAGTAGGAAGAGCCAAATTAATAGTAGAAAAAACAAAAGTAAAGTCAATTGCAAAAAAAATTCTTCGCAGATATTTTTCAAGTTTACAAAACAAGTCGGCTCAACAATTGTTATCAGATACGGATTGCATCATTGAGATAACGCCAAAGAAAGTCACCAATTGGAAATACTAGGCAACAAATTCTTCGATTTTGTCAAGAGCTTGTTCCAATACAGGGATCTCTGGTAAGAATACCATACGGAAATGACCAGTGCCATATTTGACACCAAATCCAGAACCGTGCACAGTTAAAACTCCTTTTGACTTCAAAAGTTCGATTACAAATTCTTTATCAGATTTGAATTTGTTATTTTCTATTTTCGGGAATGCATAAAATGCACCTTTTGGATTAGAACAACTTATTCCATTCATGCCATTTAATCTCTTGATGGTATAGTCTCTTCTTCTTTTGAGGTCAAAAACAAATTTATTGATATAATCTTGAGGACCTTGAAGTGATTCCAATGCAGCATATTGTACTGGAAGATTTGTTGCAATTCTGACCCTAGCTAATTTTGGTACATTTTCACGTAATAATTCAAGTTTGTTTGATTGATTAAATGCAATGTACCCTATTCTCCATCCAGACATTAGGTGTACTTTGGAAAATCCATTGAGCAAAATTACAGGAGAATCACCACAGACTTTGCCTATACCAGTAAATTTTTCATCAAATACTATTTGATCATAAATTTCATCACAAATGATGTAGAGGTTATGCTCATTTGCAATATCTATCAAATCTTTTAATGATTTTTCACTAAAGACTGCTCCAGTTGGATTATTTGGGCTGATAAGACATATTGCAACAGTCTTTTTTGTGATCTTTGATCTTATATCATCAAGATCTGGTGTCGAATTTTGCAAGTCAACAGAAAATTCTATCGGTTTGCCACCAAATAGTCTTACATAAGATGCGTACGGTGGATAATATGGCCCAGGAATTAGAACTTCATCTCCAGGTTCTACAATAGAGGCAGTTATCATTTCAAGACCTTCTGATACACCGTTAGTGACTAGAATATCATCTTCTGAGACTTGCAATCCTTTTGCTTTCTCTTTTTTTGCAATAGCATCTCTTAGTTCTGGCAGACCTTCAGAAGCTGCATAATAGTTCTGTCCTTCCTTAACAGCCCTTGATAGTGCTTGTTTTACATTTTCAGGGGGCTGAAATCCATATTGGAGAGGGTCTCCTATATTCAGGTAGGTTATTTGTCTGCCTTCTTTTTGGAGTTTTCTTGCCTCAAGTGCTATATCACGAATAGCATATTCTACACCCGATACTCTTTGTGAGATTTTCAATTATCTAGACAGATATTTAGCCCTGTTAAATTCTTACTTGATTGGACCCGTAGCACAGCCCGGATAGTGCGGGTGGCTTCGGACCACCAGGTCGGGGGTTCGAATCCCTCCGGGCCCTCCTAACAATATTGTTCTATTTGTGGTTCCTGAAATTCTGAAAGATCTCACCCTATGCAAGTCCACATTAATTGAATTTAGAAATTTTGTTCTGAAATTTAAGATCAAATCAGCACCAGAAGGAGATCTTGTGAACAAGTTTAACATCCCCCCATTTTAAAAGAACAAGTAGAGGGACAAGGATACAATCTGGTACAATTTACGAATTCATTTCATATGAATTTCAATTTTAATTCCATTTATTGAAGAGATTTCAATTTTTAAAAATTTAGTTTTCCATTAGATTTTTCTATATGTTATGGTATTGAACTGAAATTACAATAACTATCAAGGAATCAGTCCAAGGGAAATACAAGGGAGACGATACTGTCCGTGGTCTTGATCTGGATCTTTTTTCCCAGTACATCATGGGCAAGTTCTGATATCATTGTCTTGACATATAATGACCATTTTTTTCCAAGGTCATGTTGGATTGTAAAATGGAACGAGTCATTTCCTTTTTCTATATAGTGTTGCATATATGCCACATTTAACCAAGAATGCAATATCTCGATAAATTCATCGATGCCTTGATCTCCCTTTGTGAAGACTAGAATGTTTGTAAAATCATCCTTTTCTATTTTATTTGCTAGATTTACAATTTCTTCTTCAGTCATACGATTTATGGCATCTTTCACAAATGGTTTTGTCATTGGTAAGAGTCCTACCTTTCTTTCATATCTGCCCCATTTCATGTGACCTGAGAGTATCTTGGAAACAAATGCGTTGAGATTGATCTTCTCTAACTCTGCTTCCTTCTTCAAATCCTCAACCAGTTTTGACAATAATCTAAAAGTAATTGTCTCGGTTTTTTTCTTTGTATGATCGTCTTTAGTATTTTTCACTATACCTCAATTTCGTATAATAAAAAGTAGTTGTAAATCTTCCCATTCAATACATTTAGAAATTACCTTTTGTCATTAACTGTTGTATTCTAGTTCTGATTATCATATCTTTTGAGGGGTTAAGAGTATCTTTCCAAAATGATCTCCTGTTTTCATCATCTCAAACCCTTTAGCAACATGACCAAAAGGCAAAATTGTATCTATTAGGGGCTTGATCTTTCCTTTGCTAGTCCAATATACTACTTCTTCAAGCTCAGCTTTTGTTCCTTGCGTAGATCCTAGAATGTTTATGCCTTTGAAGAAAAGATATCTCAGATCTATTGTAGAATCATAGCCCGTGGTAGCACCTGTAGATACAAGAGTGCCGCCTTTTCTTAGAAGCCTAATCTCTGTCGGAAAATGAGTCTTGCCTATATGTTCAATTACCACGTCGATTCCAGATCTATTAGTTATCTCTCTGACCTTTCTATCCCAGTATTCAGATCTATGGTTGACAACAAAATCTGCTCCTAGCGAATAACATTTTTCAATTTTTTCTTTATTGCCTGCAGTTGCGATAACTGTACAATTGAAAATCTTTGCAATCTGGATTGCTGCCATGCCGATACCGCTGGCTCCACCCATGACTAAAACTGTCTGTCTAGGCTGGATCTTTGCCCTTCCAACTAGCATATGCCATGATGTCATACCGACCATGGCAATTGCAGCAGCCTCTTTAAACGAGAGATTGTCTGGGATCTTTACGAGGTTGGTATCAGGCATATGTGTATACTGCGAAAATCCTCCCCACAGAGGTCCTGTTTGGTATCCCCAAACAAGTCTATCATCACAATCGTATTCTCTTCCAGAATTGCATGCATTACATACCCGACAGCTAAGATTTGGGTGTATGACCACCCTATCGCCAGTCTGGAATTTTGTGACATCTTCTCCAACTTCCATCACAGTACCGGCCGCGTCACTGCCTGAGATGTGTGGCATTGGAACCTTTATAGGGTATCCATAAAGTGCCCAGAGATCATCATAATTGTACGCAGTTGATTCTATTCTTACCAAGACCTCATTTGGTTTTATCTTCGGAGTCTCTATATCTTCAATCTTCAAAAGTTTAGAAGGTTCTCTACCTATCTCACGAAACACTGCAGCTTTCATATTTTAGAGGTTTGTTATCTGCATCATATCTAGTTTAAGTTTACTTTGTCTTACATTGTTTTGCTACACGAATATCAACTTCAGTTTCTAGCATATTAAATGAAAGTAGGTATTCAAAGCTCTGCTTGGGTTTTTGCATAGTCCGGTACTTAATCTAAAAATACTCAGCTTGGTTTTAACAATATCTTCCCAAACAATCCCTTACCGGTCAACATCTTTGTGTGTGCTTCTGCGGCATTTTCAAAACTGTATTCTGAATCGATTACTGCCCTGATCTTCTTCTTTCCCATCCAATACAGGCCTT
>JAJPGX010000017.1 GCA_021325595.1 Nitrososphaerota archaeon | reverse complement strand
TTAGAATTTGAACCCGGGATCCCCGGCTTGAAAGGCCGATATGCTTGACCGGTCTACACCACTGGAGCCCGAACTGCATCCTACTTTCTATCCATAAAATCCTTTTGGAGATATAATCTGGATACCTTCAAAAATCAAAATGATGTAATAGGAACATTGGAAAAGAAAACCAAAATCACTTCGCCAATAGACGAATTGAAAAACGCACAACGTAGTGAACAAACACTTGACAGGTATGAATACTATGTTAAAAGATTCTGTAAATATCATAATACTACACCAGAAAAATTACTCACGCTAAAAGATGATGCAATTAGAATATTCCAAAAAGATTACTTGGTGTATCTCAATAATCAAAATAAATCACGTAGTTACATCGCTGGTATAGTTTCAGGTCTGGACAAATTCTTCGTAATGAATGATCGAGAGGGTGCTATGCTCACTAGAAAATTACGGGATTCAATTATTCCTCAAACACAGACTCAAAAACTAAGCGGTCGTGGTGCTTGGGAAGACAAGGACATAAAATTGATGATGGAAACAGCAGATAACATTCAGACTAAGGCAATTATTGGAATCTTGAATTCAACAGGTGGTCGGCTTGGTATTATCAGTGAGAATATAGAAAATAATTCAAGATACTTGAAGTATGAGGATATTGTAGACGATTCTAATAAATTTAATTTTGTAGGACAAGGAAGAGAAATTGAAAAGATAGAATTCGGCAATTGTAAGGCAATTAGACTATATTCTGATACAGGTTCGGAATATTGGAGTTTCCTAACTTCATCTGCTTCTGCCATTCTTGACAGACATTTAAAATTAAGACGATTTAATGAACCGAGTTTTCGAGATAGTCCAAAAGGACAACCACTCTTTGTTGCAAGAGATAGGAAAACAAAACAACTCAAACCCGCATCTTATTCTGATATAAAACAAGCAATAGGAAACATAATCAAAAAGATTCGTGGAACGTTGCCCGAAGGACAAAAAAGACATGATATCCAAATGACTAATGGATTCAGACATAGATTCGTAGATAAAGCGATACAAAGTGGTATGCAACCGCTCGCCATTTCTAAATTAATGTAGCATAGTGGTGGTGCAGTAGATATTTTGAGCGATAAGGGATTTGCAATTAATAAAATCCAAGTAAAAAATTATCAGGCATCGGTTAAGATATTGTTTGAGGAATGGAGAAAAGCTCTATCATATCTTGAGTATGATGTGTCTGCTGTTGATAAGGCAGAGTTAGACAAGGCACAAGAAATCATAAAGAATCAAAACGAGTTTATTGGTAAAAAGGCAGTAGAACAAGACAGAAAGATCAAGGAATTCAAAGAGAGATTAGAAAATATCGAGAAATTATTAGGTAGAATAGATTTCAGTAAGTTAGATAATTCTCAAAACTCAACTGATGGTTCTAAAAACATATCGGAACATAATAGTAATGAGGGTGAGAACGTTGAGTAGTCAATTAGACAGAATCTACAAGAAAAATGCACGAGGTCAGTATGTGTATTGGATTTTTGGATTTGGACTTGGCATTTTTAGTTTGGTGTTAGCATATCTGCAAGTTTGGTTTGCTACGATTGTAGTTTTAGGCATTTCGTGTCTTTGGTTTTATCGTGGTTACAAAAAACATCAAGATTTAGCAGGGAATATTTGTAAAATCGCACAAGTAAACCCGACCAAGTTAAATCAAGAAACAAAAAAGCATGAGGACAAACCCGAGCGAGTAGAGAAAGAAGCAGAAATTTTACCAATTTTAGAATATTTGGCGAAGAAATACAATCCTCACGTTCTAATTACAGGAAACGCAGGAATCGGAAAAACAACACTTATGACGTTTTTAATTAATCTAAAAAGAAAATTATGCAAAGAAGTAATTGTTGTTTTTAATTTTAAGGCCAATGACTTGTATTTAGATACAAGTAATAAAATAATTGACGTTGCTCAAAATCCCCCAGACCCGTTTGTAGATAAGGGTGCGAACAGCGCAGGATTTGATACAGCATATCATATCGTTCCAGATAAACAGGGTTTTATGGCTATTCAAGTTCAAGCCATCTACACGGACTCTCTTAGTCACGCTAAGAATTTTGACGAGCAGATAAGATACTTGACAAATTTAGCAGGACAGAAAGGCGGAGAGATAGCAAGGAACGTCTTAACACAAGTTAGACCTCTTGTTTGCAATACAAGTAACAAATTAGAAAAATTAGATTTGAGCAAAGATTTGACTTTAGTGGGTTTGTTTCAGACAAGGCGAAGATATTTTATGCTGAGTTAGTGCTGAATCAGATTTGGAATGAGGCAAGGAAGAAGAAACAAAATTTAGTTATAGTAATAGATGAAGCTCATCACCTCTTAGGTGTTCCAACCACAAAGGTAAATTCATTTTTGAAAGAAGGACGTTCTATGGGCTTGGCAGTTTATTGTGCTACACAATCATACACCGACATAGATAGTGGAATAAGAAGTAACTTTGCAACAAAATTTATTTTTAAAACAGATGATGATGAAGCGTTAAGTCAATTAAGAGCAATCAAGGCGAATCTTGACGAGGTCGCACATTTTGCTCAGGGAGAGTTCACCGATGTCGGCTTCCCGAACTTAAAGGAATTTGTGCCCATATTTTACTTGGTGCAAGACAAACAGGATTTGAAAAACATTACACAAATAGAGAAGAAGATAGAGGAAGAAGAGAAAACAGAGTTTAGCAATATTGTAGTTACAGAAATAAAGCCACAGGTCGCAATAATGCCGACCACTTCGGGCGGAAGTGTAATAGTTCAAGATCAGGAAGAATCACTCCGAGAAAGAATTTTACAAGTATTGGACAATAGCGAAGAGTCGTTAGCCATTAGCAGAGTCGCTTATGCACTTTACAAAAAGGAATCAAGTCGGAAAGAGAAAAACATAGAGAAACTTGTAGTATATGGTGAAATCAACAAATTAGTGAAAGAGGATATAATCGACAAGCAAAAGTTAGTTAATGAAAAAGATAAGAAAGAAACCCATTGTTTTAGAAAAGACAAGAACCTAAGCAAATTCCACGCTACGCTTCGAAGATTATCTGTAAAGATTTTGAAAAATGGAAATGTTCCGATACTAAATGAGGTAATACAGGGCATACAAGGAGAAGATATTGAATTAGACAAATGCGTTATTGAATGTGAAACAGGACTAAAAGAAAGTCTTGGCGCATTTGACAATAAAGTAACAGAATACGCAAAGCCTGTGATAATTGTAGTTCCTAACAAAGAACAGAAAGAACGATACTCGTATCTTACAAGTGTGCAGAGCAACAAGGCGAAGGTCGTCTTACTCCCTGAGTTGATACAAGCGGTAAAGGAGTTTGAGAAATGAGAAAACATGTAAGATTAAAAATAAAACTTTTCAGTTTTATGATACCTTTGTTTTTGCTGGTGTGGTATAGTGAATGGACTAGCCACTTTACGCTAACATGGTTACATTATTTTGCAGGAGTAACATCTTTTGTAATGTTATGTTGTAGTTCGTTAACAATTGCGGAATCTTGTTGGTCGGGGTTTTGGCGTGGTTTACTTTATCCTTGTGCCAAAATAATCGCTTGGAAAGAATCTCGTGATAGAAGAAATTGGGATAGTAAAGGGTTGCTAGATTGTCCTTTTTGCGATGACAAATTCTTTAATCCCGATTTTGCACGCTTGCATTTAGTAGAGAAGCACGGAGTCAGGAAATGATTGATTGGGAAGAGAAAAACAAGGCAGAGTGGAATTATTACCATAGAGACGAAGGCAAGCCCACCTTTAGTAGCGGAACAAAAAGTTCACGCTGGAAATTTGCAGGAAGTGAAAAAAGAAGTTTTGGTTTTGTAATATCGGGTTTACTTGCAATCATATTTGGAATTGCTGGACTTGACGCTTGGTTAGCAGGGCAACACTTCCCCATAATTTCAGAAATTATCTATTATTCTTGTCATACACAGGCATACCAAATGGGTAGTGTGTGGGAACATACTCAGATGGGAAATATCTTAGTTCCTCATTATGAATATCAAAATATTTGTGGCACTACTATCAAGAATCCATTTTATTATCTAGTCGGTGCGCAACTAGCAACATTATTTACTTGTTGGTTTGGATTGATTCCTTTTCTGATTAGTTACATCAAAGAAAAATCTATTGAAAAATCTTTTTCTGAATTGAAACTTTTACCTTTACACAAACAATGGATATTTTTGGTTTGTGTCGGATTATTAGGAATTGTTTGGTCGCTTTTTTGGATTGAATATTTTTTGAGATAGATACTACAATAAACGAACTCTATGTCATGGGTTTTTAGTTATTTTGGTTCATAATATTATTGTGGTAAAAATGGAAAACCAATACGAAACGAAAAAGCAGTTTAGGGTGATAAGACAATATCACAACAAGGAGAAGAAGATCGACTACGATTTGTATATGCTTCTCAAGCCAACATACAAACGGGTAACTACAATCCAAACTAAAACAGTAGTGGAAGGTTGTAACACTTCCGAGTTTGTGGTAGTTACAGAAGATGAGGAACATAGCAAGGTAAGTTTGGAATATTGGAAAGGCTCGAAAGACAGCGTGTCGGGCGTTATGTCAAGCAAACGTCAGTTTGAGAGGAATGTCGATTATGAAATTGGACATCTCTTTATCTCAGAGATAACTCAGAACGCCCTCGCTATCGGACAGAATAGTGAACAGGTCGCCTTTGTTAGCGACAAGGTTCTAGACTTCGCAAAAATGGAGTATAGAAAAACTCAGAAAACTCTCGGGTAAATGGAAGTTCGAAAGAGTGTAAAATTTGCACTAGTGTTACTTCAAGTTGGCATTTTGGCTAGTGCATTTTTCTTTTTCTTTGGGTGGATAGCAATGATTCTGTATGTACTTGGTGAAATTTCAATTGCTGAAATTTTGGATTATCTTTTGGTAATGGCTTCTATGGAAGGATTTAGTTTTGTCGTATTCTTGGAAGGTCTCTCGTGGGTAGCATTTAGGAAGAATCGCAAAGTGAGGAAATGATTGATTGGGAGAAATTTGTGGGTTGGTTCTGCAATAAGATAGACGGAACTAGCGATAACGATGAAGAGGCTATTGGAAAATTAAAAGTGATTGAACGAGAAAAAATAAAAAAACTAAGAAGATCAACGTAAAGTTCAGAGATTGGCGGAAGTGTTCGCATAAGAGAGTAATATACTACCTTAGACGTAGTAGCACACTACACGAGTGCTGGACTTGTATTGATTGCGGGTTTGAAGAAAAAAGAGAAATTAGTAATCTCTTTCTTTCATGAAAGTAAATTCATAAATGAATTCTTTTGGTTTTTTGTCTGGGACTTTCTTTTCTGATGTGAACCTTGCATTTAGTAATTTGGATATTGCCTTTTTTTCATATGCAATAAGTTTGTGGTCTACCTTGACTTCTACTGCTCCTGATTGCAATGTGATTGTCCTGTCTTTAGTTGGTGAAATAAACCAACCATGTGGACTAACTGCTTTGTAGATTGTAAAACCAAATAAGTGACTCATTTGTGCCAAAAGATCAAACATTTCTTGTTGGCTATGATATTTTACTTGTGTTGATTTTTTCATACAAAAGATTGGTAGTTATTGATTTAAAGATTGTGAGCCTAAAAGGACTGAATTTTAGAATAATCTTAAATTATCATTTTTTAATACGCATGTTGCATTGGATCCTTGGAGAGACTGCGAAAGAATTTACGATACTCATTTTGCTGATAGGATGAGTCAAAGATTTCTTCCTTTTGACCAAGTAAGAGAAGCACTCAAGGATGGAGATAAGTCGATGCAGAAAAAAGGAGAGTATAAAGTAAAATGGAAACGGTGGACTATTGAGGTATCTATGGAACCTTGTTTTCTATATCTTTGGACTGCCTACTTAGACTAAGTTGGTAGTAATTTTAAAATCTCTGAACAACATATTAAATAACAGCATTAACATGGAATCAGATATGCGAACTCCCCCATTTAGAATGGCATCTGGCGGAATAGGTTGCCCGAAATGTGCTTCCCCGCTTAAACGTGGTAATGCGCCATTTTATCTACATGGAGAATACGTAGGAGTTTTTGAATCAATCATATGTGAAATATGCAATTATTCTGCTTTAACTGAAAAAGGCTACGAAATGGCTATGTTGGAAGCCAAGAAACTCGGTCTAATAGGTTTAGTCGAGGACACACCTGAAACAACCCCACTTGAATTAATAATTAATCAATATACATCTGGAAAAAACAATCAGAAAATACTAAAAGATAGTGATGAAACTGAAGTAAGTTCAAAATGGTCTTTCACTGAAATATCGGATGCACCATACGCTAAAATTAATAATTATTTCACTAAGAAAAGTTTAATCAAAATAAATTAAACATGATGCCAAATATCCAACCTCATAGATTATTAGACAAACTATTTAGAATTAGGAGATTCCAATATAGTACTTATGAAATAGAACATCCCGAAGTAATTGGCACATTAAGAATAGCAAATATTCCAACTAACATATTAGAAGTGCCACAAGAGATGTTACCGCAACAAGCAAGAGGTGCAGGTGTTCCTACCTATATGATTGGTGGACAGACGTTAGTAGCATTCACAAATCGTGGACAAAAAAAAGAACCTTCAACTGAACTTTTAACACCTGAACGAATGCAAACTGCACGAAGAGTTGAATTAACTACATTTGTTGGTGATCAATCTGCTGAACCTTGGAATGAATATGTAGTTCAAGGAAATCCACCAATACTGATTAGAATGAGAACTATTTTAGCAAGATTAGATTGGTATCCTCAATTTACTAATCATCTCGGCGATCCTTCTTTATGGGCTCATCAAAACACTACTCAAAATGTTAGTGTTGCAGAAACAGGCGAAGCAGGATTAAGTTAACTCGCTTCGTGGCAATTCCCCCGTCTTGACTTCGTCAATCCACCCCCTTGCCACTTCGCTCAATGGCGAAGTCCTCGCTCACCTCTAACACCAGGCTCGTAAACTCGCTAGGTGTTTTTTGCTAACGCAAAACCGAGGTTCACCGAGGTAGAGCGCACCATTCGGTCGTTACACTTCGCAATTCACCCCGTCACTTCGTGACACCCCTCTTGCTCGTTTCACTTCTCTCACCACGATCGTTGATCGTGGCACTACCCTAACGGGTAGTGTAGTCCGCTCTACCTCGCTTCGTAGTGTCTTACGACACTACTTCGCTCGGACTTCGCAGGGGGCTTGGGGGGCTAGACTCGTTCGACTATACGCTCGTGGGGCTTCGCTATATGTCGAACTCGCAGATTATGACAAGAGTAAAAAATTGTAGTATAGTGTATCATCTTTAAAAGTAAGGGAAGCATAGTATGATGAAAAAAATCCTAGAAACGAGAATACTGCAAGGGTTTAATAAGAAAAATTTACCGATGTGGGTCGGTGAATTCGTGAAATGCGAGAAAATCGAAGATTGGGAAACAATAGAAGAATGGGCAGACAGAATTTGGTTCAAGAACAGGTATCAGACCTTACTTGGACAGAAAGGGTATCGGTTCAAATCCCTTCTAAGAGAGTAGTATCGTCAAGTAACGAACCTAGCAACGTGGATATTGAAAACTACGAAAGTAGTGTAGTAGGTGTCCACACTCACACTATTGGAGGTTTTAGTTAATGGTGGCATGTTCTAAGTGTGGAGAAGAGATTGAGAAACATGAGCCTGAACTTGCGTTCAAACATGCAGTTGAGCAATTCAAGGAACTATTGGATGACTTTAGGGGGTTGTCAAGTTGAAGACCAATATGTGTAGTATAGTAGGTATCAACAACCTGCCGATTAGTGACATTTTAAGGGATAGTCTTTATACTTCCAAATCCTTTTGAAGTGATTCAAAAGATTTTTTTATTGCCGGACTTTGATAAATCGCATGAACTCGCTTATTCAAAGAATAGATAAAATGATTGAAGATCAAAGCTTA
>JAJPGX010000049.1 GCA_021325595.1 Nitrososphaerota archaeon | reverse complement strand
GCGCCAGGTAAGGGATTCGAACCCCTGAGTGCTTGCGCACAACCGCTACCTTGTGATTTGATCTCGAGGCGGTCGCCGTACCGCTTGGCTAACCTGGCAGCCTGTCAAGACTGTCATCTTGGCAAATAAATACAATGAGTATAAAATGATCAGATGATCAGTAGATCAAATATATAATAAAGAATATAAAGTAGATAATTTATCATAAAACGAGATGGAGACAGTCATCAAGAAGACAGTGACCGTTGAGATGGATGGCAAAAAATATGCGCTACAGGACGAGATTACAATAGGCTCCCTTTTGGCCCAAATTGGGCTCTCTGAGGATACTCCTGTACATATGAAAATAACAAAAGAAGGATTCTTGCTTATTCCTCAAATCCAAATTGATAATAGATAATTTATTATTGATATTTGATAAAACAGAGACAGGAGATGGCAAAGACCAGGATATCGATAACAATTGATGGAAAGGTTGCAAAAGCAATAGAAAACTATTACCGTGAAAAGGTAAAAGTGGCTGCTGAAAAAGGAGAAGCCATTCCAAAACTATCAAACATTTACGAGGAAATAATTGAAAAGGGCTGGGAATCAAAGTCCCTTACAAAAAAGAAATAGGGGAGACAGAAACATATCGCGTAGAGTGAAAACTTGGGCCTAGACTTAAAGACACTTTGTGTGAGGGAAAAAACCAATCTAGAATCGTTTACATCAAAGATAGTAGCTATTGATGCATACAATGCAATATACCAATTTCTTTCAATTATTCGAGGACCAGATGGATTACCACTAACTGATTTTAGTGGAAAGGTTACAAGTCATATTAGTGGACTTTTCTATAGGAATGTTAACTTTTTATCACTTGGAATAAAACCAGTGTATGTTTTTGATGGAAGACCACCATCTCTAAAATCTGCTGAGATTGAAAGAAGAAAGCAGATCAAGAAAGATGCTACTGTAAAATATGAAATAGCTATAAGCGAAGGAAAATACGAAGAAGCAAGAAAATATGCTCAACAAACTTCTGTCCTAAGAGACGAAATGGTACAAGATTCCAAGAGATTGCTTGATCTCTTTGGTATCCCTCATATACAGGCACCGTCAGAAGGCGAGGCAACCGCAGCACATCTTACTATTACTGGAAAAGCATTTGCGTCAGCAAGTCAAGACTTTGACTCTTTATTGTTTGGTGCCAAAAAGCTTGTTAGAAATTTTACAAATAGCGGTAAAAGAAAACTTCCAAACAGAAATACCACAATTGAGATTGAACCTGAGATCATTGATCTGGCCAAGACACTTTCTGAACTTGGAGTAACAAGGGAGCAGCTTGTAGATATCGGAATACTGATAGGAACCGACTTTAATCCAGATGGATTTGAAAGGATAGGCCCAAAAACCGCATTAAAAATAATCAAGGAATATGGTAAACTAGAGGATGTGCAACAAATACAAGACAAGCTTGAAGAGATAGATTACAAACAGATACGAGAAATTTTCTTACATCCAAAAGTAGCTGAAGTTGGCGAGATAGCATTTGGAAATGTCGATTACCAAGGAGTTACAAATTACCTTACAAAGGAGCGAAGCTTTTCCCAAGAAAGAGTAGAGATATCCCTTAACAGACTGAAAAAATCGCTTGAAAAGAAAAGCCATAACCTAGAGCAGTGGTTTGGCTAGCATTGCTTGAGCATGGGTCATTTCCATTAATGGAAATGCGTATCTTCAAATTGTTACAAGCTATTCTACAATAAAGTCGCACGAATAGGATATTGTAATGAGATTTATCAAGTCTAGGCGTGCCCTTAGCAGTCTTGTTACTAGCGCTATTTTGCTTACCTCAACAGTACTCATGGGTACTGGTTTGGTGGGTTGGTCTAACATCAATCTAGCAACATATCAAACATCCATATCCAATACATACTCAACTAATGTTAACAAGCTAAATGAGGATGCAGTCATAGAAAATGTATGGTTTGGAACATCACCCACAAAATATCTTAATGTGACAATAACAAATACTGGTACAATTGGTCTTCAAGTTACTAACATAAAATTAACAAGTGCTGGAAGTTCAACTGATTTTCCAATATCAAATATTAACATCACACCAAAGAATCAATTTACAAAAGAAATATACTATAATTGGAATTCCGCAACTCCCGTCGATATAACAGTTACAACTTTACGAGGAACGACATTTACAAGCCAAGTTTTGCCCCAATAGTTCCAGGTGAAATATCTTCGCATCAAGAAGAGCTCTTAGTACCGTCGTAGGCACCGTCTTTTCCATAATTGCCCTTACCACTACCATAGGATACATCACATATAGCATGCATCTTATGGACAATTATAGTCAGACATTTCTAACCAAGAATCAGGAAAGAATGGATACGCAAAAAGAACAATTCAAAATCACCAAGGTTTCCATAAACAATAACAAATTTGATATCAGCATTAAAAACACGGGGGATATTCCAGTTAACTTGACAAAGCTCTACGTTCAAAATACAACTAATCCTACTGACTGGTTTGCCAAATATGATGTAAATTCAGTAGTAGCTCCTGCACAGACAGTAACAAACATAGGATCTTCCATGGCGCTATCGGCTCTTCCTTCACAATCATACAGTATGAAATTGGTTACTGAGAGGGGAAATTCACAGGAATTTTTTGTAGGCTCTTCTTCAAACATACCTGTTCCTTTACAGATGTTCGTAATACCAACCACAATTCCCTCTGGCTTTACAACCAATATCTTGATGGCCGTGACAAACAATATGACAAGTGGTACCCTTACTAATGTCATACCAAGCATCTCAATTATTTCCCAAGGCGCTACTGCTGTTCTTCAAAGTGGTCCAACGCCAGCATCTTATGATAGTATACAGACAGGAAACACGGCATATTTTGAATGGACCTACTTGATTACAGGTCCCTCAGGTTCTAGTGTTACATTTAATGCAACACTGCAAAATGCATATCCTGGAAATTTTGTAACAGGGGCTGTTACAGTTGTCCCTGTGTCATTTGCATCTGCAAGTACCACAGCATTGACTTCCAAGGGATTATCAGCTCTTTCCACT
Source organism: Nitrososphaerota archaeon (assembly GCA_021325595.1). Classification (GTDB taxonomy): domain Archaea; phylum Thermoproteota; class Nitrososphaeria; order Nitrososphaerales; family Nitrosopumilaceae; genus Nitrosotalea. The sequence goes on along the minus strand of JAJPGX010000049.1, from coordinate 5,440 downwards.
AGTGACAGTCAGTTGAATTTTCACAAAGAAACTACTGATGCGTTAGATGGAAAACAGATGTATTCAGTCAATCCAGATGCGTCAGGACAGATTATACAGCTTGACACAACATCTCCAATTTTTTATACAAATAACGATACAACCACTGAAACAATTGCAGCTGGGAAATGGAATGTCACTCTGAGATATCTCAGTAGTCCTGTTCCTTCAAGTATTCCAAATCAACCTGATCTGGTATATCACTTTGAGTCGGCTGGTACTACTACAAAAGATTCAAGTGGTAACAACGAAGATCTTAATATAATAGGTGGACCAACCTTTGGTCCAAATTTAGGGACTAACAGTAGTAACACATTTGTGCTAAATGGCAATAGTCAGTATTTTGCCCGCAATCAAGCTCCTGATTCCCATAGTAATCCAAATTTGAACTCGGTGACATCAACTGCGGGTTGGTTTAAGACAAGCGGATCAATTACAAATCACAAATCGATATTTCACGTGGGAAATGCTGCAAGTAAGCCATTTTATGATGTTTCGCTTAGCGCTGCTGGAAAAGTGGTGTTTAGGTTTTCAGGTAAAAGTGACGGTTCATCTCCTACATCTTGCATAAGTGCAGGCTCTACTAGATATGATGATCAGCAGTGGCACCATTTTGTAGCAATCAAAACTAGCTCTAGTACATGCAGCCTATACGTTGACAATTTATCTGCAACTACAACAAGCATAACAGGTTGCACTAGTAGTTGTACAAATGCACCTCCAGGAAACTATTATGTAGGCTATGATCCGCTGAATCAAACAAACTTCTTTCCTGGTACAATTGATGATATAATTCATTGGAATAACTACCAGCTTAGCTCTGCACAGGTAACTGATCTGGTATCAACTAGTTATGGAGTAAATGCACACACAGTTACTTTTACTTTGGATGTTGTAGATAAAAGTGGTAATTTTTTGAGGCACATCAACACAACCAGCATTTCAAATGTACCGTTTAGCTTTCAAGATTCATTTGGCGCATATCCTAGCATATCTGCATCAAGCAGTTCATGGAACTATCAAAACTTTACAATGAGTTTACCTGCTGTGGCACTTGACCAAAATGAACGAATAAAGTTTCAAATCAAATTTGTAAATCCAGTTCATGGTTTGCTTCCAATTAAATTTGATATCGATAATACAAATATCAGTGGACTTGATTCAGGAATACAAATCCCATCACCATCTGCTCCTTTACCAGGTTATTTTGTATGTAACGGATGTTCAGATGAGGATGGCACTGTATATGTATACAATTTAGGACCATACAAAGCATGGCTTACCCAAAGCAGCAGGGTCACATTTGAGACATACGATGGCACTTCAGTGTATGCTTCATGGGTCACAGGTTTTTCAGGATTTTCTCATGGTATTAGCTCAGACAGTACACCAATAGATGTCGGTACGTCAGTACCAATATCATTTTCAATTCCACATACAGGACCTGGCTTAGATCCATCTGGAAATAGTGGAGCTTATGGTCAATCCATACCACCCGGACATTACCGCATGTATATTTATCTAAATGGATATGACCAGAAAGGCAACGTGCTTCTTGGTACCCAGTATGTTGGGCCAGTAAAGGTGACATAGTATTCTATTACCCATTTCAGAATTTGTCCACTAGGACTCAGAATTTTAACCTAATATACCTCTAAAAAATAACAGTAATGATGCCAAGTAAGAGACTGGGATTGATTGCAGTGGTTCTGTCTTTAACAATAATTTTTTCAATTACCCTTCCTGCTGTAAGTGCCTTAACTCCAAGGGATGTTAGCATAATAAAAGATTACATAATTACTGACAAATACGCAGGAGGTCAACGAGTTTGCGGGGATCATCTCTGTAGTGCGAGTGAATGGAATACAATGAAACATGCATTACAGACACATATACACAAAAGTATAACATGTCAGGATCTGAAAAAATGGAAGGCATGTGAAACTGTAGCAGCACAGAAACCGTAAATCACCGTTTACGGTTATATCCATTAATATATTTTGATACATCTAGTTAGAAATTTGGGATCTAGTTATGATCATTTTCCAAGGCCCATCTGGTACATCTTTTTCATCTACAAACTGCCAGCTTACATGGGTACTTTTTCCACCTCGAATCTCGATATAGTCTCGAACAGCTGGTGAGATATCAAGTCCGGATTTAGCTTTAGGTGGATTATTACCAAATACATAATTCACATCATCATATACAAATGGACCTGCATCTTCCCATTGGGCGTATGCAGTCTTATCACCTCGAGTAATCTTTACCCACCTATTTTTTACAATCGATTCACTGTCATTCCAATTTTTCTCATCATACCAATATGTTCTAGTTGAATCAGATTTTCTTATCCCGTTACCATCAATATCATTATAGGGTAATGCCACATAGAATGGGTTTTCGCGTGGGACAAAATTACTTGGAAAAAAACCCGCCCGGGATTTTGGATCATCTATTCCACCATAATGTTGTATCCACATAGAATCCCACGCACTTTGAGAATTACTAATATAGTCATTATCAGCATCAGCCGATTCTCCTATCCAGAATACAGTTGTGGTTATATTTTGGTGCGTTGGGTATTTAGATAAATTTTGTGGAAAATTAAATTTTATAATTTGATTTTGAATTAAAAATTGATATGTGTTATAAACATCGCTGGCAGATATAGTATAATCATCATACCAAGATTGGATTTTTTCTGTCCAAGCAGGAAATGTTTGGGTTCCTATGTCTTTTTGAATATTACTCATGTTCACAAATTTGATATTATCATTATGTAGATCATCGATCAACAGTTTGAGCTCGTGAATCTGTGTTTCATTATATATGTTAGAATAGTTTAATCCTTGTCGAATTGAGTATTCTTGCGGATGCATTTCAACCACAGCATATCCATATTTTTGAATGCTCTCAATTATGCGAACCAGGGTTTGTTTGTGGTTTTCTCCAAGCCATAAGGTATCATCAGCATTTAGGAGTCCGGTATAAGCAGTAGATGGAATATGAGGGGATACATTATTTTTGGTCACATGAATCGGTTTATCCATTGTAACGTTTGAGCTTATATAACGAAATTTATTTTCATAGAAAGCTATCATGGTATCATTATTGATCATCTCGTAAGGTGGAATAAAGACATCGGGAGTTAAACCAAAAATCATCGCCATTTTATCATTTGTTAATTTCATCAGAGAAGATTGTTCAGTTCTTGAAAATTTGGTAAAGTCCTCATGATTCCATCCATGGTTTGCAATCTCAACATCAGTATTGGAATCAACTATGGACTTTACATGATTTACAAGTTTTGAATCGTGACCAAAATAATTTCCTATAATTCCAATTGTCAGACTGGCATTATTTTGCATAAAAGTATCCATTACTTTAATCTGTACATCATCTAACCAATAATCTTGGACATCATCAAGTCTAAATGCCACACACCCACAGGAATCACTGGAAGCATAAGCAGAACTAATGCTGATTATGACAAACAGAGGTAATGCCAGATAAGCTAGTTTCATATCCTTAAGATCAAGTTGCAGATCGTTTCTGTAATTTAGCAACAAATAAGAGTTTAGAATAATAAATACATCTCAAGGTTCATGGATTTTTAGGACCAAGCATTTCATCGTTTTTGACATTTTGATCCCATTTTCCTTTGATTCCTTTGAAAATAATTACCCCACCTATTCCAATTAGAGTAATAGATAGTAACAAGTACAAAAATGACTCTTGTGTGACATCACTGCATTTGACCTTAACTTGATTACCCGTAGAATAGTCATAACAGTCATCAAATTGATTAGCCTGAATCACAAATTGTGCATAATAAGAGCTCCTTATTCCCCCCACCATAAATCCTGCAAAAATTATAACGGACCCAAGCATGATAAGCCTGATATCACTCAATATCCAGACTTTCATCTGCATAATATTTAACGTTGTATAGATACAATAATCAGTGATCTAAAAATGGTATTTGGCTTTGGAAAAAAGAAATCAAATGTAGTGCCCGATACAGAGATTCAAAAAGAACATCATATTACATTAAGTGATATTAAACAAATCCTTGTAGACATGGAACGCCCCAGTATTGAAAGAACTATATCAGAAGCAAAAGAATTAAAAGAAAAAACATCAAAATATAAAAAAAATATTCTAGATATAATCATCCAATTGGAAAAAGATGATTTGAAACTGGATGATGTAGACAAGAATTTACGTGTAATTATAAACCGAGGGAAAAATTCCGTAATGGCTATAATCAAAAAAGAAACTACGTCTGATTTTACAAATATCACAAAATATGATGATGTGTTGTCATTCAATAATGAATTAAATCAAATGTTAAAAAGAATCGGAGATGTACTAGGTTTACACACAAGAATTATGCACGTATTTGCTAAAAAGTATGCTGATGAATTAAAAAATGAAATTACAAAAGTTGCAGATTTAAGAAACGCATTACAAAAGACAATACGTGAGCATAAAACAATAAAAGAAAATTGTTCCAATATAGAAAAATTAATTTTTGATCACTCTGAGCTAAAAAAAACAATAGAACAGAAAACACGCAGACTTTCAGAAATTAATGATGAGATAAACCAAACAAATCAGATCATAATTGAATTAAATGAATCAATAGTTGATCTAAAATCAAAAAAGGAATATAAAGAATTTTTAAAAATTAAAGATGAGTTAAGAGAATTAGAATCAGAAAAAACAGCCATAAAAAATAAAATAGATTTACAATTTTCAAAAATATCAAGACCTCTTGGCAAATACTTTTACATCTCATCCTTTGATAAACCCATTAAAAAAATTATGGAGGAATTGATTAAAGAGCCTTATCATGTAATAACACAAGAAAATAAAGATACAATTATTGAAATTTTACAGGCAGTTTCAAAATCTACATTGGCAGGTAATTTATCTGTCAAAGATACAGAAAAAGCAATCGAATATGTTCAGGAAACCATTGCAAGATTGGATGAATTCTTAGAATTGAAGAAAGCTCATCTGACAAGAATTACTAACTTGCAAAAAGGTTTGAATGTATTTAATATCAATGCACTCGCTACAAAGGAATCTGAATTACAAAAACATGAAACTGATTTAGCCAGACTAGAAGAAATGCGCAATAAATTAGAAGAGGAACTAAATAAGGACAATACGCAATTAAGTGAGATCATTGCAAAAATAACTTCAGACCTAAGCAAGTTGACTGGTACCAAAATGATTCTGAATTAATTTCAAGATTAATTAGAAGCTTATCCAAATATTATAACATGATTTTCAAGGTACAGAGGCCAAAAAGAACAATAACGTTAACCAAGAACACTAGAGACGGAATACTTACTTTTTGTAAGATGAGCCACCCTAACGAGGGCATATT
>JAJPGX010000021.1 GCA_021325595.1 Nitrososphaerota archaeon | reverse complement strand
GTATTGCCAAACTATCTGATAAAACAGGTAAATCTAAAGAAGAATTAACGCATTATCTTAAGGATCTAGAATCATCGGGTAAGATAATACCCATCCAAGATTTAAAATAAATAGCGTGTAATTTTTGCAATTCTGTAAATATAGAAAGAAAGGTGATTATCAATTATTTACCACAAGCAGATAGTTGATCAATAATGGGAACAAATCGCAATCTCTGTTGTTGTATCTCCATTCCATCTCCTTGATGTATATCAAGAATTTGTCTGGGCTCACTCCATGATGTTTAGCCATTCTCTCCTTTGCAAAACTCCAGAATCCTTCAATTCCGTTGATGTAGACCTTACCATTTGCAAATCTCTTCTGATGGTCTACTGACATGTGCTTGTATCCTGAGAACATCAATGAATCATATCCATGCCACTTGTCCGTATACACTATGCTCCCCTTCTTGACCTTCTTGACAGTACTTGCCAGCAGTGTCTTGGCAGAAACATTGCTTACTATATCCACTGAGACCTTTCCTCTCCTTTCCAGTATGCCAAAGATGATTGTTTTGTTCCTAGCACCCCTTCCACGGTTTCCCTTTCTTCTTCCTCCAAAATACGCTTCATCAGCCTCAATTTCGCCCTTGAGTATCTTGTCGGTCTTGGCAAGTTCATGCAATATGGAATATCTCATACAATCAAATGCATGGAGTGCCGTAGGATAACTGACGCCAGCTTCTCTTGCAGCTCGTCTTGCGCTAATTCCAAGATCAAAGAGCTTGATGAGGGCCAGCCATTTTACAAAATCAATATTGATGATGTCAAGCCGCGTGTTCCAGAATGGTCTGTAATCTATTTTACAATCCTGACACCTCATATTGCCTCTTGCTGTGATGTAATAGTTTCGGATTTACACGAAGAACAACAGACGATTTTGTTTGATTTGGACTGCTTACATAGGAATTCCAATGCTGATGTTTTACTGGAAATTATTTTGGAAAATTCAATGAGATCTATGTTTGACACTGACGATTATGTGAAAATAGTTAGTGGTAATATATTTACAATCACCTAATTAATATTTAAAAAACAATTTTTTACAAAAATCTAAACTGATTATAAGAGAAAATATACAAAGAACTTCACTGAATTAGGATTATAGATAATGTTTTCAAGTATTTGAAAAGATCAAAATACAATTTTAAGCAGTCTGTGCAGATGCTTTAATCTCGTATGGAGGCCACTGAGCAAACAGGGAGATTACTTCATTTTTGTCAGAATTGTTCAAATAATTACCATCAGACATTTGTGCAAACATTTCAATTTCCTCCTCTGATACAACAGTGGGTAGCACAGAAGAAACAGATTTTTGTGATAAAATGAACTTGATTGCAAGTTCTGTTATATTCAGTCCGTTTCTTTTTGCAATTGGCATTAATTGATCCACTTTCTTTAGTGATTCTTTTATCCAATCACCTGATCTAACAGATCTATGGTCTTTTTCGCTTATCTTTGTGTCAGCAGTTACTTTACCTGTAAGAATACCTGAAGCATCTGGTACTCGAACCAGAATTCCAACATTCCGTTTTTCTGCTTCGTCCATCAAAATATTGCCAGGATTTTGTTCTAAAATATTGTATACTGTTTGTACTGCTGCTGTATTAGTACTTCGCATGGACTCCAGTCCTTCTTCTGTCCACCCAATGGCTGGCCCTAGTGCTACCTGATAACTTTTGATCTTGCCATCCTTGATTTTTTTATCAAGTGTATTTATAACTAATCTATTTTTTATAGTGCTAATCTTGGGATTATGCAATCCGTAAACATCTACATAGTCAGTTTGTAGTCTTTCAAGACTTTTTTGTAGGGCAAAATCAGTAAATTCTGGAGTGAATTTTTGTGGTAGTTCCTTGTGTCCTATTTGTTCATTTGAGTATATATCATAGCCATATTTTGTAGATAATACCACCTGATTTCTCATTCCAGCAAATACTTCGCCTATTAGTTTCTCACTTTTACCTCTACCGTAGATATCTCCAGTCTCAAAATAGGTTATTCCAAGATCAAATGCACGCTTGAGCATTCTCTTTGCCTCATCATCTTCAATCTTCTTTCCCCACCAATCAAGACCCAATGTCCAGGCACCAAATCCTATCTCGGATACCTCAATACCGCTCTTGCCGAGTTTTCTATATTTCAATTTACAATACTCCTAAATTCTTGTAGTTTATTCTGAAGAATCGCTTCACTCAAAACAGCATTTCCATTTTCTGAATTTACATTTAATTCTATCCAAGATTTGCATCCATGATATTCAGGTAGGATTGGGATCTCTATTGGATCAATCTTGTATACTTTGAGAAAAATTGCTTTCATAGGTTTTTCTGGCATCCAGTTCATTCTTTCTGTCATGTATGAATCACTCCAAATGTGAAAGGAAGAGAGCATTTCAATTTTTTCCATTGATGAGACATCTTGTTCTTCCAAGACATCTGCAAAAGAAGTGATTCTGTTTGTTCCCTCCTTTGGCTTTTGTTCTCTTGCATCAGCAAGATAATGGTAGAATTGGCTTTTCAAGGAAGACTTGTCTTGATGTTCATATGTTGGAAATAGTGCGAACCTTTTTGATTCTACTTTAAAACCAGAGGCAGTTTCCAAGATTCCTCCCTTTCTTAGTAGTACTGTTTGGTTTCCAGTCTCAAGTGCTTTTACTACAGTTGCCCATTCCTTTAGTGTCTTCATCATCCAAGACTCCTAATCAACGGAACAACATCTTTTTTGACACATGTTATCATTGGAGTGTCAACTGCAACATATCCGCTGACGCGAGTTTCTCTAAGATCCATTATCAAGTCTTGAAATCTATGCAAGTCATCTGTCTCGAAGGCTAACATAAAATCCTCATCATGAATTCCAAATGAGTATGTGGTATTCAGTTTCACATCGGGATATTTTTGCCCTACTGCAATGTGTTCGGCCATCATCTCTTTTCTTTTTTCAATTGGCAATAGGTACCATTCTCGCGTCTTGATGAATGGGTAAACTATAACATATTTTTTTTGTTCTTCTCCCGCAAGCCAACCATGACCTGAAGAGCCCTTTGCATAAATAGATGGTCTTGTACTTGAGAGATAAACATGTGTTGGAACAATATACTTGCCAAATATGGTCAAGTATAATTTTGAAATAACGTCTTGGATCTTTTCAACAGAGTCTGATGCAAACCAAAGCAAAAACTCGGTATCATCTCTTAATCCCAATGTAGAATAAGAACGAAACATTATCTGCGAGTTTTTTAGTACATTTTCTACCTCTTTTGCAGATTCCTCCTTTGCCAGGTCAGCCATCCAACGCCACTTTTGGTCTATTTTAAAGAATGAAAAATTGAAAAAATACCTGGTCTGATCGCTCATCGTTTTTGTAATTTATCAGCACCATATTTAAAATCTGATCACCCAAACCATGTGTGATAAAATTATTTGATATCTTAATTAGTGGATACCGATTGAGTTACATCATGAATCGAAAGACAGTTCTTACCATATCAATCGGGTCAATTTTTGGAGTTTTTACCATAGTAATGATAATTCTAGTATTGCAATCAATGGGTTAATTGAATAGAGTTATTCCAAATCTTTCCAAGATCGCTAAAAGAGTAGTCATCAATTAGTAATATACAGGATAAAAAGGACATAGCAAATAGAAACAAACGGAAAGACAAGATCAAGAAAATAATTGAAATTTGATATTAGAGCATCTAATAAAAAAACTAGTTTAAGCGTATTTCAGCCTAAAATCTTCTTTCGCCACGATGTTTTGGTAAACATTCACGACAATATACTGGTCTTCCTTCTTTTGGTTGGAAAGGTACCTGTGTTTCTTTTTTGCAGTCTGCACATGTAGCAGGATGCATCTGTCTGTCTGGTGATGACATGGTTTTTGATAATTCTTGCTTAATAATAACCATTGATTGTACAAACCCTGACACAACAGAATCAGTCTTAACTCCTGATATATGATATCTTAGGCATGAAAACACTTATTATTTGAATGAAGAAAATTTTTCTAAATGCCAAATATAGGACAGCTAAACAAACCACAAAACAGACTAGAACCGGTAGAGGGAACAATAGATAGCATTACTGAACCTAGAACTGTAAACCTAAAGACAGGTGGACAGGCTCAGGTGGCAGATGCAATACTAAAAGACGATACGGGGCAGATAAAGCTGACTTTGTGGGATGCACAAATCAAGATGGTAAAAGTAGGCTCCAAAGTAAGAATTGAAAACGGATACATTTCTACATTTAGGGGAGAAAACTCTTTGAATGTAGGAAAATATGGCAAGCTTACAGTAATCGAGTTCTAGATATACCTAGATTGGTTTTTTCCTTTCTTCCAATCAACTACTGCAAGTATTATCCCTACAATTATCGTAATAATTCCAATCATTAAGAGAAATCCAGCTGCTGCAAGAGGTATGATATTTTTAACAAATGGGGAGTTTGGATCAGTTAACGCTTTAGATTTTTCCGGGTTTTCAGTAAACATCATTTTTAAAGTAACAGGTGATTTTCCATTATTTTCCACATTAAAGTTGTAAGTGTCTATTTTTGGTATTGTAAATGATTTGATAAATATTGGATCGTTTTCTGTAAAGGAACCAAACTTGTCCCCAAAGATATTAGATATTGAAATTGTTACAGAATCATCCCCCTTGTAGTCAATTATGTGTACGCCCCACATAAGAGGTACCTGAGCAGTATTTGTAGTATGAGAAAATGAATATGCATTTCCAGCATCAATTGTTACCTGTTCTGATACACTATCAAACATGCTTTCAGGTGATGGAAGAAAGTCATTGCCAGAAAGACCTTCAGATGAGTTTGCCGTTATGGAGTATGCAACACCCATTGCGGCAATTATCATTGATGCTCCTGCAATCACTACATAAAATCCGCGCTTTTTCATTTTAGCTAATGTATCCTAGTTTTTTGTCCTGCTGGGACAATGTCAACGATGGGTCCTGTTGTCGCTGTCCCATTTGTTCTTCAATTGTTTTTACAAGTTGTTCTGTGTCTTGAGCCTTTTTTGATAGACTTGATAGGTCAAGTTTTAGGTCCAACATTTTTGTTAGAGTTTCAAGTACTGCTTTTGACGCTTTCGCATCAACAACATATCCGGATGTTTCGCCAAGCAAGCATATTCCAATAATTCCTTTTCTTTTACCAACTCCAATTATCAACCCATTCATTCCTGTTATACTTCCACTATTCATGGAATGTATGCCATATTTTGAAAAATCTTTAACAATGTTTGGCGATGTGCTTGTACCATAAACTTGCTGCGATTTTGTAAATGTTCCAGTAATGTATGCAGCTAACGTGTAAATTGTTTTAACGCCTAATTTTTCGCAGATCTTTGTTAGTTCGTCTGCCATTTCATACTCACTTTCAGGTGTTACGGGTTGTGCATCACCACTTAGGAAAATCAGATCATGTGATTTTCCTTTACTATAGTAAAGGACATTTTTCATCAAATCTGCTGTTCCATCAGATTGAATCAGTACTTGGGGTGGAAATGCAGAAGAAAATATACTTGCAAATGGAATTGCTTTGAGCTCATCAATTGCGTGATCAACTGCAAGTTTTCCGACAAACCCACTACCAGGAAGTCCACAAATCAGGATAGGGTTTTTCAATTTTGGCGTTTCAAATATTTCTACAATAATTCGGCTATGAGATGACACAGAATCACAAAGTGGATTAATCAATATTAATTAAGCGTATGATTGGTCCTATCGTCTAGATTTCTTTCTCTTAGTCCTTTTCTTTCTTGGAATTTTTCTCTTAGGTCTTACTTTTCTTGTTACTTTCTTTGTGGGTGTTCTTGCCTTACTTTTTGTTTTCTTTCTTGTCTTGCTTTTTGCTTTTTTTGCCTTTCGCGCAATTGCCTTGCGTCTTGCGTTTCTTTTCATAGCACGTAGTTTTGCCTCTCTTTTTCTTTTTTCTGCAAGTGCTTGTACTAGTTTCTTTTGAATTACAGATAATGCCTTGCTTGCTTGTTCTTCACGTTTTATCAAAGATGCAACTTTTGGCCGTAGTGCATTTTCGGCCTTTGTGCTACTTTTTAGTTGTTCTAAAAGAGACGGTTTTGCATGGATTTGTTTTTTTAACTGTACATCAATCTTGGCCTTTTGTTTTTCTGCTGTTTCAATCTCTTTTATAATTTTTGCATGTGCCGACTCTCTTTCCTTTATTTCAGTGTGTAGTTCAGATATTTTTTCGTCAATGTATTTGAGTCTCTCAAGTGCTGCAGTTTTGTCACCTGCGCCATATTCACTTTCTTGTTTTACCATATCTCGTGCGTCTTGTTCTTGTTTTAGTCTCTCTTCGGCAGCTATCTTTAGCCTCTCAATACTATCTTTTCGAGCCAAGAGTTGAGTCAATAATTGTGATAAATGAGCTTTTTCCCTACCTAGTTCTTCTTTATGTCGCTCTATAGAAGACAACCCAGATGACGAACGTCTTTTCATTGAATGTGCTTTTTTGAGCTTGTTTTGGCTTTGCCTTCGTAGTTGTGATACTTGGGCTTTTTTCAATCTATACGATTTAGCTAGTGCCGCAAGGGATGCCATGCGATTTTAAAGCCTTCATAATCGATTAAGTTATTGTTATGATCAGGATTTGACATCTGAGTTAATATTTTTAACATGTTTTTGCTTGGTTTTTACTAAAAAATGACTCACTTTCTGATCGGATCAGGTAGATTTTATTTGGCAGTACAAATTGTAAAACATGGAGTTTCATCCATCACAGCTTCCAGTCATTCAGACATTTAACATAGAAGATGAGCGAAAAACACAATCTATTGCAGATCAAATAGTACGCATGGGCTTTGCTACACAAAAAGGCGCATTTAAAATAATTATGACAAAAGAAAAAAAGACAGCAAAAAAAATTGGTTTTACACTTGTAAATGAGATCAATCTAGGATTAAGAAAGACAAAACAAGAACGCGATGTAAGGTATTGGATCTATAGTCATGATACAGATCATTTTGCAATGGTACTTATCAGCTCAAAAGTAATGCAAGAGTTAGGTTTTTAATTTATCAAAAATAACTTCGATTTTTAGCTTCTTTGCTACTACATTTGCTATCAAGATTCCAAAGATTGCACCAGATATTACTGTCAACGGGTACTCTTGTAACAAGTATAATCTACTAATTGAAACTAGGATTGGATATAGCCATAAAAGATAGCAACCACGTGGAAATCTACGTGATAACGCATAGCCTACAATGAATGCAAAAATTGTACTTCGTACAGTATGTCCTGCTGGAAAGGTGCCATCTATTTGGCACGGCACCCCAACATCTGCTCCTGATTTTATAGATAGATGAGCACCCAAAAAGTCCCACGGCGGCTTTTCATAACCTGTATAGCATCTCATATAGGCAGCAATCATGCTGCCAACTAGTAGAGATAGTAAGAGTATCAGTCCGAGGCGCCTTGATTTTTTTCGTATAAACAGGATAATGCTTACAAATATTGGATATACTACCCAGCCAAGTTCTGTGAAGATATCCATCAAGAGATCGATTGTGGTATTGCCGCCAATCTGACGCATGTAATTTTCAAATCCAGAGTCAGGATTGACTATAGTTTTTGCAACTGCTAGATATGTAAGTATCAAAAAAGCAATTACAAGTAATAAGAAAGTCCTGCTTCTTATATCAAAGATCCAATTCTGCAGGGTTAATTCCTCCTGGTTTCATACCAAGTATCGAATATGCCACCATATTAGAGATTGCCACACAAAAATATTTGATCGTATTACAATCACTAAAAGATTTTAAACACAATATAAGATAGAACATTCGTGAAGATTCTAACACTGGATGATTTTGATACAAAGAGTAAAACTATATTTCTAAGAGTGGATATGAACTGTCCAATAGATCCTGCTACCTTGAAAATAATTGAAACTAGTAGAATACGCGAGTCCACAGAATCACTTAAAGATCTAGAGGGTGCAAAGGTTGTGATCGCATCACACCAAGGAAGAGTTGGAAATAAGGATTACACCAGCATGGAAAATCATGCCAAGGTAATGAGCGAGATCCTTGGTAGAAAGGTAAAGTATGTAGAAGATGTAATTGGAAGTGAAGCTCAGCGAGAAATCAAAAACATGAAAGATGGTGACGTCATAGTTCTTGATAATTTAAGATTGTGCGCTGAAGAAAATTATGAGTTTTCGCCAACTGAAGCCTCAAAGACCATAATGGTTCAACGCCTTTCCAAATTATTTGATCTTTGCGTACTTGATTCTTTTCCAAGTTCACACAGGGCACATCCATCAATCATTGGTTTTGCACACGTACTTCCAGCTTGCGCAGGAAGATTAGTAGAAAGAGAGGTACGAAAGCTAGATGAGATAATGACAGTTGCCAAGGGTCCACATGTGGTAGTTCTCGGAGGTTCAAAGGTAGTAGACAGGCTTGAGGCAATAAAAGAATTAATTCAAAATGGCAGGGCAGACCAGGTTTTACTTACGGGTGTAATTGCCAATGTGTTTTTGAGAGCTCAAGGAAGAATCAGATCGGCACTGGGAATAAAAAGAGAAGACGAAGTAGTATCCAAGGCACATGCGCTCATAGGTGAGTATCCCGATGTTTTTTCTGTTCCAGTAGACATTGCTATTGAAAGAGGTGGAAAAAGAATTGAGATGGATGTAAGAGAAATGGAAAAAGGTGACCAGATACTTGACCTAGGCCCAAAGACTGTAGAATATTATCTAAAATCAATTCAAAGTGCAGGAACTGTCTTTATGAGTGGTCCTGCAGGATTTTTTGAAAACGAGAATTTCAAGTTTGGGACAGAATCACTGCTAAAGGGTGTGGCAAATTCGTTTGCAACTACTATAGTAAGTGGGGGACACCTTACTGCTGCAGTCAAACGATATGGTCTCTCAGACAAGATCAATCTCATCAGCACCGCAGGAGGGGCCCTTGTGTTGTATCTTACAGGTGCCAAATTACCAATGATCCAAGCCCTCGAAGACGCTGCTACAAGATATCATTCTAAATAGATGCATTGCAGTGATTACAAGTTCTTGGCTCTAGTTTTCCAAGGTAAACATCTTGCCCACAGGACTTGCATTTTAGTCTCTCAATTATTTCAAATATCTTGAACCACTGGGTTGTAAAGTTCTGTGCAATTGGTCGTATCAATCCCTCGTCGTGTAGTTGCTTAAAGTGTGGTTCCATGTCATCTATAGTAATGGAATCATCTAGTCCGTCATTTTTTAAAACCTCAAAAATTTCATCATTTGTAAATCTAAGGTTAACGTCATTGAATTTTTCAAAAATTATTTTTCGTATTTGCAATGGAATGGGTTCCTGATTGGACAACTCTAGTACAGACCTGATGCTTCTTCTTTTATTTTGTCAGCAGATGCGGTATCCTTGAGTTTATCTGACAGGTAAGAGTATAGACCAGACTTTAACACCTTAAGTGACAACAAGGCACATTTTATCCTAGCAGGACCAAGATCATGCAGCCCCAAGTTGTCAAGTATATCTTCTTTAGTGAGTTTTTTCACATATTCAAAGTCTTTACCCATTATGAGTTCGGTTAGCATGGATGCGCTTGCTTGACTGATTGCGCATCCCTTTCCTGTAAATTTAACATCAGATACCTTGTTATCTTTTATATTAAGATGCATCTCAAGCTCATCGCCACAGAGCGGATTACTATCTCGCTGTGAAATATCTGGATTTGGTATCTTGCCAAAGTTTCGCGGGTTTCTGTAATAATCAAGTATTATTTCTCGATAGATATCAGCACTACTCAAAGTTTAAACAACTCCTTTGCCCTGTTAAGGGATTTGATAAGAACATCCACCTCTTCTTTTGTATTATAGATATAAAAGCTTGCACGAGATGTTGCAGATACATCAAGTCTTTCCATCAAAACTTGGGCGCAGTGATGACCTGAGCGTATTGCAACTCCATCTTCATCAATTATTGTTGCAAGATCATGTGGATGAATATCTCCTAGATTAAATGATATCACACCACCACGTTTCTCAGTGTTCATTGGACCATAGATTTTGATTCCTTTTATCTGAGAAAGTTTTTCAAGCGCATATTTTGTGATATCAACTTCATGCTCACGTACCTTATCCATTCCAATTTTTTCAAGATAGTCAATTGCTGCCGCAAACCCAATCACATCAGCTATGTTTGGAGTACCTGCCTCAAACTTGTATGGAAGGTCGTTCCATGTGGTTTCATACTTGTGTACCTCACGAATCATGTCTCCTCCGCCGTTAAATGGAACCATTTCCTGAAGCAATTCTTTTCTTGCCCATAGTATTCCAACACCTGTTGGACCTAACATTTTATGAGCAGAAAATGCAAAAAAGTCACAGTCAAGTTTCTGCAGATCTACTTTCATGTGTGGAACTGATTGAGCACCGTCAACTAGAACTCGAACGTTGTACTTGTGGCATTTTTTTATAATCTCCTCAGATTTTGTTATAGTACCCAGAACATTTGACATTTGGCTGAATGTTACCAGTTTGACTTTTCCTGTTGCAAGATACGTATCAAGCTGATCTAAAATCAGCTCACCGTTATCATCTACCCCAATATACTCTAGTTTTGCACCTTTTTCCTTTACTAAAAGCTGCCATGGAACAATGTTGCTGTGATGTTCATACTCTGTTGTAACTATAATGTCATCTTTTTGGACATTTTGTCTTCCCCATGCATATGCCACAAGATTGATTGCCTCCGTGGTACCTCGTACAAATACTATCTCCTCACGATTTTTTGCGTTGATGAATTTTGCTACCTTGTCCCTTGTTGTTTCATATGCAGCGGTTGCTTCTTCAGCAAGCTCATGTACTGCTCTATGAATATTAGAATTATAATTTAGATAATAATTACTGATTGCCTCAATTACTTGAATTGGCTTTTGTGTAGTTGCAGCATTATCAAGATATACAAGCAATTTGTCTTTGTGAACTTTACGTTTAAGAATAGGAAAATCGTTTCTCACGCTTTCTATGTTAATTACACTAGCTTGCAAATTATCCGACCTCTACATAAATTTCGTTTTGTTCTATTTTAACATTATATGTTTTTAGTGGCTTTTCTGCAGGCAAATTTTGTGGCGCTCCTGTTTGGAGATTAAAAATAGATAGATGTAATGGGCATGTTACTCCATCCTCATTTAGAATTCCAGTGGTAAGATCAGCATCTGCATGTGTACAGATTCTGTCAGTGGCGTAAAGTTTTCCTCCCAAATTTGCAATCATTAATTTTTTGTCTTTATGATCAAATGGTATCATATCACCTTTTTTGAGATGGTTTTGATTGCAGACTTTAACCCATTCTGCCATGCTATCACCTATACTTGTAGTGACTCTCAAAAATGTCAGTCTCACGATATCTTGTTTCTTCCACTTCAAGAATTGATTTTAGTTGCTCATCAGTCTTTATCTTTAGATCTTTTCCTGCCCATTTTGATTCTATCAAGTAGCTAATCCATGCACGAATTTGATATGACATCTTTCGTGAAAGTGGTTCTAGAAATCCTTCCACAATTATTTTTTGAGCTTCAGATTTACTCAAGCATCTTGTTGCCAGATAGAACAGTTGCTCCTCATCCATCTGTGCTACAGATGCAGAATGTGTAGCTTTTACATCATTGGTTAGAATCTCAAGCCCCGGTATAGAGTCAGATTTTGCACCCTTGTCAAGCAAAACTGAGTGGCCTGCAAGATAGGACTCGGCATGATGTGCGTTTTTTTCTATTCGTATCATTCCTTTGAAGAGGGATTTTGCAGTATCCTTGAGTACAGATTTTTCCAATACTCTACCAACTGTGGATTCTGCGTTGTGAATCAAGTTAGAAGCAAGATCAAATGATTGGTTCTGGTTTCCAAATACTACCTCGACATCATGTGCATTCGCTCCAACACCATTTAGGAAATTATCTACTTTGTATCTTGAGAGATATGAACCAAAAAGACCAAGATACCAATTCATCTGTCCATCCCGGTCTATTCTTGCAGATCGTGATGAAAAATTGACAGCACTTTGATCCATTGCTTGTAGTGTAATCATATCAAGATGAGAGTTTGGATTTACTGACACGTCAAGGACTTCAAGATAGGCTTGTTGTTTTTCAGATTTTGGAGCATAGAGTTCTTGTACAATGGATCCCTTACAATTTTCTCCACCCAGTACAATATTACGCGATATAACAGATGTCTGATCTGAAGCAAGTGATGTAACAAGATGAATAGATTTCTCAAGTACAAGATTTTGTGGTATATATACAAATATACCAGAATTGAAAAACGCGTTGTTAAGAGCGATGTATTTGTCTCTTTTTGGATCAATGTTTTCAAATATTTTTTTTATTTTCTCACCATGATCTCTTATTGCGTCTTGAATAGAACAAATTACAAGACCTTTGGATTTTAGATCAGATGGAATGGATATTTTTTGAATGTTAGTACCGATCTGGACTATTACTG
The DNA here is from genome assembly GCA_021325595.1 of Nitrososphaerota archaeon. GTDB lineage: Archaea > Thermoproteota > Nitrososphaeria > Nitrososphaerales > Nitrosopumilaceae > Nitrosotalea. The sequence goes on along the minus strand of JAJPGX010000021.1, from coordinate 7,742 downwards.
GATTGTCACCAATCTCAGCTAATCTGTCCTTTACAAAGTCTGGTACAGTACTGTCAGAACTCAATGATAATGTAATTTGTTCTACATCCATTTTGTTTGCATCGGTATACTTGTTGTATAATGGAGAAACCTCTTGAGGTAACTGTTGATATAATGAAAATGAATTTTTTCTATAATCTCGTAGCCATGCTGGATCATTATTGGCTTCAGATATCTCCTCTACGTGATTAGCTCCGAGTTTAGATAAAACAAGAGATGACATTTTTCTAAAGTAAGCTCTGTCGGTTTATCCGACGGAGCCATCCATTTCTAGCTTTATCAGCCTATTGAGCTCCACCGCGTATTCCATAGGAAGCTCTTTAGTGAATGGTTCAATGAAACCATTTACAATTAGTGTTAATGCCTCTTCTTCTGTAAAGCCCCTTGTCATAAGGTAAAAGATTTGCTCATCACCTATCTTTCCCACTGTTGCTTCGTGTGTTATAGTTGCATCTTCTTGGTTTATCTCCATGTATGGATAGGTATCTGTCTTTGAAATGTCATCTAACAGTAATGCATCACATCTAACTGACGCCTTGACATTTGTTGCACCTTTTGCAACATGCAAGAGACCTCGATATGTTGTTCTACCGTTATTTTTGCTTACTGATTTTGATGTAATTCTTGATGTTGTATTTGGAGCAAGATGCACCATCTTTGCACCAGTATCTTGGTGCTGGTTCTTTCCTGCAAATGCAATTGATAGTGTCTCGCCGTGTGCTCTTTGTCCTAGTAGATAGATTCCAGGATACTTCATTGTCAGTTTACTGCCAATGTTTCCATCAATCCATTCCACTCTTGCACCTTCATAGGCATATGCTCTCTTTGTTACTAGATTGTAAACGTCATTACTCCAGTTCTGAATTGTTGTGTATCTTAGTTTTGCACCCTTCATTGCAATCAGTTCTACTACTGCAGAGTGAAGAGATTCTGATGAGTACACTGGGGCAGTACAACCTTCGATGTAATGTACCTCTGCACCTTCGTCTGCGATGATAAGTGTTCTCTCAAATTGTCCTATGTTTTCTTTGTTGATTCTAAAGTAGGCCTGTAATGGAAGATCTACTTTGACTCCTTTTGGAACATAGATGAAAGATCCCCCACTCCATACAGCACTGTTAAGTGCTGCAAATTTGTTGTCTTCTGGAGGAATTACTTTACCAAAATATTTCTTGAAAACATCAGGATGTTCTTTTAGTGCAGTGTCAGTATCTAGGAAAAGGACGCCCTGTTTCGCCAAGTCTTCTCTCAGGTTATGATAAACAACCTCTGATTCATATTGTGCTCCTACTCCTGCCAAAAACTTTTTTTCTGCTTCTGGTATACCTAGCTTATCAAAGGTTGCTTTGACCTCAGCCGGTACACTGTCCCAGTCTTTCTCTGTTTTTTCTGATGCTTTTGCATAATAGTAGATATTGTTAAAATCAATCATTGCCAAATCTCCGCCCCAGTTTGGCATTGGTTTTTTCATAAAGATTTCATAAGAACGCAATCTAAAGTCCAGCATCCATTGTGGTTCACCTTTCATTCTGCTGATCTCTTCAACTACTTCTTTTGACAGACCCTTCTTGCTTGTATAGACATACATTTCAGTCGAGTCTTTGAAATCATATTTACTATAATCCATGTTCATATTTTCTGTAGTCATATGACTCGCATAGCTCCGTTATGTTATAAAAAAGTTACACCCCTCTTCCTACTTGTACAGCGGAGTAGGCTAAGCTAAATTCATTTTGGACAGAAACATCATTAGCTCATCCTAACTGATTTCACATTCTAAAATTTTAGAATAAGGTTTAGCTCCAAACTTTTTCTTGAAATGTCCATTTTTTGTTTAACAAAAAGTTTCCAACAGATGCAATTGCAACTGCTATGAATAATGCCAGAGAATAGTTCATGTGTCTTGTTTCAACAAGTACATATACTACAAACAACTGGAATACAGCTCCAATTCCACTAAATCCCAGAAACATCACATATTGCTGCAATGTACGCTTAGCTGCAAAGTTTCTGTCCTCAAATGTCCATATTTTATTTAGTATAAAGTTAGAACTCATTGAAAACACAATACCAATCATAGTAGCATACAGATACCACAGGTTAGCTAATTCAGATCCAAAGAGAAATGAAACTAGATAGTTTACAAACAGGCCAGAAGCCCCAACGGTATAGAATCTTCCTGCTTTTGAAAAAAATCTCACCGATGTTCTTTTCTCACTTTCACCAACAGACTTACCATACCGATATAGCTTCCAGACAGATTTGAGATAATCAACTCCTACAGATATACTCATCTTACTTGAGCCAGATGTGCGGTCGATAAAGTTATACGGAATCTCTTTTACTTTGGCATTTTTTGCTTTTACAAGTATTTCAAGAAGTATCTTGTATCCGATTGCATCAAATTTTATGTTATTGACTATGTTGCGTTTAAATGCAAAAAAGCCAGACATTGGATCTTTGATCTTTATTCCAAGGCCATGTTGGGCAATTTTGGTAGCACCCTTGCTTATCAGTTTTCTTTTAAATGGCCATCCAGAGATAGAGCCGCCTTTTATGTATCTGGATGCTACAACTATATCACAATCTGATTTGTGCAGCTCTTCAATCATTTTTGGAATGGTCTGAGTAGGATGAGATAGATCACTGTCCATTACCACAACTGCATCTCCCTTTGCATGTTCTATTCCTTTTACAATGGCAGAGCTAAGACCTCGCTTGTTTGTTCGTTTTATCACTTGGATGTCAAGCCCTTTATCTTGTCTTTTTGCATATTCTTCTACGGTATTTGAAGTACCGTCAGGGGAATTATCATCAACCACAATAACTTCGGCATCAAGATCTCGTGGAATCGATATGTTTAGCGAATCCAATATTCGCACGATATTTCTTGATTCATTATACGTTGGAATTACTATTGAAATAGATTTGGAACGTTTTACAATAGATTCTGCTTGACTAATACTCAATGTCCTTACTAGCTTGTTTCCCTATAAGACCATTATTAAAATTGTTCATCTAAGAAAAGTAGCTTTTACTGTCTCTATCGCACCAGGCACAGTATGAATTTTAGCTACTATTGGCTTGACTCCAAATTTTTGTAATTCATCTGCAGTGAATGGTCCAATCGCTATTACTTTTGTACTTTTCAGGTTTTTAGTTAGAGTTTTTTCATCAATGTCAGAAAGCATGATATCAAAAAATGCCCTAACTGAAGATGCACTTGTCAATATTATAGCATCTATTTTATGTGCAAAAAATAGTTTCTTAAATTTTGTCCACTGCGAAAGATCACTGTGTGATTTTACATCATATAGGTATATTTCATGTACCTTTAGACCTATTTTCCCTAAAAGTTGTGCAAGAAATGGAGTGGATGCACCGCTTCTTGGTACAATAACCTTTTTTCCTTCAGCATTAAGCATTGTAAATACCTCGCCTACTCCAATTGATGAAAACTTTTCTGGCACATGTGCAACCCTGATCCCTTCATTTTCTAGTGCACTTTTTGTTTTCGGTCCAACTGCAATTACTGTTGTATTTGCTACAGCAAGTTGAAGTTTTTCATATTTTGATACCTTTTTTGCAGTATCAAAAAGAAGCTTGACTGCCTTGGAGCTCATAAAAACCGAATAATCAGGATCTTCTTTTTTTATAGCATTTAGAAATTCGTCTACAATACCATTTCCCTTGCTAACAAGTTCTATAGTAGGAAGTGATATGGCTTTTCCTTTTTCTTTGGTTACTAGTTTTACAAATTCTTTAGAATCCTCTTTTGACCTTGTTATGGCAATTACTTTTCCCTTCATTATTTTCTCCATCCAATTTTATCAGAAAGTGATACCACTTTACCTATAATTATAATTGATGGAGGGCGAATATTTTCTTGTTTAACTTTTTTGGCTATGCTTGATAAACTTCCCTTTATCATTCGATGTTTTTTGGTGGTGCCATTTTGAATTATTGCTACTGGTGTTTTTTTATCAAGACCACCACTTATCAACCTCTTTGATATTATATCAAGACGCGAAAGACCCATCATTATTACAATTGTGTCTACAGATTTTGCCAATTTTTTCCAGTTTACAACTTCACTTTTCTTTCTTGCATCCTCATGTCCTGTAACAAAAACAACAGATGATGCATAATCTCGATGAGTTAATGGTATACCTGAATATTCTGCAGAACCAATGCCAGAAGTTATCCCTGGAATGATCTCATAAGGGATTTTGTGTTTTTTCAAAAATTCTGCTTCTTCCCCACCTCTTCCAAAAATAAATGGATCTCCGCCTTTTAGTCTAACAACTTTTTTCTTTTTCTTTGCAAATTGCACCATCAAATCGTTTGTAGTATCTTGATGTTTGTAATCATCTCCGACATCTCTTCCAACGTATACTTTTTCTGTCTTTTTTGGAATCATGTTAATTATTTGAGGACTAACTAACCTATCATACAAAACCACATCGGCGGATTTTATTGCATCTACGGCTTTTAGTGTAATAAGTTTTGGATCACCAGGTCCTGCTCCAACGATTAAGACTTTGCCATTCATTTTTTATTCCATTCCTCTACTTTTTCTCTCCAATCTTTTGCCAATTCTGATACACCTTTTGATGTTAACTCCATTGCAGCTTGTTTTCCAAGTTCTACTGCAGAGTCTGGATCTGATTCTTTTTTAATCATTATATGTTTGGTTCCATCTACCGAATACACTGTAACTTGTAATGAGAGTTTGTTTCCAATTTTTTGTGCTAGTGCGCCAACTGGAAACCTGCATCCAGAGTCTACAAACATAGAAAGTGATCGCTCTGCTTCAACAGCACTTCTAGTTTCAGGATCTTCAATTTTTTCAAGTAATTTTATCAAATCATGATTGTCTTTTCTAGTTACTATGGCAAGTGCTCCCTGTCCAGGCGATGGTGGAAATGTATCTATTGGTAGTTTTTCATAATTTACATCAAGACCTAGTCTTGATATTCCTGCTTGAGCCAACACAATTCCGTCAAACTCTCCAGTTCCAATCTTTTTGATTCTGGTTTCGATATTACCACGTATTGGTTTTACTACAAGATCAGGTCTAACTCGAATTATTTGTACCGCACGTCTCAAGCTGCTTGTACCAATTACTGCACCATTTTTTATTGTACTTAGAGATTTACCATCTTTTGATATTAGAATATCACTTGCCTCTTCTCGTTTTGGTACACATGCTATGACGAGCTCTTCTGGAATCTTAGCAGGCACATCTTTTAGACTGTGAACCGCAAGGTCCACCTTTTTTTTGGCAACTGCTCTGTCTATCTCTTTTTCAAATATTCCCTTTTGGTTTATTGTAAAAAGTGGTCTGGCATCAGTATCCCCCTTTGTCTTGATTGCAGTTATCTCAAATTCTATATCAGGTGACTTTTTTTTAATTTCAGATATAACCCAGTTGGTTTGTGCAAGAGATAGCTGACTTCCACGTGTACCTATTAGATATTTCATTTATTGACCATCTCTAGTGCTTTTTCATATGCCAAAATTGTCTTGTCAATGTTTTCCTTAGAATGTGCAGATGAAAGAAAAACTGTCTCAAATTGAGAGGGTGCAATAAACACTCCATTTTTTAGCAGGTTTTGGAAAAGTTTTTTGAATTTATTTACATCTGCGGATTTTGCTGAAATATAATTTACCACAGGTTTGTCTGTAAAAAATATCTGAAACATTGAACCTATATAATTAATCTGGTGTTGAATTCCCATGTCTGATGCAATATCAGATATCGCGCAAGAAAGTTTCTTGCATTGACTCTCAAGTTTTGGATATAGTGTTGATTTTATTTTGTTAATTGTTTTAATTGATGCTATTCCTGCGGCAACAGAGATTGGGTTTCCTGCATATGTACTAGCTTGATAGACTTTGCCCTCTGGGGATAACTTGTTCATAATCTCACTTTTACCTCCTATAGCAGCAATAGGAAATCCGTTTCCTAGTGCCTTTCCAAGTGTTGTCAGATCAGGGTTTATTGAAAAGTGTTTCTGTGCACCTCCAGAAGAGACCCTAAATCCTGTCACTACCTCATCAAATATCAACAAAACATCGTTTTCAGAGGTAATTTTTCTAACATTTCTTAGAAAGTTTTTTTCTGGAATGACTAGTCCCATGTTAGCAGGTACTGGTTCTATTATTACTGCAGCAACATCTTTTTCTTTTCGCAATATAGAATCTAACTCCTCAGAATCATTGTATTGGACCACAAGGGTGTTTTTTGATACTTCGTCCAATCCACCGTCAGATACTGATATTCCATTGTGAGCCGCACCAGAACCTGCTTTTACCAACACATAGTCGTGTGCACCGTGATAGCATCCTTCAAATTTGATTATCTTTTTCTTTTTTGTAAAACCACGAGCTAACCTTATTGCAGTCATGGTGGCCTCACTTCCTGTGTTTACAAGACGTGTTTTTTTCATGGAATGATAATTTTTAGAGACTAGTTCAGACAGTTGAACTTCAAGCTCAGTAGGAGCACAATAAAGTGTACCTTTTTTTAACTGTCCCTCAACAGCTGTTATGATCTCTTTTCTTCTGTGCCCCAAAAGCAAGGCGCCATAGCCATTACAAAAGTCAAGGTATTCATTTCCATCCACATCCCAGATCATGCTCCCCGTTGCGTTTCTTACAAAGAATGGATACGGATCATAGTATCGTACAGGACTGTTTATGCCAGAAGGAATCACTTTCTTTGCTCTAGAAAACAACTTTTGGGATCTAGACATTAGTGTACAAGTACTTGTTGCCATTATAATCTATGTGAAATATTTCCAGATTTTTTACTGAAGTTTAGACTCGCAGTTTACCACAGTATCTTTGCTTGGGTTTCCAAGATAACATGTATTATGACCGGTTCCTCCTTGAATTATATTGGAACCGTCACCAACATGAATTTGTTCATTTCCAGATCCTGTCTTAATAACATTGTTTCCGTCTCCTGCTATAATGATGTCATTTCCATTTCCACCTAATATGATATTATCACCGTTACCTGCAATTATGCAGTCTCCTGCAGGACCTGCATGAATGATATCGTTTCCACTCAACCCAATTATTAGATTGGGCACGACTGATCCTGTCAAGGTGTCATCACCAGTTGTTCCCATAATCAAATTGTAAGCTGACTCTGGTTTTCCACATGCGAGTACTGACACTGTCTGAGTCATTGTTTTAGTATTACCAAATTTATCAATAGCTTTCCATTCTACAATTGATTTGCCTATTGGAAATTGTGATGTAGCATTGTTTGTTATCTTTGGAGATGTGTCTATTATTCCGGTTGCAGTTGCTTGTCCTAATGTTACTGGCGTTGTAAATGCTGTAGCGTTTATGACAATATCAGATGGAATTATTAGATTTGGTGGTGTCCTATCAACTACCTGAATAACTTGAGTAGATGTTTGCTTGTTGCCTGCCTCATCAGTTGCTGTCCAAGTTACAGTAGTATTACCAAATGGAAATACTGATGGTGCGTTGTTTGTTAATGATACAACCTTAACAGCATCAGAAACAGTCGCATTACCAATATCTACATGATTATCGGTAGCACTTGTTGCATTAACCACGACATTCTTTGGAGGAGTGATCTTTGGTGCAGTAGTATCAACAACATCTACTGTCTGAGTTGCATTTGCAGTATTGCCTGCCTTGTCAGTCGCTATCCACAATAT
>JAJPGX010000019.1 GCA_021325595.1 Nitrososphaerota archaeon | reverse complement strand
TTACATATGTACATTCCACCAGCCTACGATGAGAGGACAACTTGTTGTTCTACAACCTTGATAATCTAATCTTTCTAATTTCTTCTCAAAATTCAGATTTTGTGATATAAGCACTCGTTACTGAATTATATTGGTCATCAAAAAAGCACAATTAATGGGCAAAGTTTTTGCAGTAGGTGTAGGTCCTGGCTCGCCAAAATATATCACAGATATAGTAAAAGATGCCATACAAAGCTCAGATATTGTAATTGGTTACAAGTATACACTAAAAACAATCGAAGCCTTTCTTAAAGGAAAAGAAGTTCATGAAATAACAATGCAGGATCAAGAATCAGTTTATCAAAAAGTAGCAAAGACTCTAGGTGATAGGACTTGTTTAGTTCCGTTTACTGGTGATGTGAATTTTTCAGAATCTGAAGTAGTAGATAGATTAATTGAAATTTTCGGAGATGTACAAATCATTCCAGGAATAAGCTCAATTCAAGTAGCTGCATCAAAGGCCAGAGTTCCTCTTGACAAAAGTAAGGTAATCACGATGCACGTATCAACTAGTATTGAAGAGAAAAAACTTGAGCTGCAAAAGGCACTCATAGATGGATATAGTGTAGTTCTAGTTCCAAGACCTTGGCCAAAAGATCCATCAAAGCACTTTATGCAATCAGAGATAGCTATCTACTTGAGGGAACAAGATTTTGATACTTCAAAACTCAAAGTTCATGTCTTTGAATTTTTAACAACTGATAAAGAGACTCATTTTGTTGGAACAGTAAAAGATCTGGAAGGAAAACAATTCTCTGATCTTTCAGTGATGGTCTTTGATCAGACTAGATTAGAATCTTATATTAATTTTAAATAAAATCAATGTAGCCCAGGATTCATTGAGGGCGCTGCTATTACACGTGACGAGGAGGATGGTATAGATACGATCATGCCATTCATCCATGTATAATTGGGGTCATAGAATCTTATGATTCCAGTTTCGTTGATTATCACTTGAAATGAAGTGCCTGGTGCAATGTTTCCACTTACTATTTTTCCATCTGGTGTAAATGGATTGTCGTTTCTTTGAGTGCTGACTCCGCTGTAAATTTTATGAGCTACTGTATCATCATTAGTCCAGATTATAGGAGTTCCAGGCACTATTTGGATATCAGATGGCGCATAGTAGTTGTTGTATCGGTTAAATTGCTGTTGTGTAGCAGAGCCTTGTTTTGTTGATGAGCCTGGTTGTATGCTGATTTTGACTGCCGGTTGTATCTTGATTGGTTGTGATGAAGAAATTACCAGACCATTTATCCAACTATAATTTGGATCATAAAACTGTGTAGATCCCACTCCTGATATTGTTACAGTATATGTTTGACCTGGCGCAATAACACCGCTGTCAATTTTTCCGTCGGGAGTAAAAAGAGGTGCAGATTTGACTGTTGCACCAGCGCTTCCTTGTGTTCCTGTTTGTATTTGACCACTCAAGATTCTATGAGATACTACATCATTGTTTAGCCATGTTACAGTAGAACCAGCAACGATTTGAATAGAAGCTGATGACAGGTATGGAAAGTTGTTAATGTTTGACGCACCGTTAAATATGGTTATTTGGGTATTGGTAGTTTGTTGTACAGGAACAGCAGGAGCCAGAACACCTACCATCCAGGTATAGTTTTGGTCAAAGAATGTGATATCACCCACCTCTTGGTTTGGATCAAGGTTTAGATATTTTGCAAGAGATGAGCTAAGGGATCTAGTATCAAAACCTGTTACAGTATACTGAAATGATTTACCTGGTGGAATTATTCCGCTGTCAATTTTTCCGTCGGGAGTAAATCTGGGTGCAGTTGTTGTTCCAGGTGTAGAGCTAATTGTAGCTGATGCGATACCACTCATTATTCTATGTGAAACTGTATCATCGTTGGTCCAGACAACAGTTGTACCAGGACTGATTTTTAGATATGAGGGAGAAAAGAATTGTTGGTTATCAATATTATGTGCGCCTGATACGATGTGTATGCTAACTGTCGAAGTTTGTGTGGGTTGGGTTGGAGTTTGTGTTGGAGTTGTAGTTGGTTGTGTTGTAATGGCACTAAGTGATGATACCTTGGCGCTATAGATCACTTTTAGAGTTTCAGTTCCTGTTATTTTTCCAGTGATGCTAAACAAGGAACCGTCTTGGTTGCTGTCAATGATTCTGCCAAATATATTGACATGAATAACATCGCCGTTCTGGTTTTGCGCATCTCCTTGAAGTACAAAGTATTTGCCATCACGCAAAAACGAGGCTTGCCATACTCCGGTGTTCAGATAGTTATTGTCACCTATTGTGACAAGTGCGTTTTCTAGTGTACCAAACATATTGCTTCCACTTGTAGCACCGGTACTTAGCTGTACTGCAACTGTGGAATCATAGATGTTCTGTTTCCCGATAAGATAGCCTGAGGCCTGAACAAGATATTTTTGATTAGGTGAGAAATCAGAATAGGCATTGGGTAGAACAAGAGTAAAAGTAAGCACTGCAATTAACATTAGGGATAGGAATCGGCGTTTCATTAAATAGCTAATCTCCAAATCTCTATTTAATTACTAGGTATAATTTATCTACGCTCTTAGGCAATTCCCGGTTGACTGTCTTTTTTAGCAAGTCCGTTCATGTAACTTACTTGTTGTTCCATGAATTTTTTTCTCTTCTCTTCTTCTTCAAGTTCTTTCATGTCCATTGGTTTTAGATTTAGAAGTTTGAGAAGTGTAGTAAGAATAAGCTGTGCCGTTTTTGGTTGAATGATGTTTGGATTATCGATTTCTCCAAGAATACATATGCTGCCAAGTTGTTCTTCTTTTGCAATTCCCAATATCAATCCATTAAATCCTGTAATCTGTCCTTTTCCATTTAGGATCTCAATTTTTTCTTTTTTGATCATAGAAACAAGTTTTGGAGTTGATGCGGCACCAAATATTTTTGGGTTTGCAGGATTTTGTTGTCTTAGTGCTGCACCAATAGAATAGAGTGTATTTACTTTGAGTTTTTTTGCCATTTCAACTACTTGGTAACACAACTCATAGAGTCTTCTTGGATCAGATGGGTTGAATTCTCCTGAAAATAAAACAAGATTTTCTTTCTCACAATAATGAAATTTGTAGCTTGACTGCTCAAAATTTACCAGACCGTTTTCATATGATGTTGCTGGTGGCCAATAGGCATAAATTTCTGCGAAAAGTTTTGCTTTTAGTTTTTTTACAAGAAAGTCCATTCCAAGCCCTGCAACATTTCCCATATCTGGCAAGGCTGCAATCATGTTTGGATTTTTTAATTTTGGAAGATTGTGAATTTTTAATCCCAACATATTATTTGCGTATCTTGATTTAAGATAAAAATGAATCTAACTATTTAGTTTTGAAAAACTAGAACCAAATTCTTGTAACATTGCATATTCGATAAATCCTGCAGCAAGAAGTATTGCGATAACCATTCCTATCTCTATTGCAATTGGACGTATCTCAGGCCTTAGTGGTCTTTTCTTGATTATTGCATTAATGAGAAGGAAGCTGCGGGACATTGCAATAGAATAAGCTGCAAGCTCCATTACTCCAAATGGAGACAAATACAACAAGGCAAGTGGGGGCACTTTATCTAACATCGGGGTTGTTGATACAAGTGCCTTGAAGGCAATTCCTGTAGAATAAGCGGCAAAGGCACCCCAGCCTATTCCAACGCCTGGGATAAACATTGGAAGGGCAACAGATGTGTTGTGTGCAAAGATTCCTATCGCATCTATTCCTTCAACTGCTTTTTCAAATTCTTTTAGAAATGATTTGGCGTCTTCATTTGATACATTACTTGAGCTTCCAACTGAATACGCTGCCGAAAAAACTCCAATAAATATTAAAAACACTAAAATTCTTTTTCTTTTGAACAACATCTCTTTTTTATTGGTACGGTATTTGAGGGTTGGGCAGTTGGAGCAGACTTAATTAAAAGATGAATTATGAAACCTTTTGTTGAGAGAAGAAGTTTCCTCTGCCATCAGTTATGCATTAAGCAAAGGATTTCAAATTCATCCTGATGCGTTTAAAATACTTGAAAAAATAGATGTAAAGGAGTTACAAAATGTAATCAAACAAATTGTTCGTGAAAAAGCAAAACAAAACTTGTTTTTGATCAATCAAAGCGATCTAAAGATGTTCATCGAGTCTGATATGGACAGCACCACAGAGGATAATCATGTAATATTGTTTGATCCTACAAAAAAGGTCACATCTGCAGAGGGAATTGATGGTTTTACCGCACTTTTCACAGATAGGTATTCAAAACTTATGAAAATAATGACGCAGCGTTCCCAGTCAAAAAAACTCACTTCTATATCAAACATAACAAATGGAAAACTTGGGGAGGAGACATACATTGCTGGTCTTTTAATGGATAGAAAGATTGAACGAGATGTTACCAAATTAACAATAGACGACCCTACTGGTTCTATTGAAGTATTGGTTTTTAATAAAGAGACTCAAGAAACTGCAAACTCGTTGTTAATGGATCAGTTTCTAATGGCTTCAATTGCCTCTGGCAAAAATGGTGGTTTTATCGTACGAGAATTGTTGGTGCCAGACATACCTGATCACATAACAAACCGCTCAAAGACAGAGACTTATGCTGTTTTGATATCTGATTTACATGTAGGTAGTAAATATTTCCTTGAAAAAGAGTTCAAGGAGTTTGTCTCATGGCTTTCAAGCCCCGATCCTATTGCAAGAAAGGTTAGATTCGTATTGGTTTGTGGTGATATTGTAGATGGTATAGGCATCTTTCCTAATCAAGACAAGGAACTTTTGCTTATGGATGTTAACGAGCAGATGGCAAAGGCTGCCGAACTTCTAGACAAGATTCCAAAACACATCAAGGTTTTCATCATACCAGGAAATCATGATCCTGGAAGAAGAGCTCTTCCTCAACCGGCCATTCCAGAAAAACATAACATGCATCTTTGGAACCGTGAGAACTTTTTCATGTTAGGTAATCCATCTCTGCTTGAGCTCAATGGAGTACGGATATTGATGTTTCATGGTCAGAGTTTGGATGATGTTGTGGGTACTACACCGGGACTAAGTTATGCACAACCTGCAAGGGCTATGAGAGCATTACTGAGAACAAGACATCTAAGTCCAATATATGGAAAGAGAACTCCAATTGCACCAGAGCTTGAAGACTTTATGGTAATCTCGGATGTTCCTGACATTTATCATTCTGGTCATATTCATGTGGTTGATCTTGACATGTACAAGGGAACCTTGATTGTAAATTCCGGGGCTTGGCAAAGTCAGACTCCATTTCAGGCAAGTGTTGGCATCAACCCAACTCCAGGAATTGCAGTGATAGTTAATCTTGCAACAATGAAGGTTTTTACAAGAGATTTTACTGAAAACTCAAGTTAGAACTATAGCAGATCTTGTAGTGCTAGATCATCTTTGAATGCTTTTTTTACCGTATCAGAGTTTAATGTAAGTGAATATTTTTTGGTGCGTCCATGCATCCCTTGATGGATTATTTTGCCTGAGATCAGTCCGGTCATCTCTATCTCACTTAACATTTGTGTAATGCGTCGTTGTGTTAGTTCTTTTTGTCGTGTAGTCTTGCAGAGGTTTTTGTATGATTGATAGATCTCACCTGTAGTGCTACCATTTGCCTTCATTACGGATAGAATCAATAGTTTTTCGTGTAGTGGGTAGGAGTTTAATGCCGTGGTTTCCTTGTCTTCTTCCATCTTCTGGGAAGCCCGTCTGATGTGCTCGTCTTTTACAGTTTCTGACTGTTCGCGCTCGGCTATCTCTCCTGCAATTCTTAGTAGGTCTATTGCTCGTCTTGCGTCGCCATGTTCTTGGCCAGACATTGCTGCACAGAGGTTTATTGCTGACTGCTCTATTGCGTTTGGGATAAAGGCTACCTTGATGCGCTCTTCCAAAATTTCCTTGATCTGGCCTACGGTATAGTTAGTAAATACAATCTCTTCCTCGCTTAAGCTGCTGAGGACCCGTGGATCAAGTCTTTCTTTGAAGGTAAGGTCGTTAGAAATTCCAATCAATGTTAGAGAGCCTTTTTTGAGCCTCTCATTTGCTCTTGTTAATGAATAAAATACATCCTTGCCTGTCTTTGATACAAGCTCGGCTAGATAGTCAATTTCATCTACAACAAATACTGTGTTAAGTCCATTTTTATCAATGGCAGATATGATGCGGTTGAATACCTCACTAATTGAAAGTCCGGTTGTTGGGAATTCTTTATGTGCTCCCTTGTCTATTAGTTGTCTGCCTAGTTTTATCAATAAACCATAAAGTGTAGTCTCCTCCTTCGCGTTAGCATAAAGTAGTTGTATAGGAAACGAACCTTCTCTTACTCTTTCTTGGATTTTGTTTAGAACCTTCTTGACTACCAAGGTCTTGCCGGTTCCTGGCTTTCCATAAACTAGCAAGTTTGATGGACGCGCCTTTTTTAGTAAAGGTAGTAGGGATTGGGTGACTTTTTTTTGCTCATCTTCTCTATGTAAAATTACATCAGGGATAAATGTAAAATGTAATACCTCCCTGTTTTTGAAAAGGGATTTTCCACTTTGTGCATCATCTAATAGTTTGTCAATTGGATCTCTTGTCATTACCCACACACCAATGTTTCCCCTCTGTAAACATATTGACTCTACCAAATTAATTAGATTAGAATAGAATAACTAAACCAAATTTAGTATATCATTAATTATTTTTATTTTCTTTTAAAAAAATTTTTTTAATAAAGCTAGAGTGGAAGTATAGGTGTGTGGGTCTGCCTAAAATGAAGTTAACAATTCGTGAACTTTATGTTAATCTCTAATCCAAAAAGGCCAAAAATGACCCCTTTATTTCCACTCCAGGAGTGAAGAAGGTCCTTAACATTGTTAACAAGCCAAATCCTACCCCTTTATTTCCACTCCAGGCATGAAATTAGGGTGTTTTTGAATATAAAAACCGTAAAGGGTGTTAATATGAAAAACGAAAGCATTCATGGGCTACGCAGTGAATGTTAACAAACCCAGTGGTTAACAATTCTTCTTTGATCTGTTCAAGTGTTAAGGTGTTAACCGGATCGATCAACAATGGCTCGAAAACGAATTAGGATAGACTTGGAGGACTCGGAAGGTGCCAAGTATAACTTTAGCCTAGAAGGAAACGTTACCCGTGAGAAGATGCTAAAGATATTCGAGCTAATGGACCTTATGAACATTGAAGAGCAGGACGAGGTGACTCAACTTGATTCCATAGGGGCTAAGCTCTGGAACATTGTAGACAAGCACTATCCTATTGGCAAGTTTACATCCTCAATGGTTTTGGAAAAATATGAGGATGAGTATGGCGAACCAATCAAGCTAAGTGTCATATCCACCTATCTCTCAAGGTTTGCTACAAAAGGTAGGGTGGCAAGAGAAAGGCAAGGAAAAGAGTGGGCATATCAGGTATTGAAAGTAGCCCAACGTGAAAGAAACTCTACTTAGGATATTACTGCCTTTTTGACTATCAAATGATCTCCATCAATCAAGACCTTAACATAATCTCCTTTTTGTAATCCTAGATATTTTCTAAAGTCCTTTGGTATGGAAATTGTTCCTGCAGTAGTTATTTTAATTAGTTGTTCCTCTGTCATGTAGGCATTTATAATTTCAAGAATTTAAGAATTTATAATTTAATATAATTAATAATATATGATTATTTTTGTTGACTCCAGAAAACTAATAGAAAACCGATAAAAAAAGTAGAAACAATACCTTGTCAAATCTTTAATTTATGCAACAAAACTAGGATCTAAAAAGATCCTTGCTGAACCGGAGCAGTTTTTAGAATCCCTATCCTAGCAAGACCTTTTTCAGTAATCTTGTAGGTGAAAGGTTTAGTTGACATGTCCCTTTCAACTAAACCATCTTCAAACAGCTTTTTCATCATACGTGATGTGTGTTCTCTTGTTCGTTTTATTGTGATTTGGATGTCACGTGATGTCATGGGCTTTTCTGTGATTAATCGCAGTACATGCTCAGTTGCGCTACTGAAATTCATATTGGGTACTCTCTCCTTTGGTTTCTCTTCTTTAACTACAACTGGCACCTCTTGCTGCATCTTTTCCTCTCTTGGCTTTGGAACTTGTGCCTGAGGTAATTCTTGAGATTCTTGCTCGATTTCTAATGAATCTAACCGAATTTTCATATCTATTAGTAGATTTTCATAATATTGGAGGCGTTCTGTGAGAATTTTTGTATTACTGGACTCTGAAAATAGGCGTGGCTTGATCTTATTGTAGATTGTTACAGCAGCAAGGCCTGTAACAAATGATGCTAATACACCTATAATCACACCTACATCAATATCTACTAACATCACTATACAACGTCAAGCAATGTGATTTATCATATTTGAGTAAAATTATTTTACACATTACACATCAACATCGAACACAACTATCACAACTGGTAATAGATTTATTCGTAAATCAATAATAAAACAATACCAAAAATCACAATTCACAAGTTCTATTGAGCAGTTCTTGTATCACAAACATCACTTCTTTCTCACGTTCTGGGAATACATCACTGTTTTTTATCACGGAAACCTGCTCTGAGAGGCGATTTATCACATCTATATCCTCATCTGTGAATACTCCAAGACCCTTGAGAAGAATCCACGAATAGCATAAAGCAATTAACTTCTCCTTTGACTGTGTCACTTGTCGATAAAATGCGCCTTTACTGATAGTAAACTGGTAGTCAGCAAGGTTCTTTCGTTTTAAAATAATTTCAATTTGTCTTTCAGTAAATAGAGATTTTTGTATTATTTGTCTTATAATTTTACTAAAATTTTCATCTAAAGGTTTGCTCATAGCTATACAGATCTGTATAACTATATTCAATTAAACTTTTAATCAATAGGTATTCAACCAGTCCATATGCAAAAGACAGAAAGCTATCTTCACACTACTAGAAAGAAGAAAGGGCCTCTTCTCTTTGTATTGATTGACTCTGAGAACAATACACATCATTCTGCCTCTGAACTTGCAAAGCAGGCAGAGAGAAATGGGGCATCTGTAATTCTAGTTGGCGGCTCATCAGCCATAGATCAGATTACGATGTCAGAGATAGTAAAAAATATCAAGAAAGCGGTAAAGATTCCAGTAATTTTATTTCCAGGAAATGTAACGGGTGTGGTTCCAGGAGCTGACGCAATACTTTTTAGCTCGCTTTTGAACTCGGATAATCCATACTTTATCTCACAAGCTCAAGCTCTGGGTGCCCCAAGCGTCCTAAAGTTTGGCCTAGAGGCACTTCCAACTGCCTATATCATTATAGGGGAAGGAACTACGGTATGGCATGTTGGTTCTGCACGTACAATCCCCTTTGACAAGCCTGGCTTGGCTGCTATGTATGCTCTTTCTGCCCAGTATCTTGGAATGAGATTTGTTTATCTTGAGGCAGGCTCTGGGGCAAAAACCAACATAAGACCAGAGATGGTCGCAGCAGTAAGAAAGATCTTCAAAGGCTTTCTCATTGTGGGAGGAGGAATAAGGAGTCCACAAACTGCAGTTGAACTTACAAAAGCAGGCGCTGATGCACTGGTAATTGGAACTTTCATTGAGAAGGGTGGAAGTTTCAAGACAATAGCAGATATAGTAAAAACCATCCAGTCTGTAAGGAAATAGCATGTCTGAGAATGTAGCGTTGAGACTCAAGGAGGTCCCAATGCCTCAGGATTATTTTGAGTATTATTCCAAAATATCCGAAGTGGTCTTTACAATATTTGAAAAAGCCGCATCTGCCAAGGCCACTCTTTTTGACTCCTCTGGAATGGTGGAACCAAAAATTGCTTTTGATTTGGCAGATCGTGTCTCAAAGATGCATGATATCGATGTCACTGAGAACCTAAGGGCGCTTTTGAAAAACTCGACAAAAGAGCTCACCGCACTCAAACTAGCCGAAGAGATAGCACAAGGCAAGTATGCTGGGGAGGAAACAACCCTTGAGGAAAGACTAGATCTTGCGGTACGTGTGGGGCTTGCCATAGTTACAGAAGGAGTAACCATTGCACCATTACAAGGAATAAGCGAAGTTAAGATCAAGAAAAATTCGGATGGCTCTGAATATCTTTCAGTATCTTTTGCAGGTCCAATCAGGTCTGCCGGTGGAACAGAGGCAGCGTCGACTATGCTGATTGCAGATCATGTAAGAAAGATTGCTGGACTTGAAAAATACAAGGCAAATTCTTTTGATGATGAGACTGGCAGATTTGTAGAAGAGCTACGTCTCTATGAAAGAGAGGTAGGCAATTTCCAGTTTCATGTACCGGATGAAGATGTAATCATGACCATATCAAATCTGCCAGTGGAACTCAATGGCATAGACACAGATCCAGTAGAGATTGTCAGCCATAGAAACATGGAAAGAATAAACACCAACCGGGTCCGTGGAGGCGCACTTCGTGTACTAAATGATGGATTGATTGGCAGGTCTCGTAAGCTACTCAAACTAATTGAATTATACAAACTAGATGGCTGGGAGTGGCTAAAGGACTTAAAGGGAGCAATCCAGACAGGTGACGAGGACGCTGCAGCCCACAGAATGAGAGAGGTGATTACGGGCAGATCTGTTCTTTCAATGCCAAAAAAACTTGGTGGATTTAGACTGCGATATGGCAGGGCATGTAATACAGGATTTGCCTCAATTGGGATTCATCCAGTAGTGGCAGAAATCCTAGATCATGTGATAGCTGTTGGCACACAGATTAAACTAGATGTCCCAGGAAAGGCCTCAACTGTTGCTTTTGTAGACTCGATTGATACTCCTATTGTAAGACTAACCAATGGAAATGTTGTAAAAATCAAAGACATCTCACATGGAATTCATCTAAAACCTCAGATAGAAAAGATTCTACATCTTGGGGATATTTTGATTAGCTATGGAGACTTTTTGGAAAATAACGCAGAGCTTGTTCCAACAGGATATGTTGAAGAGTTTTGGTTTGAAGAGCTAAAAGACAAGGTTACTAAATACGAACCAAACGATACTGAGTTACTTGGTTACAAAAACAAGGTACCTGATCTTGAGGAAGCATTTAGAATATCATTGAATTTCGGCATAGGCCTTCATCCACATTATCTCTACTACTGGGATCAAATCACAATTGAGGAATTTGAGAAAATATTACAACCGACAAAAACTGAGACAGATCTAATTGTATATCCAAAAGAGACAAAAGAGATTCTGGAAAAACTAGGTGTGCCTCATGAGGTTGCTGGAGATGCTCTGTTCCTAAAAGACAATGAGGCAAGAATCTTTTTCTACTTGTTATTTAGGAAACCAGTTCAGCTTGAAAAAGAGCTTTCCGTACCTGATATCATAACAAAGTCATCTGGAATTAAGATACACCCCAAGTTTTCAACTTCAATAGGTGTCAGAGTAGGAAGGCCAGAAAAGGCATCATTGAGAAAAATGAAACCACCTGTTCATACGCTATTTCCGGTCGGCAGCAAGGGAGGAGCTTCACGTGATTTACTAAAGGCAGCAAAACAACCAAACTTTTATTGTAACATATTCAACCGAGTCTGCAAAAACTGTAACATACCATCAATTAGTATAGCCTGTCCACGATGCAAGACCAAGACAACTGCAATTTTCATTTGTCCAAGATGTCGTGATGAGCTTGAGAGCAACTATTGTGAAAAATGCAAGACTCACGCATATGCACACTCATATCGCTCGTTTCCTCTAAAGGATTTGCTTTATTCCGCACAAGAAAGGACCGGCATTAGGGCCCAAGAACCGTTCAAGGGGGTAAAAGAGCTCATAAATCAGGACAAGGTGCCTGAACCACTTGAGAAAGGTCTCATCAGACAAAGCTATGGACTCAATGTATTCAAAGATGGGACAATTAGATTTGATGCTACAAACGCTCCACTATCACATTTTAAACCATCATGGATTGGAACAACACCTGAAAAACTAGTTGATCTTGGATATACTCATGATATTGACGGCAAGCCACTTGTAAATTCAGAACAATTAGT
The DNA here is from genome assembly GCA_021325595.1 of Nitrososphaerota archaeon. Taxonomy (GTDB): domain Archaea; phylum Thermoproteota; class Nitrososphaeria; order Nitrososphaerales; family Nitrosopumilaceae; genus Nitrosotalea. The sequence goes on along the minus strand of JAJPGX010000019.1, from coordinate 39,680 downwards.
TGAGCTAAAAATACAAGATGTTATAATTCCAAAAGAATGTGGAGATAGCCTAGTTTTTGTTTGTCAATACATTGACAAAGAACTTGCAAAGCTATTTGGGCATCCATCATTTTACAATGCAAAAACTACCAGTGACCTAATAGGGCATCTAATAATCGGTCTTGCTCCGCACACATCTGTTGGTATTGTTGGAAGAATAATTGGGTATACAAACACCCAAGTCTGTCTTGGTACAGCTGTCTGGCATTCTGCAAAAAGACGAGATGCTGATGGTGACGCAGACTCGATAATGCTTCTAATGGACAGTCTTCTTAATTTTTCAAGACTATACTTGTCAGATAGGATAGGTGGACTGATGGATGCACCTTTACTGGTACAGCCAATTGTAATACCACAAGAGGTGCAAAGGCAAGCACACAACTTTGAAGTGGCAAAGGAATACCCGCTGTCATTTTTTGAAGCAACACTAAAAAAAGAAAAGGCAAGTGAAATAAAAGACGTTGAGGTTTTAAAATCAAGACTTGAGACAGAACGACAATTCTATGATCATAACTTTACACATATGACATCTACACTTACTACGACAAAATCTAGAAGTGCATATTCCACACTTGGCTCGTTACTTGAAAAACTAGACATGCAGATAAAAACAGCTGACATCATAAATGCGGTTGATCCAAGCGAGGTAGTATCAATGGTAATGACAACCCATCTGCTTCCTGATATCATGGGCAACCTTAGAGCATATTCAGGCCAATCATTTCGATGTACAGCATGCGGTGCAAGCTACAGAAGAATTCCTCTTACGGGCAGATGTCTTGAGTGTCAAAACAAACTAATCCAAACCATGACAAGACCATCTGTTCAAAAATATCTCAAGCTTGCAAGAAGAATGCTTGACAAATATACTATCGAACCATATCTGCGTGGAAGGGTGCTTTCTCTCTTAGATGAATTAGAACTGGTCTTTGGTAAAGAAGAGGGTAATCAAGCATTACTTACTGACTTTGCCTAACGGATCTTGATGTAATCGTAACCGCCAGTCTTGCTTTCAAAACAATATCTGACCTTCTGGTAGTCTTTTCTAAATTTCTTGACATTTTGCGCTATCTTCTTTTTGTCTTTTTTATCTACCACAACATTTTTGATAAATTCGGCTACCTCTTTCATCTCTGACTCTTTCATGCCAAGACGGGTAAGTTCTGCAACTCCAAGTCTCATTCCTCCTGGATGGAAATAATTGCGTCCAGCCTTGATGTCTCCTGGTATGAGTTGTCTGTTGACAATTATGTTTGCTTTCTCAAGATCAGCTTCAATGGTTCCACCGTCTCCAAATGCTAATACATTAACTACAATTTGATGTGATTTTGTAAATCCGCGTTTTTCACCAAGTACTGTAAATCCATATGAGCTAAGTGCTTCTGCTAGCGCCTTTGCGTTCTTTACAACTTGAACAGCATATTTTTTACCAAACTCTAACATTTCTGCAAATGCAATGGCTTTTCCTGCCATATGATGCAAGTGATGATTACTGGTCATTCCTGGAAATGTAGCTTTTTTAATTGGCTCTCCATACTTTTCAAATGAACATATCATTCCTCCTTGGGGACCAAACAAGGTCTTGTGTGTACTCATGGTCATCGCATCAGCTCCTTCTCTTAGAGGATCTTGGAACTGACCTCCTGCAATAAGGCCTGCTACATGCGCACCGTCATAATTAACAAACATATTGTAGCCCTTTAGAAAATCTGCAAGCTCCTTTACTGGATGCGGGAACAAAAATACTGAGCCGCCAAACATTGCAAGTTTTGGAGTTTTTCCTGCATTGTGAAGCTCTTGGACTTTTTGTTTAGTTTTATCTACATCAATAGACATCTCTTCTGCATCAAAAGGATAGAACTCTATGTCAAGACCATGGACAAGTCCTGCCGTACCGGCATGTTCTTTTTTACCATGAGAAATATGTCCTCCGGAAGGAATTGATGGTGCAAGCATGACATCGCCTGGATTTGTAAATGCAGAATATATCGCCAGATTGGCAACAACACCAGAAATTGGTCTTACATCGACGAACTCTGCCTTGAATAGTTTCTTGGCAAGCGCCATGCACTTGAATTCTACCTTATCGATGTAGATGCATCCTGCATAAACTCGCTCACCTGGCCACCCCTCTGCATATCTGTTGGCAAAATCAGATATTGTTGCCTCACGAACTGCAGGGCTTGGAATATTTTCACTTGCAATTAATGGAATTGAATCTGCAAACCATTCATTATGCGTCTTTAGCATGGAAAGTATTTCATTATAAGCGGTACGTGGCGAACTTGCCATGCCTTGTTCGATCTTTTTCCTAATTTAAAACATCGTTCGATTGGTTAAAAAATATCCATTCAAGGTGTCAAGGCTTTTGGGTCTACATAAGACATAATAAGGGAAAATCGATCTCAAGTCAAATATGTCAATTCAATCTTCGGCTGGCGGAATACCAGTTGTAATTCTAAAGGAAGGTGCAACACAGACAAAGGGTCGTGATGCACAGAAAAATAATATTACTGCGGCAAAACTAATTGCAGAAATAGTTCACACAAGTCTTGGCCCACGTGGAATGGACAAGATGCTGGTTGATTCCCTAGGCGATGTTACTATTACAAATGATGGTGCTACTATACTCAAAGAGATTGACGTACAGCATCCAGCGGCAAAGATGCTCGTTGAGATCTCAAAGGCAACTGACAATGAGGTAGGTGATGGAACAACATCTGCTGTTGTTCTGGCAGGTTCATTACTAGAAAACGCTGAAAGTCTGATTCTCCAAGACGTTCATCCAACCATAATTGTTGATGGATATAGAAAGGCGGCCCAAAAAGCAGTTGAACTTTTAGGAAAGATTGCAGACAAGGTTTCACCAACTGACAAGGATGTACTTGGAAGAATTGCAAGAACATCCATGCAGACAAAACTTGTCAGAAGAGATTCCTCAAATCTTGCAGACATGATAGTCAAAGCAATAATTGCAGTAGCTGAGAAGAGTGAGGACGGATATACAGTAGACATTGATGATATCAAAGTAGAAAAGAAAGCAGGCGGTTCTATCAAAGACTCAATTTTGACAAAAGGAATCGTACTTGACAAAGAAGTCGTTCACAGCGGAATGCCAAAGAAGATAGAAAATGCAAAGATTGCACTAATCAATAGCGCTCTTGAAATTGACAAGACAGAATTTGATGCAAAGATAAACATCCAAAACCCGCAACAAATGAAGTCATTTCTTGATGAAGAACACAGAATGATCAAGAACATGGTTGACAAGGTTATTGCATCTACCGCAAACGTGCTGTTCTGCCAGAAAGGAATTGATGACATGGCTCAACATTATCTTGCAAAGGCTGGAATTCTTACAGTACGAAGAATCAAAGAAAGCGATATGACAAAACTTGCCAAGGCAACTGGAGCAAGAATTATTACAAATCTTGATGATTTACATGAAAAAGATCTTGGTACTGCCGAACTAGTAGAAGAAAGAAAAATAGAGACTGACAGATGGGTCTTTGTAGAAGGATGCAAGCATCCAAAGGCAGTTACTTTGCTCCTAAGAGGAGGATCACAAAGAGTGGTTGATGAAGTAGAAAGATCAGCTCATGACGCATTAATGGTAGTAAAAGATGTAATGGAACAGCCAATGATAGTAGCTGGTGGGGGTGCACCAGAAACATATGCTGCAACAAAGCTACGAGAGTGGGCAAAAACCCTAGAAGGAAGAGAACAACTTGCAGTAGAAAAATTTGCTGACTCGTTAGAAGTAATCCCAATAACTCTTGCAGAGAATGCAGGGATGGATCCAATTGACACATTGGCATCACTTCGCTCAAAGCAACTCAAAGGAAACAAGTGGACCGGCATTGATGTTATGAAAGGCCAGGTTGCAAGCATGCATGCTACTGATATCTTTGAGCCATTATCAGTCAAAAATCAAATAATCACATCCGCAACTGAAGCAGCATCAATGATACTAAGAATTGATGATGTCATCGCCGTTGCCAAAGGTGCCGGAGGACCACCAGGAGGAATGGAAGGCATGGGTGGTGGTATGGGAGGCATGGGAGGAATGGGCGGTGGTATGGGTGGCATGGGCGGAATGGGTGGAATGCCACCTATGGATATGGAATAAACAAAAATCCATTTCCTATCAAAGGTTTATTTGACTAATCTAGATAGCAAGTCATATGCAGTTTAGTGGTAGCAAGATCCTAACAGGTTCCAAATACGTTTACCTGATTATTTTCTTTGCATTGCTTTCTGGCATGTTTTATCCAATCATTACACATTCAAGCTGGGACAATGTAATATCTGGAACCTTGATTCTCTTTGTAGGTCTTGCAGGAACTGTTATTTTGTATCGAGCAGGAACTGCTGATAAACACAAAAAAGCGTATCTTATCATTGGTTTGGTAATAACAGGAATTGCATTATTCTTGGTATATGCAGCAATAGGGCGGATCTAGATATCATGAATTATATTTTATCAGACTAGATAACTAAGATCCACTTCAAAGCAATCTACAAGAGAATGGAGTAGAACTGCTATCAATTTGGCTCCAAATAATATTTGTTTATAATAAAAATTCTAATTTTAGATATCAAAATAGAGATAGAATTCGTGGGGATGTGGCCTTATTGATATTTCATGATCATCGGAGCGTTCTACCTCAATTAACTTGTCAATTGTTTCATTTGTAAATATTGGATTGAGGAACTTTCTGTCACTTTCAAGTTCATCAAGTGCCTCGCCTAGGGTTGCAGGCAGGTCCTTGATTCCTTTTGCGTCTCTTTGAACCTTGCTCATTTTGTAAATATCTTCTTGTACTGGTTCACCTGGATCCATCTTCTTTTTAATTCCATCAAGCCCAGCTGCTAGAACAGCAGCAAATACAAGATATGGGTTTGATGAAGGGTCAGGAGCTCGAAACTCGACTCGTTTTATCTTTGAATATCTTTCTCCCTTAAAATGAGATGGGATTCTGATTATTGCAGATCTGTTACTTGCACTCCAAGCAATATAGACTGGGGCTTCATAGCCAGGGACCAGTCTGTGGTAAGAGTTTGTTGTAGGAGCAACTATTGCAGACAAAGCTTTTGCATGATTCATTATACCACCGCAATAGTATCTCATAGTTTGGCTCATTTCCAACTTGTCATCTTTATCAAAGAAAACATTCTTGTCATCTTTCCATAAACTAACATTAGTATGCATTCCAGAGCCGGCATCCATTGAGATCGGTTTTGGCATCATTGTGGCAACTTTGTCATGCATTTTTGCAATGTTTCTTACTACATACTTGTATGTCTGGGCTCCGTCTGCGGAATTTGTTAATGTATCATATCTAATATCAATTTCACACTGTCCAGCCGTTGCTACTTCATGATGATGGTTATCACACAGTATTCCAAAATATTCATTTAAGCATTCTACACAATCATTTCTAAATTCTGTAAGAGTATCAGCTGGTGTGCTTGGATAGTATCCTTTTTTGAGTGGCATAGGATATCCTTTTCCGTCCTCATTCCATGGGGCTTCTTTTGATTCAATTGAATATGACTGGCCCTTGTATGGAGTCAATACATCCCACGTGATTTTATCAAAAACAAAGAATTCTACCTCTGGACCCCAATAACTATAGTCAAATCCCTGGGTTTTCAGGTATTTCTCTGCCTTCTGTGCGATGCCCCTTGGATCAGAATCTAGTCTACCCCTGTCTCCTCCCCAATACACATCACAAATTAGTCTGGCAGTTTTTGCCTTTTCCATCCAGGGTATTATGGCATAGGTATTGGGGTCTGGTTTGAGTATCATATCCGAGTCTTCAATAGAGGCAAAACCTGTGATTGATGAACCATCAAGTTTTGGAAGTCCATCTTGCATTTGTTGTGGAGTAAACAAATTAGCAGAAATTGTTGTATGATGGAATCTTCCCCTAAGTCCTGAGAATTGCAAATCGATAAACTTTATCTGATCATGTTTTATCTTTGCAAAAACCTCATCAGCCGAATAAGAAATTGTTACAGGCTCTCCACCAATCACTTTATATGGCAATTTTGCACCTTGATCATAACACATAGGAGTCTATGATTTAAGTATTGTTGGGTGTGTAAATGTCAGAAATAAAAAAAATTGATGTAAATTCATTGTATGCAATTCTTCTTCGCGAAGTTGAAAACGATTCTGTTCAGGAAATAGATCCAAAACTCTATCTTAACATAGCAGAATTTCTTGGAAACTTGAAAAATCAAGACTATGACGGAATAGAATCCAAGATAACAAACTCACTTGCAAAAATTATAAGCGACATGATGTCTTTACTTTTAAAAATTAGAATTGATAAAGCAATTGGGCCAGATGAAATTGACTATTCAAATCTACTTGATGAAGAAAGATTTATTCTAGATTCTGAGGATGAGATGCGACAACGAAAAGACACAATACTTTCTGCAACATTAAATGGCAGACTCAAGCTACTTGAGACACTAGCAGAAAACCACAGATCAAGATCTGTTGCCGTACGATTTCTAAAATCGATAGACCAGATAGTTGGCACTGACCTACATGCTTATGGGCCATTTGAGGCAGAAGATGTAGCCACGCTACCATTTGAGAACGCACGTGCTCTGATTACCAAGAAAGTTGCAGTAAAGGTAAGCTGGGAAGACTAGAAATTAGACAAATTTTCCCATAAATTACATGCATAATGGAATTGACCTTGATGTATACTTTGAAATCATACTATATCCAGTAGCTGCTTTATTCATTATAGAAATGGTTTGCAGGTTGACCAAGATAGCAAACTGGATCAAGTTATTAACACAAGCAGTGATGTGTGTAGGATTTGGAATTGCATATCTTGCGATGCATGTGGCCCATTGGCTAACTGCTGCTGTCTTGTTAGCACTAGCAATTGCTCTATTTTATCAAGCAAAACTTTCCAAGGTTAATCCTCAAAGAGCACTGTACTAACCAAACTTTCCAAATAGCCTTTTGATAAAACCCTGTCTACCTATTCCTTTTGTTCTTTGAACCTTACTTTCTCCAAATCTTTTTGCTCTGATTTGGTAAAGCTTTACACATCTGTGATCCTCTGGTAATCTATGTTCGGCACAAAACTTGTCGTTACAATAACTGCATTCAAAAGGCAAGTCTTGCTTTTCACCACAATATGCACAGTCAAACTGTTCCATGACCAGTTATCAACAATGACACTAATTTAATTTTAGGTAACAATTTTATCCTAAATTTGTAATAATTAACAAAATTTATTTACGCAAGACAGATGATCAAAAATGATTTTCATATGATAAAAGGTCAAGTAGCTATTGTAACAGGTGCAAGTAGTGGAATTGGTTTTGCTACAGCTTTGGCACTAGCTAAAGCCGGTGCAAAAGTTGCAGTAGGTGCAAGACGAACTGAGCTATTAGAAAAACTCAAAAAGGAAATTGAAAAAATTGGCGGAGAATGTATCACTGTTGCTTGTGATGTAACAAAACGTAGCGACTGTGACAACTTGATAAATTCTGCTGTAAACAAATGGGGGAAAATCGACATTTTGGTTAATAATGCAGGCTTGATGCCTCTTAGCTTTGTAAAAAATCTCAAGGTAGATGAATGGGAAAGAATGATTGATGTTAACATCAAAGGAGTTTTGTATTGTACTGCAGCAGCAATACCTCATCTTCTCAAGCAAAATTCTGGACACATTGTGAACATCTCATCTATTGCTGGAAGAATAGTTTTTCCTGCAGGAAGTGTTTATTGTGCAACAAAATATGCAGTTCGTGCATTTAGCGAGGGGCTGCGCCAAGAACTTTCAACTCGAAATAATATTCGAGTAACAACAATTGAACCGGGAATAGTAGATACTGAGCTTACAAATACAATCACTGACAAGTCTTTGGAGGCATTTGTAAAACACTCAAAGAGTATTCAAGCACTAAGGTCAGAGGATATTGCAAACTCGATTATGTTTGCAGTAGAATCTCCACCACACATGAATGTAAACGAGATAACTGTTAGACCAACTACCCAAGAAAGATAGGCGGTATTCTGAAAATGAATCCTACAAATATTGTAATTTTGGGTGGGGGATTTGGTGGTCTTGCAGCAGCAAACGAATTACGGCAAAATCTTCCACAGGATGCAAGAATTACAATTATAGATAAAAAAGATTGGTTCATGATGGATCTTGTCAAACTCTGGATAATCAACGGCACCAGAGAATTTGAAACCTCCAAAAGATCTCTTGAAAATGTAACAAAGAAAGGCATTGAATTTGTAAATGAAGAAGTTATCAAGATTGATCCTGAACATAAAACAGTACGCACAAGCTACAGACAATTTCATTATAATTATCTAATAATTGCACTAGGAGTAGAGCTTGCTCCAGAACAGATTCATGGCTTGAAAGAAAACAGCCTCATTTTGTATGATCTAAAAGACGTACCAAAGATTCGTGATGCCATCAAACAGATGAAATCAGGCAAGATAGTGATGGCCATTACTGGAATGCCATACAAGTGTCCTCCTGCGCCATTTGAGGCAGCACTTTTAATAAGGTCAGTCTTGGAGGAGCAAGGAACAAGCGATTCTATAAAGATGGAGTTTTACAGTCCGGCACCACTCACCCTACCAGCTGGCGGCCCTCAAGTAAGCGAAGATATACTACAGATCCTCAAATCCAAAAACATAGAATTTCAAGGCAATCACAAAACTGTATCTGTCGAGCCAAATAAAATAAAATTTGAAAATGGCGAGACTGATTTTGATCTGCTAATTACAGTCCCACCACACAAAGCCCCTTCAGTTGTAACTGCATCAGGTTTTGCGCAGCCTGGAAAATTTATAGAAACTGACCGAACCTGCAAAACTAATTTTGAAAATGTCTATGCAATAGGAGATGTAAATCAAATAATGGTAACAGACAAGATTGCAGTTCCAAAAGCAGGAATATTTGCAGAAGAAGAGGGAATAACAGTAGCAAGAAACATCATATCACAAATAGCAAAAGAGATGCAAAATGCAGTCTTTGATGGTAAGGGTGGTTGCTTTTTAGAAACAGGAAAAAAAGTAGCTGGATATCTTGCAGTTGACATGTTTGCAACTCCAAATCCACTTACTGAACTAAGACCAGCATCTGGTGAACATTTTTCAGAGAAAGAAAAATTTGAACGTGAAAGATTAGAAAAGTGGCTCTAAATTTTATCAAAACTGGATCCTACAATTTAATAATTTCAACAATAGCCAGCAACTTGAGGGGCCGTTGTCTAGCTTGGCATGATGCTAGCCTGGGGTGCTAGAGGTCGTGGGTTCAAGTCCCACCGGCCCCACCATGTGAGAGGGGTATAGACAATTCTATATGATTTTTACATCAGATAATTAACATGAAATCAATATCATAACGAAAATTAATAATCACATCAAAACGGTAAACACTTCATATTAAAAAGTTACAAAAATAAAAAGAAAATGCCGTCTTGTACTATCTAGTATGCTGCCGCAATTGATCCATACATAGTTGAATAGGCCTGTTCTATTGCTTGATCTCTTGCAGCATCTGCACTTCCTACTGCGGAAGTTTGAGCAGCATTTGCTTGTGCTATGGCATTATCTTCTGTTTGTATGAGATTGGCATGAGCGTTCCAGTAATTCTGGATTGCAGTATTCCAAGTCTTTGCATCCTTGGTGTAAGAGTTGTCAAGTGTTACCTTCAAGTTACTTTGAGCAGTAACAAAGTCTGTCTGTGCTTTTCCAATTGCCTGATCTTTTGTAACATCAGCATTCTCAACTGCAGCAATTCTTGTTTGCCTTGCTTTCAATATGGAATTGTCAGCAGTAACATGTGCCTGACCTATTGTCTGTGTACGCGTGGCTAGTGTTGAATTTCCAATTGATGTATAGAATGTAAACTGTGCTGTTGCATCAGCGCCATCTCGCGTGGCAAGAGCATTATACACACTTGTCTCATGGACATTCCACGCATCATGTACTGCCTTGTCTCGGATTACATCTGCAGAAGTTATGGCATTAATCTTTGTAGTTTCTGCCGTAGCAATAGCTTGATCTCTTGTTGCCATGGCCTGACCAATTATAGTTGCATTTCCTTTTGCAGCCTTGTATGCATCATTGAATGCAGTCTTTACTTGTTGTACTGCTTGGTTGTAAGCAGTGTTTGCATCTTGAATAGCTTGTGAGTGGGCAAGTTGTGCTTGTTTTACTGCATTATTGTACGTAAGATCTGCCTGTTGTACTGCTTGCTTGTATGTAATTTGATTCTGGTTTAAGGCGCTGCGCAATGTTTGTCTTGCAGCTTGTTTATCATTTGTTCCGGAATTTGAACCAGATTTTGTATTAGTAACATTTGCATTTGTATTGGTACTGTTGCCATTATCTGCCATTGCAGACAAGGTCACAACATTGCCAGCAAAGACTGAGGCAAGCAGCACCGTTACAACCGAAAACGCCGCTATTCTTGTCAGACCAGATTTGTTGTAAGAATTGGTAGTCATTTCTTAGTATGGATGTAAAATTTAAGATATAATCCCTTACGGAACTTTGTACACTAAGAATAATGGGTAATTGTTAAATATAATATGCCATTGTGAACCTGAACTCACTTTGTTCCGCAATGCCTAAGTATTCAGTTGTAGAGTTTGCGCTAGGTTGAAAGATTGGTAAGAAAGGAACTTGTCATATTTTCATTGTGCGCCTTTTTTACTATGATGATTAGTTCGGCTTTTGCACAAACACCTGACACAAGTACTGACCCCACTGCTAATGCTGGTGACCCAGCTAGTTCTACTGATCCCGGAAATTTTGATCAGACAGGATCTAATGCTACTGATCCAGATTCCACGAATACTGGCGGTTCAAGTGATATCACAGGAAATGATACGATAGGGCAAGATTTGACACCCCCTGACTTATCAGACCCTACAAGTTCTAATGCAAACGGCACAGATCTTACTACGCCTGAGAATAATGTACCTGCAAGTCAATCAGTTCCTGAGTTTGGTCCAGTAGCTGCAATAATCATGACTGCTGCAACTCTGGCAATTGTATTGATAAATAAGTCAAGACTGTGACCAAAATTAAACATGGTCTAATCAAGCAGGGAACATGATAAACCATGCGTATGTGGTTCTTATACATTTGCAGCCATTTTATGCAATTTTTGTCATAATTTTCAATCTTATTGCTAATGTTGAATTGTCAAGTCATTTTTTGTAGAAACTTCAATATGCAAACAACATGGGAAAAAGAAAATTCATCATAGATCTAGGCAATGAGAAGATTGAGGTGGAAGGACACCAGCACAAAAACGTTGCAATCAAGTATCTCATGAAGAGACGAAGATCCCTACTTATGACACGCGACAAGACCAAAGTTGAAAAACTGTTTGAAGCAGTGCCAAAGACAATTTCCATAGTGGGAGGCCATCTGACCAAATCATATAAGGTAAACTGGGAGCGTGAAGGCACAACAGAGTTTGAAGGTTCAAGATTTGTCTTTACCTTGGATGAGCTACCTGAAAATGTAATCCAAGTTGCCCACTAACTCCAACTTTTATTCAAGTATAACTTGGAAACCCAAGTACGTCATGATATGATTTTGGAATCATTGTTTTTGACTGAATCAAAAGATCATGTGCTGCAGAATCAAGAACATAAGTGACTGCCCAGTCATCCTCATTTCTAATTGAGCGACCAAAACCCTGCAATAACTTCATCAGAGTCTGTGATTTGTACCAGAGTGGAAATTTTCCCATCTTTATTTTGGTACGCTTTTCACTCAAGTTTGGATATGGGGCCTTTGCAATTATCTGAAATCTAGACAAGTCATCTTTTAGATCCACACCTTCCCACAAGGAAGATGAAAGCAATACACCATTTTCATCTTGGGCATGTTCTTGCAATACCTCATCTTGGGACATGCCATTCTCATTTCTGCTATGACAAATTCTTATACGCTTTCTGTTTTTCTCTGAGAGATTATTCATTATATCAAAACAGCGCTTTTCAGATGATGTAAGTATCAGTCCTCTGTCATTGGCATGCTCTGACATTATATCATCAATTTTTTTTATTACAGATAATTCATCATCTAAACTGGTAGAGTGGCTCAACTTTCTAATGTTTAAAAAATTGATTCTTCTTTTATCAGGAAGAAAGGGAGATTTTGGAGTATCTACAAATGCAACCTTTGAAGGATCCATGCCAGTATTTTCGCAAAAACTTTCTTTATCTATTGTAGCAGACATGAAGATCTGGTTTTCCAAATCAAAGAAAGATGAAACATATTTTGATATATCAAGCGGTTTGACTGAAACTGAGCGAAAATTTCCTCCTGCGTCTCTGAATGGTTCATTTATGATGAAATTGTCTTTGTTTGAAAGTATCTCTGCATGGGCATTTGCCATTTTTTCATATTTGTTTTCTAGTTTTGCAAGTGCAATGTAATCTGGATATAACTGAAATGATCTACTTTCCTGCAAATCTTTGATTTGTTTAGAATATGCTCTTGCTAGATCATCGACTAACTGTATAACCATTTCAATATCATTCAAATTGTATGCCTTTACCTCAATGCCGCACTCGGTTAAACTTCCACTGTAGATGTCTAATCCAATGAATTGAATTATCTGATCTTCTATCTTATGAGCCTCATCAAAAATAGCAATTGGTTTTGAGATATATTCTGCATATGCTTTTCTACTAAATTTCATTAATTGAAAGTATGAAGCATAATTCCAGATTGAATGTGGTGACATTAATGCGCGATATTTTTGTTCATAATAATGACAGTAAGTATCATTGAACTGTTCAAGCTCTCCCAGCTTAGGCTTGAATTTACAAACCTCGACATTTTTTTTGCCTCGCTTTATTGTGGTTTCTTCACAAATCCCCTTCTCACAGGTAAGACCAATTTGAATTGCCTTTTTTGTATCAAACTTTTTTATTTTTTGTTGTTCCATCAACTTGAGACAGGCAAAATTTGACTTTCCTTTTACAGGCATGAGAAATTTCAGATCTTTAGAATATTGATCCTGTAGCTGTTTTGATGCAGTTACAATAAATGAACCCCCGTAATATCTGGCCAGTGTTGCAGCTATGAGTGATTTTCCTACACCTGTTGGAGCTGACAAAACTATAGTCTTGTATCCTGACCTGAGTTGTTGTTCTATTGCATTCAATATCTCTTTTTGAGTTTCTCTAGGCTCATATTCATCTGGAAAACATTCTAGTACACTAGTCATTTTAATTCTGGATGATTTACCGTTCAAAAAATACACTACTTAATTCCTTGTTTTAGTGTGTTGATCTTTGGACAAGAAAAACTGCGGAAATCGGTACATTTTGGTCTACAAGATGATCATTTACGCTACTTAATCATTTTTTTCAAGTAGTGTTTTTCGAAATTTTTACCATAACCTTGGCTTTTTTGAATTTTTCAAAATGGGTTCAATTATGGCTACAGCTAATTTGGTAATTTTTTATTTTTTACAATATGAAGCTAGTTCGTTAAGAAAGAACGACCAGCCTTCGGAATGATCTTTGACTTGGTCCTTACTTGTAAATCCTGTATGAGTAAGTATCAACCTAGTCTTGTTCTTACCTATTTCTTCCAATTCCCATGTTACTATAGTTTCAGGAAAGTCCGGTACATCCATGTGCTGCCAGGTATAGACAAGTTTTTTGTTCTTGACAAATTCTAAAACCCTTCCTTCATTGGTTTTATCATGATCTCTTGCACATGTAGTAATCCTCTTTGAATCCTTATAATACGAGAATTTAGTTTTCCCTCCAACTCTGGGTTCCAATATTGCAGCATCCGGAAACCAGTTGATTAATTCATTAGAATCAGAAATAGCCTTGAATACAACTTCGGGAGAGGCATCAATTTCAATAGATTTTTTGATTTCTAGGTTACTCATGCCTCTTTTTCCTTTCTTTGTTCTCGATGTATTCTTTAAGCGAGTTTAGATTGTATCCCCACATTTTTTCAAAGAAATTTATAATCTCAAGAGATTTTTTTTCGTTTAATGAATAATATCTGTTCTTGCCTAGTTTTTCCTCAGTGACCAAGTCTGCGCTCTTTAGTATGCGTAGATGACTTGACAAGGCGGGAGCTGTGAAATGAAAATGTTCTGTCAGTTCACTTGGAGTCATCTTCCTTTTTCGAAGCAGCATCAGTATCTCGCGTCTGCTGTCATCTGCGACTGCCTTCCAGATGGATTCCATAACAATATAATAATTAAACAATTATTTAATTGTTTAGTTTATCTAAAGAAGTTTGAACTACAATATAAGTTCGCTAAGACTGGACTCTCACAGATCTGATTCTGGCGACCCATTACATCAAATAAACAGAATCTGATTTGGAATAGATTTGGAACAAGTTTTATTTACAAATTTTAGAATTAATCCCGCAATGACAAAAATTAGAAGTCTAGGAGTTTTGTTAATTCTCCCATTGCTTAGTATCTCTATTGTATCTGCCTATGTAGAAATACCATCTGCAAATGCTCTTACAAAAAGAGACTATACCTCTCCAAATGATCAACATCTAACTGCACTGTATGGAAATACTGTAGTATGTGGAGATCATTTGTGTGGACCTGGAGAATTTTCCAAACTACAACAAGAGCTTAATGATGCTCAGACAAAGAAAACAAACACAACAATGCATCAAAATTCCATGATATCAAACATGACACAGCAAGGAACAATGTCAGAAACGATGTCGATGCAATCACAAGATCTCGGCTCTGTACTGAAACTGTCAAATGCAAACCTTCCACTTGTGATTCCACTTGTCAAAGGATTATACGATGGTAAGGATGTGTACTATATCACAACAGAAGCCTCTGATTCCAATGTAGCAAACGATCTTGGAAAATTTACCAATTTTCCTGTAACATTTGCACCTGCAATTGGAAAGGCACCAGCATCTGCATTAGCTCAGATCTATGTTTTTAAAAATGGTGTAACGGGAACAGGAGTGCTAGGCTTTCAACCAAATGTTGTAGATTCTATTCCAGGAGAGTCAAAATACAGTCCTCTATGGAAGATCAACTTTGTAGAATGGAAGGATCCTACATCTGCAACAGTGCTTGGCTCAGACGATGACATCATATCTGCATTTAGCCAAGGAAAAGTTACAATCACGCCAACCAATGTGGTTGTCAACTGTCCAATAGTGCAATGGGGTGGAGACAAGGAAGGAACTATTCCAGCAGGTCACATGAAGATAAGAGATGCAATAACAGAATCAGGAGATTATGGAAATGCCCAAGTTCTAAACATAGACACTCAAAAAATGCAAGTAACATTTGTGACTCACCGTGGGTTTGGACCTGACGGTTCTACAATTTACTATATTGCAACAGATGCATCACAGAAAGGACCAGCAGATGCTTTGGGTGTAGTTCTTGCAAACAAGACACAAGCAACAATCACTGGAAGCTCATCAGCTGACCTATACCAGTTCTCAAATGGTATCAAGGGAAGTGGTCCTCTTGGATTTCAATCAGGTGTGGCAGGAGTAAAACAGGGAGACCCATACTATTCCCCCATGTGGAGAATACAGGTAGTCACTTGGAAAGATCCATCGATTGCAACTGTGCTTGAAAACAGCCACGATCTTACAAGCAAAAGTGATCTGACAACCACAATGCCGGCTGGATTTATTGTGAACTGTCCCTTCTTTGGAATCTATACAGTATATGCTCACATGAAGTGAGCACACACTTTATTTTTTTAATTCAAACCCTCACAGTCTGCATTCAAAAGAGATTGGGAATCTTTAAGATCACAATCCAAGTTTTGATATCAAACTGGAAAAATACAGACCCCCACATGAAGTGAAGGGTATTATAAAGAACATAGCAAACAAATTCAAGTCATAATTACTTAGTTACCAGACTAAGATTTTCTATTCTAAACCCTTTTCCATTTTAGCAATCAAGTTTTCAATCTTGTCTGCATCAATCTCAACCTCTTGGCTGATACTGCCTAGGGGGCAAGCGGCTATGGAGAATTGCATTATTGCTATGAGTCTCTTGACTTCTTCTTGGTTTAGATCTATTAATACCACAAAATAATATGAGACGCTATTTGATTTAAAATGAGAACATGATTACCATGAACGATAAACTGCTAGTTTAAGACTTATTTTCTGATTGAGATAATCATCTTTCCATTTGCCTTGTCTCTTATGTTAATCTGCTGTGGATGAACCTGGAAATACACATGTGATAATACATTGACAATATCCCAATCAACACTTGAATCGTTTTTTCCAAGTCCCATTGAAACAAAGCTGTGCATTGCTTGCCTACTCTTTGGTACTCCGTGCCGTTTTAGAAAAATATCAACATGCTCACTAGTGTAGAATTCCTTTCGACGACTTATTGCATCCTGTGAATCAGGATTTAATGCAGATGCCGTGCATAGAATATGTGGTTTCTATCTAATAAATTAGATCCAAATCGTGTTCTATGTAATTCATGAGACCTGACTACAGATCTCCTTTGTGTTTACTTCCGAGACCTATGTTTTAATAGTGAAATCGTTGATCTGAAAACATGAAGTGTGTAGATTGCCTTTGTGTGCCTGAAGTTTGTAACAAAGTAAAACAAGAAGATTGTGAAATTTGTATAAAAGATGATTGTTGTTGTATAGACATTCATCTTAAACAAAGACAAAGTATCAAATTCTTTAGTAATGTAAGAACACTATATGCTTCTGCATTAGGTATTGAGATCCTTTGTATTTTGTCTGCTGAAACAGGACAAAACAGTAGTTTCTTTATTTTTGGATTCAAGACCCCATTTGCAATCATAATGTCATACGCTTTGGGTTATAGTCTTGCAGGATTTACTACATTTGCTACAATACTTGGAAGAAACAACTTGGATAAGGTGGGTGATGGTTGCTGTTCAGTTTTAGAAGATGATCATAGGGGATTTGTATCCAATATCAAAACAACTTTCAAAAACTTTGCAACAGGCGTCAGGAAAATCCCCGAGTTACACAAGTCATCTGATTTCAAGCAGATAATCAAAACAAGCCTCTATGTTTTAGTTACAGCAGAAAGTGCATGTATCTTAAGTGCTGAAACAGTCAATCTTGTATTCTTTAGACATGCCTTGTGGTTATCAATTCCATTATCATTACTTGCTGGGGCTTTTGCCATTACAGCAATAGAAGCATACAAACAAACTAAAAGAAACTAGGTCTAGGAAGTAAACACAAAGGAGATCTGTAGTCAGGTCTCATGAATTACCCAGCCCCGCAGGAAAGAAGCCAAATGTCTTGATTACAGATGGTGCAAGAAACTTTCAGGATGCTTGGAAAAACGAGTACAAGCAAAAAAACTTTCTAGACAAGAAAACAGAACACATACGCCATATTCACTTTGATGGTGACAAGAACAATAACAAGATGGAACGATTGAACGGTGAAATTCGTGATCGTGAGAAGGTAATGCGTTCACTGAAAAAGGTTGATTCTCCAATACTTTCAGGTATGCAGATTCATCATAACTTCATCCGCTCTCACATGGCATTGGATCGAAAGACACCATCAGACATGGCAGGAATTAAAATTGAAGGGAATAACAAATGGATAACCTTAATTCAAAATGCCAGTAAACAATAGCGATTTTGAGAATAGTTCTAGTTAACTAATCTATTTGAACAAACTACAACTACAGTGTACTGAATAATTTCCCTTCTTACTCGCCCATTTGATAAGCGGTATAATTGCAGTTCTTAATTCCCTTCCTCTAGCAGATAAGGAGTATTCAACTCTTGGCGGTATCTCCCTGAAAACTTCCTTTTCAATTAGCTCTTGTTTTTCCAAATCCTTTAGCATTGAAGCCAGTGTTGATGGGCTTATTTCTTTTAGTTCTGACATTAATTCATTGTAACGCAATCGTCCATGATTTCCTATCTCGTTTACTATCAGCAATCCCCACTTTTTTCCTATTGTATCTATTACACCGTCAAGTGGACATAGACAAATTGTATTACTTTGATCTTTCATAGTAACTACTATACTATGAACTTTGTATTTTAAATACTTTGAATTTCATAGTAATAAAATGGTAAAAGAATCAAGCCATAATAATGACAAAGTTTTCCTATGTGAAATATGCCTGCTTGGATACCAAGATTCCACGCAAGCAGAAAGATGTGAGAATCACTGTAGCAAGTTCAATAGTTGTTCTCTTGAGATAACAAGGCACGCCATTCTAAAGTGATGTAAATGAGTACAATTTTAAACGTATTAAAAAAACCTCGTTATGCTCTTGTCGCAATTATAATCTCTGTGACTTTATCTGTTTTATTCTGGCTTCTTACATTTTACTTTACACCTACTCCATTGCCTGCATACATACAAAATTACGGAATACTGTTTACAGTTACTACCATAACTTTAGGAACTGCAATAGCGATTCTAACAGGAATAAACACATCTATGGTAATTTGCAGAAAACAAATGACTGGTGGTTTGGGTTTTGGAAAAGGTGCAACTTCTAACGCATGCAGTGCTTTTACGGGTGCTGTTGCATCTGGATGTCCTATATGTACAGCACCATTGCTAGGCGTATTTGGTTTGGGTGGTGCTTTGGCTCTACTTCCGTTTCAAGGTCTTGAATTAAAGACACTTGCAATAGTAGCACTCGGTGTATCATTATACTATACTTCAAAGAATGTCAAGATCACCTGTAAGATGTAATAGGTCTCGGAAGTAAACACAAAGA
Source organism: Nitrososphaerota archaeon (assembly GCA_021325595.1). Lineage (GTDB taxonomy): Archaea > Thermoproteota > Nitrososphaeria > Nitrososphaerales > Nitrosopumilaceae > Nitrosotalea. The sequence goes on along the minus strand of JAJPGX010000019.1, from coordinate 20,869 downwards.
AGATCTGTAGTCAGGTCTCATGAATTACCCAGACCCCCAAATCATCTTATTCAGTAGCTATTTTTATTAGCTCAGAAATTTGCTTGCCTTTTCCTTGAGAAATTGCAGATATTCCTCCACTCAAACTTTCAGTTACAATACCCTTTTTTTCAAGTACTTGAACAGCATTCAATGAAGTATAGCCTGCCATGCAAACAAGCAATGATTTGTGAGATCCCTCAAGAGCCTTATTCAGATCCTCAGGAACTTGTTGTGTCATTAACAATCGTTCCACATCTCTTGCCTTTGGTACAACGATCTTGCTCTTGTCAACACCCAATGTTTTTGCAATTAGCTCTATTCCTTCCTCACGTGGGGTATACTGGGTATGAATCCAGATTACTTTATCATAGTCACCTACACTTGATACAGCTTCATCTAGAGAAACTTGAGTACGGCTCTTTTTCTTTACCATAGCTTCCAAATTCTTTTTGTATTTTTGTATTCCATCAGCAACTATTACGACAAACTTTCCTCCCAAACCTCCAAAGTTTGCCATCTGCATTACTGCGTATAACGCAAGGGCACTACTTTCACCCATGTCGTGACCCTTGTCTACAAAAAACTTTAGCAAGCGCTTTGCCTGCTCAAAATCTACTTCATGCTGTCCTGCATATATGTGAGGCTCGTAAAACCTTAGCCCTTCAGCCTTGGCTTTTGTTCTAATTCCTGCAACATCTTGAGCTGCAAGTGGAAATACTACGTGCACGGATTGTTTCCCATATTTTTCAGACATGTATCTGCTCAGGCCTCCAGAGGTGCCACCTGTACCAAACGTGCAAACAATTCTAAAATCTTCTAAAGAAAGTCCTTTTTCATGTAATTGCTGATCTATCTCTGGTGCGGTAACAGTTCTGTGAATCTCAATATTTGATTTGTTGTCATATTGTTCTGGACAGTAGCAATTGTAGATCTTTGCAAGAAGTTTTGCCAAGTTTATGATATCCTGTTTAGCTAGCAGATCTTGTGCCTCTGTTATAGCATTATCAAAAACAGTTGGATCAAACCCAAGCTCGGATAATTGTGAGCGGATATTGGCAGCAGTCGCTTTTGCAGCTAAAACATTTGGGCTGTCCTTCATTCCTGGGGCAGGGCATATATCCATGTCAAGATTTATGATTCGAATTTTCTCAGTTCTTAATTCCTCAAACACTCCTTCCTGCAGTTTTCTTGATACCAGAGCGACTACATCCAGTCCAATCTTGGCTAACTGTCCAAGTGCAATTCCAAAGTTTCCTGATGTGGCTTCAAATATTGTCTGCCCGCTTTTTAGCTTGCCTGTAACAATGGCATCATGAATTATGTTTACTGCTGGCCTTACCTTAATCGAACCTGCTAACAAGCGGGAATCAAACTTGCCAAAAATTTTTAGATCTTTATCATCAAGACTCAGGTTAAATTCTTTTTTTGCACATTCCTTCAAGTCTTGGGTGATATCAATCAGTGGTGTTGCATTAACCACTTTTCCATCCTTGTTTTCTAGATGGGGAACCTTACTCCAGATCTCTTTCTCAAAACGCTCAAGTAAATTAGTATCAATATTAGCTGTACTTTGTTCCAATTTTATCTTCTAAAACTGATGGATAAGATGATCTTATAAAATATGTCCCCAACTTCCGATGGTGTTTTAAGGGTTCCACAGGAACTACATTACCCAATCTTGTCAAATTTACTGGACAATTCCTAGTGGATTCAAAATTATTTCACTCTGAATTATAACATGAACCAATGATTTAGATGATTCCATACACATGATCAAGTATGTACAGAATACGAGTCAAGTCTAATGATCTAAAATCAGTTGGTTATGATGAATCAATGCAAACATTGGAAATAGAGTTTCACCATGGTGGAACCTATCAGTACTTTGGTGTACCAAAAAAGATCTACGATGGACTGATGAAATCCATTTTAACCCATGGGCAATATCATACTAGATACATAAAAAACAGGTATAGACGTGAAAAGGTTCTCTGACTGTTTATCATAAATGATCTTTACATAGCATTATTAGTGACAAACCCGTATACAATAGATGTCAGAAGTTACATTATTGCCAGATGATCTTGGGGAAAAATTATCAAGACGTATTGATAACCAACTTTTAAAAAATAAAAGACGAGGAGCATCAGCAAAAGAAGTCTTTGATAAAAAAAAGGTAATAGATGATGTCTTGGACAAGACTTCGATAATGACTCTTTCCAAGTTGATAAGTTCGGGTACTATATCATACGTCAATGGAATAGTTGGTTCTGGCAAGGAAGCCAAGATGTACTGGGCAGTGGACCGTAATGGAAAGGATGTTGCTGTCAAGATATATCTGGTAACTGCTTCAAATTTTAAAAAAAGAAAGCCCTACCTTGTAGACAATCCAAGATTTTCTCATATAAAAAAAGGAACAAGGAATATGGTGGAGATTTGGGCACAAAAGGAATTTCGTAACCTTACCAAATGTGTCAAAAACGGAATTTCATCAATCAAACCAATTTGTGTTCTGAAAAATGTCTTGGTACTAGAATTTGTAGGAAAAAATGGCGTTCCAGCAAAAACACTTGTAGAATCTGAAATCGATGAAACTGACTATAAAAATGCAATTTCAATTATTTCACAACTTTACAAAAAAGCCGGACTTGTACATGCTGATTTCTCCGAATACAATATCTTCAAAACAGAAAATGGTTTGATTCTTTTTGATCTGGGATCAGCTGTTGACATACAACACAAAAACGCAAAAGAATTTCTTCAAAGAGATATCACAAACATTTCAAGATTCTTTGCTAAAAGGGGCCTGACTGTAGAACACCCTTCTGATATAATGTCAAGAATAACAAATTAAGTCTCTATTGTCTACCTCCGATGTCTTAAGTAGTATGACTACATATGAATAACAGAGATAAAAAGAATGAAGAATTTTTTCAAAACCATGTGGAAGTCCAAAGATAAAGAATCTAAGGAAAATCGCCAAGCTGAACAAGAAGAAATGAAAGAAGAGACTCATGAGTTAGAGCAAGTCGAGCAGGACGCACAAGAAGAGATTAGGGAAACAGAAGATGAAGAGTGACTGTTTTACAATAACATCAAAAAGTCTACCTGATTGTAGGTGTCAGTAATTTTTATGGAACAAGATCATTTTTGGAAACAAAACATGTGCTCTGATTGTAAAAGAGTAAAATGTAAAGAGGGATGCAACTGCGATTGTCATTGGGGCAGGAATCGATGAGTATGAGAGTCATCAACGTTTCACTGTAAATCCGAGTCTGCTGTTCCAGCCTGAAAACCTTGTCATGCCTTAAATCCTGCTTCTACACTCTAGACATTATTGAGCTTACGCATAATAACATCGCTTAAGAGAAGTGGTTCAGAAATAATTGGAATTGGAATAACTGAATTTGGTAAGAATTCATATCTTGATTTAAAAGATGTGTACAATAATCAGGTTAGAATTTTTGATGAAATCAAACAGGGTAAACGAGATAAATCAGAAAAACCAATTTATGCACTTTGGACTGATGAAGAATTTGGATATGTTTTGATGCATGTAGATAAAAGAAATGATAAATATGAACTACAACCAAAAACAGATCAAGTAAATCTACTATTGAAAAATCTTCCTGATTATAAAGAATAATGAAATTATTACTATTTTATTGAAATCAAACTCTCCTTTTTACTATAAATTCAATGTTCATATGTGCGGAAAAGCCCACAAGCGATTATCCAAACGAGAGAGTAATTTCTGAAATTATCTAAAGTGTGATAACGACAATTTTTGCCCAATCTTTAGATCTTTTTGAGCTCTGACCTTTTTGATTGCTTCTTCAAAGTGCTTCATGGTGACCTGCGCTCCATCTGCCTGCTTCTCAGCCTCCTTTGGATCTGGATATTTGTCAATGAATTCGTTTATCAGGATTGATGCTGCCGTGTTAGCAATTGCGAAAACATCTGCTCCACTAAACCCATCTGTAGAGTCAGCAATTTTTTCAAGGTTGACATAATCAGGATTTGCAGTTGTTACATCTCCCAGAATCTCCTTTGAGCTAATCTCCAGTATCTTAAGTCGTCCAGGTTTGTCTGGCATCGGTACTAGTACAATCTTATCAAATCTTCCAGGTCTAATTAACGCCCTGTCTATCATGTCTGGTCTATTTGTTGCTGCAATGACCACTACTCCGTTGAGGGTTTCAATACCGTCAAGCTCAGTTAATAGCTGGCTTACGACCTTTTCAGTAACACCACTATCGCCTGATCCTCTGATTGGAGCAATGGAATCAATCTCATCAAAGAATATGACACATGGTGAGGCCTGCCTTGCCCTTCGAAATATCTCTCTTATTCCCCGCTCAGATTCTCCTACCCATTTTGATAAAAGCTCAGGACCCTTTACAGAGATAAAATTAGCTTCGCTTTCTGTTGCTATAGCTTTTGCCAAAAGAGTCTTGCCAGTACCGCTTGAACCATAAAGCAAAATCCCTCTAGGCATTCTGTAACCAATCTTGGAATATAGCATAGGATATTTCATTGGCCACTCTACTGCCTCTTGCAGTTCAAGCTTTACATCTTGTAATCCCCCAATTTCATCCCATTTCACGTCAGGTTTTTCAATGTAGACCTCTCGCATTCCAGCTGGGGTTACTTCACGGATTGCAAACTGATAATCCTCGTCATTTACAACAAGCTTGTCAAGTGTCTCATTTGGAATCTTTTCATCGGCCAGGTTGATTTCTGGCAATAACCTTCGCAAACATTTCATTGCAGCTTCCTTGCATAGATATTCCAGATCAGCTCCTACATATCCATGGCTTATTGCCGCAATTTTTTCTAAGTTAACATTTTCTGCAAGCGGCATGTTTCTTGTATGAATCAAGAGTATCTGCTGTCTTCCCTTCTTGTCTGGTATTCTAATTTCAATTTCTCTATCAAACCTTCCTGGTCTTCTTAAGGCAGGGTCCAGTGCATTTGGCCTGTTTGTTGCCGCAATCACAATTACTTTACCTCTTCCTTCCAAGCCATCCATAAGTGAAAGCATTTGGGATACTACTCTTCTCTCAACCTCACCTGATACCTCTTCACGTTTTGGCGCAATGGAATCAATTTCATCTATGAAGATAATAGATGGGGCATTATCTCTGGCCTCCTTGAAAATTTCTCGAAGTCTTGCCTCACTTTCCCCATAAAATTTACTCATAATCTCAGGTCCTGATATGCTAAGAAAATTAGCATTGCTTTCTGTTGCTACAGCTTTTGCCAAAAGTGTCTTGCCTGTTCCTGGCACTCCAAAAAGCAAGACTCCCTTTGGAGCTTCAACTCCTAGTTTCTCGAAAATCTCTGGATGTCTCATTGGAAGCTCAATCATTTCTCGAACTTTTTTGATCTCATCTGTAAGACCTCCAATGTCTTCATAGGAGACCTGCGGAACTCCACGTAAAGTTTCTTCTTTTTCAGCAACATGAAATACAGTCTTTGAAGTTACAAGTACAGCGTCTGCTGTAGGTGGTGTTATCCCAATGACCTGAAATGTAAGTCTACCACCAAAATATGGAACCATTACGTTATCGCCTTTTACCAAAGGAATGCCCTCAAGAGAATCAGTTAGATATCTTTCATCTAGCGGTGGAATCGAATCAAGTGGCGCAACAACTACTCTATCTGCAACAACTGTTTTTATCTTGGATATGTTTGCAGTATCCCCTATTGAAATGCCTGTATTGTTTCTTCCAAGTCCATCTATTCGTATAACTCCTTTTCCTTCATCAGATGGATAAAGTGGAAAACATTTTGCGACGGATCTTCGCTTTCCTTTAATTTCTAAAATATCACCAGTTGAGACTCCAAGAGATTTCATAGAGTCATCATCGATTCGTGCTATGACTCGACCAACATCACGAGAATATGCTTCTAGTATTTTTAACGAAATTTCATTTTTGCTTATGATTTTATTAAGTTGTGCTGTACCTTATACCTTCGTTATTTGTTTTATTTACATTATAGACTAAAGATTATCAAATCTTGTCAAATTTCTGGAGACTTTTCCACAGATACCACGTTGCTATACTTCTATATGGTCTCCACCTCTCTCCATATTTTTCAGTCTCTTTTGGTTTTGGCAGCTCTTGTAACGAGAATGCCATCTGGACACCTTTTCTTAATCCAAGATCTCCTACAGGAAATACATCTAGTCTTCCAAGTGAAAAAATCAAAAACATCTCTGCAGTCCATCTTCCAATGCCCTTGACCTGCGTGAGTTGCGATATTACCTCATCATCACTCATCTTTGGTAACTTTTTGATCTCAAGTCTGCCTTCTTCAACATGTTTTGAGAGGTCTTTAAGGTAGTCTATCTTCATTCCTGAGAGTCCTACAGAGCGTAATTTTGTTTTGCGTGTGGAAAGAATATCTGCAGAGGTGGGAAAAGCAGGATAAAGTGCCTTGAATCTTCCAAATATAGCCTCGGCAGCACTTGTTGCAAGCTGTTGCGATATTATGGATTCTACCAGTACCGCAAAATGATGATTGTGTTTTTTTAATTTGAACTCGCCAACCTGCTCGATAATTTTTCCTAATATTGGATCATTTTGGAGAAAAACTACGCCTTGATGAGTTTTCATTTCTAGTTAGGTTCTGGATGTATGGTTATTATTGCATTTTTAATTTGGTTTTTTATCTTACTTTCAATCTCTGAAATTATATCGTGAACTTCTTCTACAGTAAGATTCTTGTCAAATGAACAATCGATATCTACCTTAAAGATATCTTGCAATTGAAGCGTGATTACACGACCAATCTTTTTCACCTTGGGATATTCTCTGATAATAGATGATACTTGCTCCTCAATGGTAAGATCCTCTACAGGTGTTGTTTGCGGTATTGATACATATGGTTCCAAGTGGATTGTTATGTGATTTACACTATCAACTGCATTTTTTATTTTAGATTCGATCTCATCTGATACACTGTGAGCTTGTTCAAGTGACATATTGCGGTCAACCATCACATGCAAGCTGATAAAAAGTCCGTTACCTGCTTCTGATGAGCTTACATTGTGTATGCCTTTTACGCCGTTGACAGATGACGCAACATTGGATATCAAATAATCTCTTGGAACATCTTTCCATGTTGGTTCAAAATGAACAGTGACCTTAGAATTTGCTATAGTGTTTTTGATATTTTGTTCTACATTGGCACTGATTTTATGAGCTTCTTCAAAACTTGAAGCTCCACTAAGTGATATGGTAACTTCAGCAAAAATATCGCTGCCCGATCTTCTCATCTGCACAGAGTCAGTCTTCATTACACCCTCTGTTCCACTTACAACATCGTGTACTTTTCTAATCATGCTTTCTGGGACTGCATCGGTAAGCTCAAGACCGGCTCTATGAATTACCTTGAGGCTTAGTACAGCAAGCATACAACCTAAGATGATTGCGGCAACATAGTCTGCTTGATAGAAACCATTGATTACCAACAGAATTCCTACAAGGGCAACAGCAGTAGCTGCAATATCCATTAATACATGATAAAATTCTACCTTGAGTGTCTGTCCGTCTATCTTTTTGATAGCCTTTCGTAATATCGCTAACCTGAAACCATCTGCACCAAGAGTATAGACTGCAGCTCCAATGGCAAGTATTCCTGGTAGTACCTCTGGTTTTGGTTCGTAGAATCTGGATACTGATTCGTATATGAAAAAGCAAGATATCACCAAAATTATGATTCCTCCAATGAAACTGCCCATAGTATCTATTTTGCCATGACCATAGGTGTGTTCTCTATCAGGTGGCTTGGATGACCATCTTGCGGCTACAAGTAATATCGCAGTAACAATCGAGTCCAAAACTGCATGAACACTGTCTGTAACCAGCGCAAGACTGTTGGAAAATATTCCAATAGACAACTCTGCCACGAAAGCAGAAAGTATGATGGCAAGCGAGATCCTTAATGCATTTGTCTTTATGCTTGGAAGACTCACTCATTCAACCCCAAAACTTTCTTAACAAATCTTCTTGTCCTATGTTCAGTCCATTTCCAGTTATAGACATGAGCTACTTCCTCAAGTATGACAGCATCTAACCTGCTAATACTTGGAATCTTTTGGCTGACAAAAACATAGCCTTCTTTTATAGCCAAACCGTCCCTTTGTTTTACGTTTTTTTTATCCTCTGGAACAAGCTTTAGCCATTTTTTAGGATCTGTGATGTATGTGATCTTCTTTTTCCCCTTGAATAATTTCTCAAACTGTTTACCGCGGTATTTTACATATTCGTTGAAATCAAACTTCATTTTTGCACCAGAACCTTTAGGATATCATCAAAGTTTTTTCGTGACTGATCGTGCTTGTATCTTTGTAGTACTGGAATAATTTTTTTCTTGTCAGGAACTGTGATAATTTTTTTGATGACATTTGCAAGTCCAGATCCAATAAACATTGATTGGGTAGCAGATGTGACATTAGAGGTTCTTCTGTTTGTACTGGCACTTTCAAAATCTATTATGCAAGCAGTTTTTCCAACTATAACATGTTTGTGTATATAGCTTAGCTCCCCATGATCCAAATGAATTTTATCTAGTCTATAACAATCTTCAAGAATTGTTTTTATCACAGCTCTTAGCTTGGCAGCACTTCCTTTGCCTTTGAGCTTCCTTGCCCAATCAATTATTTTTTCTCCGTCTATGTATTCCATTATTATGAAATTTTTACTACTTTTGATTATCGTTGGACCTACATTTACTTGGTTTGCCAACTTTAGAAGCTTTGCTTCGCTTTGCATCTCAAGTCTACTAGAGTCAGTTCTGCGTATCTTAAGAGCAACCTGTTTCTTACCAATTCGTGACAGTACAACTACCCCCACATACCCTTTGCCTAGCACAGGTAAATTATTGAGAATTGTAGGGCCTTCAAGCATGACATACTTTACTCCAAGTTTTTTGAGTTCTGCAAGCCTTTTTCTTAGTTCGGTCTTTGTAGCCCTTGGATATCCTAGAATTATGGAATACGGTTCTTGAACTAGCTTACTTAGTGGCACCAAAGATGAGTCCATCAGTAGAGGTTAACTCAGATAGAGCCTTTTTAATGGATTTGCTTGTTATTTTTTGGCCTTCAAGCACCTGAAAACCGCGTCGTATGTCAGTGATTATCCCACTTGGTATCCCGGCTTTTGTAAGATCTTTTTTTAACAATGCCTGCAAGAACTTCTTTGCGTCATATAGATCTCTTTGCTGCATTGACAGAATCCTGCCAGTCTCATCAACCCAGGTTAGCATGTTTTTGGAATTTTTTGCAACAAAGCTTTCTGAATCTTGTTTTCTAAACACATCAGGACCATTTTTTATCAGAAATTTTTCGATGTTTATGGATTTTAAAAGAAACAGCATGGCAGCTTCTGACTTTTCATCTGTGACTGCGCCCTTGCGTAACACTTGAAATCCTGCCAGCTCAAGCTGTCCTGCCAGTGAAGTTGTGCCCCTTTTTACCTGGCCCCAAATTATATCAGGACTTCGCCATTTGTAGTTGAATTTTACCACAAGAACATTTCTCAAATTCTTTGGATTTGGTGAAGTCTTTTTTCCAGTAAAGAATACAAGCGATGGTTTTTTGAGAAAAGCTCTTGCAGCTAAAATGAATTTGCCTACATTTTGTGTTGATATGGCAGTTCCCAGATTTCGGTTGCTGTCTATTGGATCTATTAGGACAAGTGCACTCTCAAACTTTTTTGTTGGGTTTCCAATTACTTGTCCTTGGGAAAAGTTTGCCGCAGCTTCGATAACACCCATAAAAGTTCCATAATAATGGACAAGTACCTCAGATACATAGCCACCAAAGCCTTCTTTGGCTATCTCGGCACCATAAATTTCTGTGCCTTTTAGGAACTTTTTGAGTAGCCTTACCTCGTTTTTTTTCTGCTTATCCATTGACTCCAAAATGAATCTGGTATGAAATGATGATCTGTCTGCAGCGCTCTTCCATTGTCCTTTTTCAACATCATAGCATGGAACTACATTTACCCGTATGTTGTTTACATTTGCTTCAACATATGGATGATCTGAATATCTGGTAAATGGGCTGTATTTTTTTAGAGCACCAAGGCCGATCTTTTTTCCAATCTCTTCAAACTGTTTTTCATCAGTCTCTTTTTTGAACTTGACAAAAATATCAAAATCCATTTTTTCAAGCCATGTTCCTTTTGCATAAGAGCCGCCAAGCTCAACTGATATGACTTGGGGATATTTTGTTACCTCTTTTTTTACAAGCGACATTAACTGTTCTGATATTTTTTTCATTTTTTCCTCTTCTTTTTGTGTCGGAATGGACAATTTTTTGGCCTTTTCTATTACGTTATTCATTGTGCTAAAATCACCTGCAAATCAGAATATATCGGGCCATTGGGTGTTAAGATACTTTTCTTGAACTTTAACTCTGTTATGACATCTTTTCCCAAATCTATGGTCTTGAATCGCTCAAGCACATCTGTTATACCACTTGTCTTGTTTTTGATTCTAAATATTGTAAGATGTGGCTTGAAAGGCTTGTCTGATTTGAAACCAAGAGGTGCCAAGACTTCTTCTACCTTGGATGCCAACTCTACCAGCTGCCTTCCGGCCTGTTCATCTGTTCCAATCCATACAACTCGCGGAAATTTTGCATTTGGAAATGCTCCTATCTGCGTGAACTTTACTTCAATAGGTTTGAAGCTGATGCTTGAGAGTGCTTTTTTGATATCATCAGCTTTCTCATCTGGAATTTCTCCTAGGAAAAGTAATGTAAAATGCATATTTTGTTTGCTTACAGGAGTTGCCTGTATCTTCAAATCAGATTGTAATTTTACTATGGCATCAAGCACTGATTCATTGTGAATCTCTACAGCTACAAATGTGCGCATCAAGTGAACTCAGTTCCATGTCTCTATAATGATTTCCGGTAGCTTCATAGAGCAGAATGTAGACTTTGTGAATGTGCCAAAGCTTATCGTATGTTTGACAGGAATGCCAGGTGCAGGAAAGACCACCATAGCTGATGCTCTAAAATCCAAAGGATTTGATAAGATAACAATGGGTGATGCTGTACGAGCCGAGGCAGCACGACGAAAGATAGAACCAACTGGTGAAAACCTTGGCAAACTAATGCTTGAGCTGCGGGAAAAAAACGGCCCAGGAGCTGTTGCAGAATTAATCAAAGATGATATCCTAAAATCAAAATCAAATGTAATACTTGTAGATGGTCTTCGATCACTTGCTGAAGTAAATGTACTAAAAAAAATTGGTACAGTAAAGATTCTAGCAATTCATGCATCAGGTGATAGGCGATACACCTTTCTTACAGAACGAGGAAGATCTGACGCACCATCTGACAGGGAAGACTTTACAAAAAGAGATTCTCGTGAAATAGGAGTCGGAATGAGCGAGTCCATTGCTTTAGCAGATGAAACCATATCAAACAACAACTTGACAATAGAGCAGCTAGTAAACACGGCATACCAAATAATACAAGGTTGGGAAAAGTGAAGATACCACAGGTAGCATGTAAAGTCGAAGTTTATGCAGCAGTCAATCCGTCAGAGGATCCTGAAAAGGTAAAGTCTGCAGTATCAAATGTAATTCCTGATGCAAATATCCAATACAAGGATGGAAGCATCAAAGCTGTTTCAGGCACCTTGGAATCACTTTCCAAGATACATGAAACCATAAAAAAACGCAAGGTAAACAGGGTGTACCGAAGGCAGATGAGATTTAATACAAAAGGAGATACAACTTGGTTTTACCTAAACAAACAAGCTGCCTTTGTGAATACATTGGCGCTGTGCGATGAAGCAGAAGAATCACCTATGGGTCCAATCAAAGTTATACTGCACTCAAAAAAACTAGAAGATGTTATTGACTGGCTTGCGCCTGAAATCCTAGATTAGCCTAAAAATTTACTATAATTGCTCAAATTCTCTGTGTTTTTGTTCTTTTATTAAGACTCAAAGACAAAACATCACTTTGCTTGGAAAATTAATCATAATTGGAATTATCATAGTGGCAGCAGTAATTCTTGTACCTAGTGCAATCAAGGTATTTAGCCCATCTTCGATTAATGCTTTAGAAGACAAAATCGATAAGGTAACAAGTGATCATGCATCAAATACTACGACATCAGCTCTTAACAAAGTAATTGGAGGAGGTGAAAAGCTAGTTAACACTCTGAACTCGTCCTTGTCGCAACAATCCAGTACTACACAACCTTCTAGTTTGTATGAACTGTCGCCTCAATATGTAACTAAACAAAACTATACGGGCCAAGTCTTTGCAAAAAATGGAAATACATGTGATATTTCAGTTCCTGACATGGCTCAAATGATAAATGGACAACAAGAGCTTACCCACATTATAGAACTTAATCAATGTACCATGAACCCGGGGGAACCAGTACAGGTAACTACGATTACAGCAAATCCAAACGCCCCGGTAGTAAATCCATCAAGTGGAATTCAGGTAACACCATATTCAAGCAACACTGATTCAAATCTTCCAACTCTACCGCCATACTATAATGTTGTACAGCTAAGCGCTCAAAATCAAGGAAATAACGTTGTAATCAATTATCAAGACTCCACAGGAAATACAAAGTCTGTTACAGTTACCATGAAAAATAATGACAAGGTGCTATTTTCTGGGACATTTTATTCCTCAAAATTCTCAACTGATGTGAAAGATATCCCAAACACTCCGCATATCATCGAGATGACAGTTGATAATTCCGTATACGGAACACTGCATGCATCAGTTTATGCGCCATCAAACATACAAAATTCTACAATATCTGGAATTTTCACAAGATAATTTGAGTCAAAAATGAGAAAAGGGTAAAAGGCGTGACCCTGTATAGGGAAAAAGCATTCTCCCTCCCGTTCGTACAATTCTATGTACTTAACCATGTACCATTTTTCGCAGGGTCACGCAAAATCATTTGTCAGATTTTGCATCTTTCCGCATTAGATATTATACGTTTTCATCATATTTAACAATTAATCATAATTATCATATATGAATTAGCTATTTTTGATAAATTATTGATCATGAGTAGTTAAATTTGCTAAAAGATTTTGAATTGGTTTGAAGATATTGCAGATCTTATTTTGTTACAATATCAATTATTTCAGGAAGTGCCTTTGCTGAAGAGACTCGCAAAGAAAGATCCATCGTTTCAGACATCATGGTTTGTTCAGGATTTACCTCAATCATGGTTGCACCATTTTGTTTTGCATATACCGGTAAGAGATTTGCAGGAGAAACAGCAAGCGAGGTTCCAACTACAATCATGGTATCACATGTGCTTGCCTGCTGTATTGCGCCTTGCCAGACATCCTGAGGAAGTGCTTCACCAAACCAGACAACATCTGGCCGCAAAATACTGCCGCACTTACAAGTTGGCGGAATCTCTGAAAAACTTGATTCTATCTTGTCCTTGAAACTACATGCAGTGCATTTTATTGTAATTATACTACCGTGTAGTTCGTAGACACTCTTGCTTCCTGCTCTTTGATGTAACCCATCTATGTTTTGAGTTAGCACGTGAACCTCCTTGTGTTTTTGAAGCTCTGAAATTGCCACATGTCCTGGATTTGGCTTTGCTGATAATATGTTGCGTCTTCTTTCCTCATACCATTCCCAGACAAGTTTTGGGTTTGAATAAAATGCATCTATTGTTGCAAGCTGCATTGCGTCATATTTTCTCCAGAGGCCATCTTTTCCTCGAAATGTAGGAATACCGCTTTCTTGTGAAATCCCGGCACCTGTCACAAATACAATTTTTTCAGATTTGCGTAATTTATCAGAGACTTGCTCAAACATTTCTATTTTATTTCAATCTCTAAAAGATCTTCTGCTGCAATAACTGAATCATGAATAGTTTTAGCTTCTTTTACCAGTTCTTCTGAATCATCATATCTTGCTGAAAAGTGTGTCAGGATCAAGTTTCCCACACCGGCCTTTTTTGCAAGCTCGGCTGCCTCTTTTGCAGTAGAGTGATAATTTTCTTTTGCCTTGTCTTTTAGCTCATCAGAATATGTGGAATCAAATGTGATATAATCACAACCTGAAAAGAACTCTTCTAGTTTTTTGGTAGGCCTTGTATCACCTGATATGCCTATCTTTCTTCCCTTTCGCTTCTCACCTGTAACATCAGAAGGTCTGATGGTCTTTCCCTCTAGTGTTATTTCATTACCTGTTTGTAATTCATGCCAAAGCTTGCCTTCAGGTATGCCTAGACTCTTTGCTTTTTCCGGGTAAAACCTCCCAGGCTTGTCTTTTTCTGCAAATAGATACGAATATGCTGGAATAGAGTGGTCAGCCTCACATACTAGAACAGAATAAGTCGCATCATCATGGGCAAGACCTTCTTTTATTCTAACTATCTTGACAGGAAAAGTAAGACCAAAGTTTAGAATTTTCAAGTTTGCTGCCAAGAACTCGTCTATTCCAGGCGGGCCAAAAATTTCAACTGACTCTGTACGATTCTGTAGTGACATTGTCTGGAGCAATCCAAGTATTCCAACACAATGATCACCGTGCATATGTGTGACAAAGATCTTCATCTTTTTGTTCCAACCAAGCTTTGCTTTTTGAAATGCGATCTGCGCACCTTCTCCAGCATCAAACATCAGTATCTCCTTGTCCAAGACTAGACAGATGCAAGTCATATTGCGTTGTATGGTTGGCTGCGCTGCCGATGTTCCCAAAAATACTAGTTTCATCTTGATACGATCACCCTAGTCAGGCTCTTATGCCTATAGATCTCGTATTTTTTTGCTTTGATGGCAACATCAAAACCCTTCTTGTATACCATTACCAATTTCTTTTTCTTTGGAATTGCAGACACAAAATCTTTGACGAGTCTTTGAGGTTCCATTGATGATTTAGATGAAATTCCATATGGCAAGTCAGTCACAATCGCATCAATTTTTCCCATCATTTTTTTTATGTCATGGTACCCCGCATTAATTACACATGATTTGAAGCCATTCAAGGCCAGATTTCTTTTTGTTATGCCACACATTTCAGGATCAAAATCTATTCCAATTGCATTGATTCCCATGGACTCTGCCTCTAAAAGTATGGTTCCAGTGCCGCAAAAGGGATCACAAAGTGTCTGTCCTTGCTTGAGACCTGACAAATTTACCATGCATCTAGCAAGATTAGAGTCAAGCTCGTGTGGATACTTTAACAATTTTTCTGGCCTTTTTGGTTCAACTTGTCTTTTTGAATATCCCATATATTTTCTTAAATTTGTAACAATAAGATATACGGTAACATGTGGATTTGAAAGCGATACCTTGGAATTCCATTTTTGTTTTAGAATTGTTCCAATCTCTTTTTCCAGATGTAAAGAGCTGACGGTCTTTGTTGATAAATTGACTACTCTGCATGCAAAACTTGAAGGTTTTGCTACTGGAACTCTGATCTGTGTTATACCAGTAACTGTTCCAATTAGAGTTCCTGATATCTTTACAAAGGTTGCACGGGGTGCTATCTTGGTATAAGGAATTTTTGATCTTACTGTAACAAGTCGCGAATCAGATTTTATGACAGCTTTTTTGTCATAGCTTTTGGCAATTGATGTGATCTCATCACGTGCAAGTTCAACTTGCTCTCCTGATGTAACAAAAAAACTTTGATGCATTCAATCTAGTGCCTTTACAATCACAGGAGAGATATCTACAATGTTTGTCTTGCATGGAATTGTATTTGTACTAACTATTCTTGTCACGCCAGCTTTTTTGATCTTTTTTTCTGCATCTGCAATCAATAATGCATGGGTACATGAAGCATAGATCTTGCCGCACTTTTGTTTTTTCAAAAACTGTGCAGCCTTCACTATGCTGCCTCCAGTACTTATCATGTCATCTACTAAAATCACATCTCTTCCCCTTACCTCATGGTGGTCTGTTGATCTGATAGTAACCTCGCCAGTCTTTCTGTCTCTGTGTTTGTCCAGTGCAATAAAGTCAACACCAAGTAATTTGGCAAAGTTTCTTGCTCTTTCTATTCCGCCTTTATCAGGTGATACTACAAGAGGATCTTTTAGCTTTAATTTTTTAAAATACTTGACTAGCTCACCTATTGCACTCACATTTTTTGCAGGAATTTGCAGGTGGTCAAGGGCTATCATGCTGTGTATGTCAACTACAATTATCTTGGAAGCACCTGCAGCCTTGAACATCTTTGCAACAAGTGACATTGTAATTACTTCACCTGGTAAAAATGCCCTGTCTTGTCTTGCATATCCCATGTATGGTATCACCACAAAGACTTGGGAAGAATGCTTTCTTGCCTGAGAAACTAGCGCTAGTGCCCGAACTAGATTAGAATCAACTGGTGGGTAAATTGACTGTACCACTATAACTTTGCCTTTTGGAGTTCCTTTTAATGTGATCTTGCTTTCCCCGTCAGGAAATACTCGCAATTCACACTTGATGAATTTTGATTTTAATTTTGATGCTATTTTCTTTGCTAGATCCTCTGAAGAAGTACCGCCTATGACACTGTAACTAGCCAACAGACTTCATCGAGTGATGAGTTATTCTTAAGTTTTGAGGAAAATCAAGAACCTAATGATTAGATAATAAATATTAAAACAAGTTCCGTTTTAATTGCTTGGGGAGACAGCTAGTGGTATCCTACGGAGAATCTCATCAAAAATTCTAGCATCTAAAATTCTTCATCTGCGTTTCAAGTGATTGAAGTTGATTGTACATCTGCATTGCTTGCTGGTACTGTGATTCTGAAGTTGCAGTTCTTGGCATGGCATCATACTGCTTTGCTAAAGTCTGGTATTGATTCTGTAACAAATCAAACTGGTTTAGCTGAGTCTGTGTGCAGGCATAATGTACGTTTGAGCTTTGAGACACTTGAGGATTTGATACCACAATAGAATATGATGTCAAGGGAACATTGTCATCAGTGTTTGCAACTACAGTATATACACCTGCTTTTGATATTAGTGAATTTAGATCAAATGAAATGTTTACATTATTTCCAGTCTGACTCCAAGAGTCTGCTTCTATAAACGAAAACTGTGATGGAAGATAATACATTCCACCTTCTGCAGGCTTGAATACTGCAGCATATGTTGTATCAAGCAGATAAAATCCGTCATCTTTGTGCATCTGGTATATCGTTCCAGTAGGCAATGGATCATAGGCAATTCCTACACTGCCAATTGTTTTTCCAATTAAATTTCCTGATATTGAGACCTTGCCATTTTCATAGATAACCGGATTTACAGAATCGATATACTTGTTCTCAAAGTTTTGAACCAAGAAAAATGAATATTGATCATATGCAATTCCAATGCTGACATAATTGTGGTTCTTGTCAAGTATGTTGTCACGATGTCCCCAGTTTGATGCAGCGTCATTATTCATCATTTCATCTTCTGACTCATCAATTGCTTGCACTGGATCTATTGCAGGACATGCTACAAACGGTTTTTGACATTGTGATATATCATACATTCTGCTTGCAACATTTTGCGCAACGTATCCTGTTCCGGAATATCTTGTGTAAACCATGTAGGGTTTTTCTCCGGTGCTCATGTAATGTGATAATGTCCTTTGCTTTAGATTATCCTCTGCATGTATCTGTGCTGCCTGGTTATTGTCAAGCTGTACAGGTGGAAGGTTGTTTGCCCTTCGGTCCTTATTTATTACATCCAAGGCATGTTGGTATAATACAGAAACACTAGGTGTATTCTGTAGTGTGCTTTCTGGTGCCTGCCCTGTTGGAGATCCAGGCTTCACAGGTACTGGTGGGATAAATGTACGAATCTGCGATGCTGTATTATTCAGAAAGGTAACTGAGGTCTCAGGAATTGATCTGGGTTTTATTGACTCTGAAAAATTCACTGCCTGTTTTTCAAACTGGCCAGCAGTAGTTGATACCTTTTGTGATGTATTCTGTAATAGATTCTGTAATGTTTCTATTCCTACAAAATGTTGTACGCCAAATATTCCAGCTACGCATATTGATACTATGATTGCAGCTTTTACTGCATTTTTTCTCTGTCTGCCTCTCTTTCTATTTCTTCCTATGCAATCGCCACATACACCACTAATGGTATCAACATCTTGTCTGCCACAGATTGAACAGGTTCCCAACTCTTCATTTTTACCAATTCTGGGTTATAGGTATGTCTGAACCTAAAATTGAAATGAATCTTATACGGTACAAATAGCAATGCCACCAAAAAACATCAAGACTGTACGTGAGCTAATCTATTGGGAATATGCAAAACTAATTGCTGGCAGTGCAGTAGGAAATAGGAAAAACTATGGTTTTGTCATGCATACTTTTGAGCAACTAAAGGAACAAAAAATTCACCCATCTACAATTCTAAAAGAAAACAAAAAACTAGTTGAAGAGTCAAACAAATGTGCATACTGCGGTACTGAAGGAGATTTGCATTGGGAACACATTATTCCAAAATCAAAAGGAGGACCTGATACAATAGACAACATGGTACAAGCATGTTCAAAATGCAATCTGACAAAAAGCGATAGAGACTTGTACGAATGGTATGGAAAAGAGAAACAATATGACATTCCTCGATTACCACTTGGAAAATATCTCAAGCTAATTTATGAGGAGTTTGATAAGAAAGGAACACTTGATTCTGAACAGATAGGCAATGAAGGAAAATTAGATGTGTTTCATTTGGGTTCAGTTTTTTCTAGTGTCTAATAGATTCATTTTTGTATTATGAACAGTAGTTTTTATCATATAAACAAAAATTCTATATCGTACTAGTCCGGTTCAAACAATGATGGGATCAAGCAAACTTGTAATGATTTTACTAATTGCAATTCTGATATTATCAATTTCTCAAATGCCAGCATTTGCTCACCAAAATGGATGTCACAGATGGCACAGCTGTCCTTCTGACACTGGAAGTTACATTTGTGGAGATACTGGATACTGTTCTGAGTGTCCTGACAATCAATATTGTAAAAACAGCATGCCGATAGATTCAAGCACTGTAACATACACAAATCCAACCGCAACTCCAACTACACCTACCACTATCCCACCTACGCCAACACAACCTACACCTACTGTTCCAACCACACCATCACCAAGTACAACGCAAATTCCATCTTGGATTAAAAACAACGCCAAGTGGTGGTCCCAAGGACAGCTTGCCGATTCTGACTTTACCCAAGGAATACAGTATCTAATGGAACAGGGAATTGTAAAAATTCCTCAAACAAGTTCCAACTCTTCAAGCTCAAACCAAATCCCCTCATGGGTAAAAAATAATGCAAAATGGTGGTCCCAAGGACAAATCGATGATTCTGAATTTGTCAAAGGAATACAATATCTTGTCCAGACTGGGGTGATTCACACCAAGACAAAATCTACATGCCAAGCCATAAACGGCATACTTCCTGATCCAAACTGCACCCCTGGGGCGGCTGATCCTAGAGTCACTCAAGGCAACATACAATCTACCATTTGCGTTCCAGGATACACCAAGACAGTAAGGCCATCTACTTCTGTTACAGACCCAATCAAGACAGAACGCATGAAAGCATACGGATATACAGATTCCAAAAGCAACTATGAACTTGATCACCTAATTCCGCTTGAGCTTGGCGGTGCACCGTCTGACATCAAAAACTTGTGGCCTGAATCATATAACACCAATCCAGGTTCCTATGACAAGGACAAGCTAGAAAATTATCTACATGCCCAAGTTTGCTCTGGTGCAATGGACCTTGTTACAGCACAAAACGAGATTGCTACAAACTGGGAAAAATATTGGTCTGACATTTACAAACCTACCAGGTGACAAAGATTATAGTCTTGAAGACAGGTTTGAGAAATATTGAAGTTTGAACGAAAACCCATCCAGCCAAATCCAACCTGCCCAATGTGCGGAAAACCAACAAAGGAACACACATCAGAAGAAATGAAAAACTGTATTAATCAACGAAGAGAGGCAAACAAATCGATCAAGTGAAAACTAAATTCTGTATATCATCAAATGATTTAACGAAACCTTGCTTTCATACATAAAATGCTGGATCATCAATTGTAGCTAATTTATGTTGGAGCAGATATAATGAGAGTATGAAGCAAAATTTTCCTTCCATCATGGGGGTTCCCATCTGTTTTTGGGAGGGAGACAAGGTAAAGACAAGAGATGGCAGAGAAGGAACCGTTCTAGGATACGAATGGGAGGATGACCTGGTATCATAAAGAGATGGTATCCCAAGCAAGGGTTTCTTTCTGGTTATAGTAGATTTTGGCAATCACACTGAAAAGTTTCTTCGACATGATCTAAGTGGAAAAAGGTTTCCTTATGAGAGATTTGACTGTTAATCTTTCATCTTATAAAATATCAAGATGTTAGTACTCAACCTCTAATCCATCTCCACTCGCTTCCTTTCTTTACCAAGTGAGCCATATATGCATAGAGACAAGCCATCAAAGCGTCGTCATTTGTTTCCTCCGGGTGTGTATATCTTACATAATTTCTTCCTGATGAAAGCTGTATTGATTCTGCCTCTATACAAGTAAAATGATCAATAATCCACTCTACTTTCTCAAGATCTGAAGCTGGAATGAAAATTCTTGGAATTGGATTTGGATAGTCTGCACGAGTCTCTGGTCTTGTAATCAAGTCGATGATTGTTTCAATTCCCCATGTTCTATCTACATTGACTCTGTTTTCAGAAGAAATTAGTTCAAAAGGATCTTCAGGTCTTGTAATGAATGTGCATTTTACCATTCTTGGTCCATAGCGATTAGATAGCTTCTCTACTTGCCTTGTACCACCTCCGGCATCCATCACTGCTTG
>JAJPGX010000044.1 GCA_021325595.1 Nitrososphaerota archaeon | reverse complement strand
GCTGATTCTCATTCAATATTTACAAAATTTGAACCATGGGAGGGAGTTGTACCAGCATATTTTGATGTAACACCATACGGCAGTTTCATTAGAAGAAGTTTTTATGACCTTCCTGACTATAACGCTGAACATTTCCATTCTAAATTATTACTTACGATTAATGTGGATCATCCTTTTCGTATTCCAATGTTAGAAAAATTATGGAAAGAGGAATATTTTGAATGGATTGATTTACTAGAAGCAATTGATTCAGCAAGAGAGAGCTTTACAATGGTAGAGTTGGGTGCAGGTCATGGTAGATGGATTGTACAGGCTGGAGTGATTTTACGAAACCAAAAAAACATTCCTTTTCATTTGATTGGCGTAGAAGCTGAATCCAATCATTACAAAATGATGTATCAGCACTTTATTGATAATGGATTAAATCCAAATGAGCATATGTTGATCCAAGCTGCAGTAAATGATGTTGAAGAACCCGTGTACTTTACCGAAGGACATAGTAAGGAGTGGTGGGGACAGGCAATAATCCCTACTAAAGATACTAATTTTGGCAATTGGCCAAAAGCTATAGTTACAGAAATTCCAGGACATACTATTAGTAAGATCTTAGAAAAAGTAAAGTATGTAGATTTGATGGATATAGATATCCAAGGGGCAGAGGCAAAAGCTATACGAAGTTCAACATCAGCACTTGATTCCAAAGTAAGACGAATTCATATTGGCACCCATAGTCATGAGATCGAAAATGAGTTGTATGAAGTTTTTTCAAAACTAGATTGGATATGCTGTAACAACTTTCCATGTCTTAGTACGGTTGAAACCAATTTTGGTCCAATTACTTTTAATGATGGAGTTCAAACATGGATCAATCCTCATGTACATGTATGAGAGTATCACATGATTCGTAACAATTACTTTTTAGAACATATTCCGAATGAACATTATAATACTGTCTAACGTAGCTGAACTTTGTGCAAACATTACTAGAAGAAATCTGGAATAAGCGATCTTTGATAGTTCTTATGGCATTCAACGATGTTAAAGCAAGATATCGTAATTCGGTACTTGGGTTCCTGTGGTCATTTCTTGAACCTTTGTTGATGCTGGGAGTTCTCTATCTCGTATTTACAAACATCTTCAAAAATTCAATAGAAAACTATCCAATCTATCTTCTTCTTGGACTCGTAATGTGGTACATGTTTTCACGGGCTACGTCGATGGGTCAAACAAGTCTACTTGATAAAGCAGGAATAATACAAAAAATCTACATTAGAAGAGAACTGATAGTACTGAGTGCATGTTTAACCTCTTTGATAATGATGTGTTTTGAGTTTGCAGCATTTGCTTTCTTTGTTATCATATTTCATTTTACTCCACCAATAAGCATATTATTGCTACCTCCGTTGGTTTTAGATCTTTTTGTACTTTCATTTGGAATATCGCTCATACTTTCAGTCCTAACGGTATACTTTAGGGATGTCAAGTTTGTATGGAATGTAGTATTACAAATGGGATTTTTCATAACTCCCATATTTTACCACCTTGAAGTATTTCCAAATTCAATAAAACAAATTCTGGAATTAAATCCGATGGTATCTATAATTGACACTGCACATAAAATCACAATTTACGGTACGCTTCCTACTACCGGTGAAAGTTTGCATATCATAATATCAACTATCATAATTTTTCTTATTGGATATGTTATTTTTAGATCAAAAGACAAGAAAATAGTGGAGAAGATATAATTGATGATAAATGATAATGCAATAACAGTTAGCAATATTTACAAGAAATTTTCTATATATCATGAAAATAGGAGCTCTATGTATGGATATCTCACATCGGTGATTAATAGAAAAAAATCCTTTGATGAATTGGTAGTTTTAGATGATATTTCATTCTCTGTAAAAAAAGGCGAAATGCTAGGAATAATAGGGTTTAATGGCAGTGGGAAAACCACTTTGCTAAAGATAATTGCAAAAATTTACACTCCAGATAAAGGAAGTGTTACTACAAATGGTACAATCACTCCCCTACTAGAACTTGGAACTGGTTTTAATCGTGAGCTTTCTGCAAGAGAAAACATAATCACATATGGTGTCATACTTGGATTTACAAAAAATGAAATGGTAGAAAAGATAAAGGAAATAACAAGATTTGCAGAACTTGAGAAATTTCTAGATACTAAGGTTAAGAATTTTTCTTCTGGTATGAATGCTAGATTGGCTTTTTCCACCGCAATACAAGTTGATCCAGATATATTATTACTAGATGAAATTTTTTCTGTAGGAGATTTACTGTTTCGTGAAAAAAGCTTTAATGCACTTATGGATTTTAGAAAAAAAGGAAAGACAATTGTATTTGTTTCCCATCAAATAGATCAGGTTGCTAGTTTGTGTGATAAAGTAATGTGGCTTCATGATGGAAAGATTAGAGAGTATGGAGAACCGTATGATGTGATTAAAAAGTATAGGAGCTTTGCAGCAGATAAGAGTCATTAGATAGTTCTTCCAATACGATACATAAACGCTTTAGATAATCTTCAATGGTTTTACATTTTCTATATTTTTATCATGATTAATATTTGACATAATTAGAAAAGAATGGATGTACTACTGGCTACAAAAACTCATACCATCTCTTGCTAAAAGTAAAGTAGCAAAAACTGCATTGAGTGCGCTTCCTAATTCATCAGAGAATAAAATTACCAGACAATATGCTGATTCTCATTCAATATTTACAAAATTTGAACCATGGGAGGGAGTTGTACCAGCATATTTTGATGTAACACCATACGGCAGTTTCATTAGAAGAAGTTTT
>JAJPGX010000013.1 GCA_021325595.1 Nitrososphaerota archaeon | reverse complement strand
GACGACATTCTTTGGAGGAGTGATCTTTGGTGCAGTAGTATCAACAACATCTACTGTCTGAGTTGCATTTGCAGTATTGCCTGCCTTGTCAGTCGCTATCCAGGTTATAGTAGTCACACCAATTGGAAATTCTTTTGGTGCGTTATTTGTGACAGATTTTATTTCACCATTATCGGTTACGGTAGCATTTCCAATTGGTACTGTATTATTGTTAAGAGATGTGGCTTCAAAGACGACATTCTTTGGAGGAGTGATCTTTGGTGCAGTAGTATCAGTAATAGTTACAATTTGAATTGCACTAGCACTGTTTCCTGATGCGTCCTTTGCAGTCCAGGTTACTGTAGTTTTGCCAATTGTAAAGACAGAGGGTGCATTGTTTGTGACAGATTTTATTTCTCCATTATCGGTTACGGTAGCATTACCTAGATCAACTACATTATTGGTAGCAGAGGTTGCTTCCTGAGTAATATCGGCTGGCGCATGTATTACAGGTGGTGTTGTATCCTTTATCGTGACTAGTTGTTTGGCAGTAGCAGTATTTCCCGATGCATCCTTTGCAGTCCAGGTTATAGTTGTCTGTCCTATCGAGAAATATGGCGGAGCATCATTTGTAACAGATTCAACCCCTACGGCGTCATTTACAGATGGTAAACCCAACTCTACAGAATTGTGATCTGGACTTTTTGCCTCTATTGTTATTGGCGGGGGTGCTGTCAATACAGGTGCGGTGGTATCAATAACTGTAATTTTTTGTACTGCTTTTGCAATATTTCCACCGTTGTCAGTTGCAGTCCAGGTTACCATTGTTGTTCCAAGTGGAAATTTTTGTGGTGCGTTGTTTGTAATGGAAGCCACCCCTGAATCATCTGTTGCAGTTGCCTGACCAATTGAAACTGATGTTAGCATGCCTGTTGCTTCCACTGTTATATCAGCTGGAGCAGTAATGGTTGGAGGAGTCTTGTCGTTTGGGTCGATAATTTTTGGAACTTGTGTTTGATTATCAGTAATCTGTGTTGCCTGTGTTTGATTTACAGACTGTGTAGTTTGAGTTGTTATAGAATTTGAGCCAAATTTTTGAATTCGGTTATTTTGTGTATCAACAACAAATACGTTACCAGCAGAATCCACTGCAACATCCCTTGGATTATCAAAAAAATCAGCTCCTTTTCCTTGTGAACCCCAAGAAGTTAGTGTGTGGCCATTGCTATCTAACTCTACAATTCTATTATTACCTGTATCTGCTACAAAGATATTTCCAGATTTATCTACACTTAGTCCTATTGGAGTTTTTAGTCCTACTCCTGAAGTAACTCCATATGATTGAATAAATGTACCATCTTCTGTGAACTTTTGAATTCTATTATTTCCAGAGTCAGAAACGTAAATGCTTCCTTGAGAATCAGCAGTTACTCCCCTTGGAGAAAGGAATTGTCCATCTCCAAGGCCGCTTGATCCAAATGTTAGTATGTATTTTCCTGAACTGTCAAATTTTTCAATTCTATTGTTTCCCGTATCAACTACGTATACATCCCCGCTTGGATCTACCGCTATTCCTTGGGGCAACAGAAATTGTCCGTTACCAGAACCCTGTGTTCCCCATTGTGTTACAAATTTACCAGTTAAATCAAATTTTTGCACATTGTTTAGTTCATTGTCAACTACATAGATAGAGTCACTACTCATGGCTATTCCAATAGGAGATTGGAATTGTCCGTTACCAGAACCTTTTGTACCCCATGTAAATAAAAAGGTCCCAGAGTTATCAAATTTTTCAATTCTCCTGTTACCAAGATCTGTCACATACACGTTACCTGAAGAGTCTACCGTGACTCCTTGAGGAAATGCAAACTGACCAGTATTTTGTAAACCATATGTTCCCCATTGTGTGGAAAATACAGGACTAGTGGCTGCCCAAGAATATTGAATCGCCATACTTGAGAGTAATATAGTCATAATTCCAATTAACGTAAGCGCTGCCTTCAACACCCATGGGTCGCAAAACACAAAAAAGATCTCCTAAGTGAGGAATTATTACAATTTTTGTCAATTATGGTGGATTAGAAGGGCTTGTTAACTTCTCTTGTGAATACGTAACTTGCCAAAGCCACCATAATAACCACAAAGCCACACAATATTCCTACATCCGTTATCAATGAGAATGGTTGGATGGTACCTGTAGTCATTTGCCGTATTAGAAGAACCGAATATGTAACCGGATTTAGTTTTGCCACAAATGCAAGCCAGTTTGGCAACAGTTCTAATGGAAATAATGCTGGGCTTAGCATGAAAAGTGGCATGCCTAGAAAATTGATAACTCCCCAGAAGGTTTCTTGTGATTTTGATGTTGCCGCAACTATTACAGATATTCCCGAAAAACCAAGTGAGAATGCAATCACGATAAGCATTATTGGTATTACTAACACCAGATTAGCGAAATGAACTCCTAGTACAAGAGCTATTCCCAAAATTAGACTAGATTGTAATGCAGAAATCAATGATATTGCAAGCATCTTACCAAGAGCAATAGATGATCTTGAAATAGGCGAAGTCAGGGCCTTATTCATAAATCCATATCGTCTATCCCACAGAGTATTTACTCCACCAAAAATGCTTGTAAATATA
This sequence comes from Nitrososphaerota archaeon, assembly GCA_021325595.1. Taxonomy (GTDB): domain Archaea; phylum Thermoproteota; class Nitrososphaeria; order Nitrososphaerales; family Nitrosopumilaceae; genus Nitrosotalea. The sequence goes on along the minus strand of JAJPGX010000013.1, from coordinate 84,163 downwards.
GCAGTGAGCATTATTACTCCAGGTGCCATGAATTCGATGTATGTTCCACTAAATCCAACAGATTGTATTAATGGTCTTGTACTTGCAAATGTATTTCCTATAACTATTATCCATATTGCAGGTTGAATTAGTCTTATTAGAATACCACTTCTAGATTTTTTGTATCTTTTCATCTCCCTCCAAAAAATCGTATAGGTATCAAACAGCATTCTCATGCTCTTATCCTCCTCATCTTTTCTCGCTCTTTTTTTCTATCATATTTGGTATTTTCTTCACGCAATTCATGACCCGTATGTGATAAGAATGCATCATCAAGTGTTGGCTTTTTTAGCGATATTGTTTCTATCTTCATTCCAACAGAATTTGTGAACTGAAATATTTTTGGAATTAATTGATCACCATTAGTTGTAAATACAGTTATTTTAGACTGATCTACTGATACGTCTTTTACTATAGAAATTTTCTTTAGTTCGGATATAAGACTAGCAAAATTCATTTGAGAGTCTATTTCAAATGTTACAATTTCGTTTCCAAGGGAATTTTTTAGTTCTGTAGGAGAACCGGTTATCTTTATTTTTCCTTGATCAATAATTGAGATTGTATCACAAAGTTTGTCTGCTTCTTCCATGTAGTGCGTAGTAAGAAAGATAGATATCCCAAATTCCTTGTGAATTTTCTTGATATATTCCCATATTTTGTATCTTGTTTGTATATCAAGTCCCAGTGTCGGTTCATCCAAAAATAACACTTTAGGTCTGTGTAAAAGGCCTCCTGCAATATCTAATCTTTTGCGCATTCCTCCAGAATATGTCACTACAGAGTCATCTTGTCTATCATCAAGCTCCACTATTCCAAGTATTTCATCAATCCTATTGTTCATAGTGTTTTTTGGAAGGTGGTTTAGTCTTGCTTGAAGTTCTAGATTTTCTCTGCCTGTAAGATATTCATCCACAGTAGAATCTTGTTGTACATATCCTATGTTTTCTCGAACATTTTTTGCTTGAGTTGTAACGTCAAAACCTGCAACAAATGCTTTACCAGAACTTGGTTTGAGCAATGTAGTTAAAATCATCATTGTGGTGCTTTTTCCTGCCCCATTTGGTCCAAGAAAACCAAAGATTTTGCCATTTTCTATTTTGATGGATATTTCATCTACTGCTTTTAGTCCACCACGATAAGTTTTAGAAAGCTTGTCTGTCTCTACAGCAAACAATACAAACTAGGAAAGTTTTCGATTATAAATTGCTATTATCAAAAACTTGTTTTTTCTAACAATAGTAACAAAATAAAAAGGAAAGATCAAGGATGTTTATAGTCATCTTTTGTTTGTCGTAGAATGATTTTTTCACCTACACCCCAGATCTCAGATGTATGAAACATCCTAGAGCCTGTGATACCTTCAGATACTTCGATTGACTCCAGCTCGTCCGTATCTTTATTCATATGTAGTCTTTTGATTTTGCCAATTTTTCTCCCATCTATGTCAACTACTTGAGCGTCTATTCTCATAGGAGCCGATGAAAGTAATACAGATTCTTCAGTAAATCTGTCTACGTAATCACGAGAAAGGAAATAATTCTTATTTAATCCCTCATGCACAGTGATTCCCACAACCTCAAGCGTGTCTGCATTTATGTGGATGTGTTTTACCTTTCCATACTCTATTCCTTCTCTGTCGATTACCTTTTTCCCTTTAAATTCATCTGCTTTGATTTGGCGTTTATCAAATTCGATTCTTGTTGCCATGAGGCAGATTTGTAGAGTGGGTTTATCGGATCCGGTATCATAGATTTCGATCCAATAGGTTAAATTCTTTAAAACAAAATCACCGTCATGGAATTACAGGAAGGAGCTTTCAGATCAACCCTTGTCACAATTGGAAGAAAGACAGGGGTAGAACACACAGTAGAATTAAGGGCTGTATACCACAATGGAAAATTCTATTTCTCAAGAAGAAATCCAAATAGCGATTGGCTAAAAAATGCCATTTCAAATCCCAAAGTAAAAGTACAGTACAATGATCATATCCTAGAAGGTACTGCGTCATTAGTTACTGATGAACAAATTTGTAAAAAAATATCCAATCTAAAGTATTCAGACCACAGATCTGAAGATGCCAGAATAGTGTTAGAGGTTACATTAAATGAATAATAGTGGTCAGTCCACGTCGTTCCGTTTCTTGTCCATCCTTTGTTTCAGCAACTATAACTGTAAACGATATAACATCTTGTTTTTGACATTGTTGTGCGTCCATTTGTAGATGAATATCAAGCATATCAAAATCGTATTCTGGGATGTTTGCTTCATCAATAGATACAGGGTTTGTAGAACTAATCAGAAATCGTTTTTCTTGCTGATGCCATCCTAGTCTTACTTTGCGGCCTTCTCGTCCCGTAGCTTTGACATTAATGTCTATCACACCTGGTTTTGCAAGAGTATATCCAGAGGAATTGTTTACAAATACACCCATTTGAAAGGGATATCCAGCTGTGCTTTCTGCCATTTTTTGTATACCATCATTCATTACTATATCTACTGCTTTTATTGTGGTTGCAATCTTTGCTATCCAATCACTAGTACGTTCAACAATAAAACTAATTCTTGATCGTCTCTTCTTGTCTTCTTCTTCTGGAAGTTTGTAATAATCTACCCATGCAAGATAATCATTACAAATATCTTTGATAAATTGTATGCATGTAACTTTATAATCTTCCACACTGGAGGCACGTTCAGAGCCCTCATCGTAAGGCATCCCATCTTTGTCCAGCGGAAGCATAGTAATTGTCAATTTTTCTTGTAATTAAGTCAAACCCAATAAATATATGAGAAAAATTTTTGATTCTAATCGTGATCTTTTTACATATAATCAGCACACTCCAAAAAGAACTCAAATCCAATTTTGCACAGATAAGATTTCTTTTGAAAAAAAATCCCGGTCTTGCGTTTTCCACCATTAATGAAATTGCAACAAAGGTTGGACAAACTTATGGAATTAGACTAACGCTAAATTTTCCAGAAAGAGATAAGATAATGGATTTTGAGTCGTATGGAACAGAAAATTTGGGTTTTGTTTTCCAAAGAAACAGTAAATCTTTTACAATATCAAGAGATCTAATAAAAAGAAAATCTCTTGAGATTCTTGATTCTGTTGACGTTCAAGATGCGTATATGTATGAAGGAAAAGAGGGTGTAAGAATTATTGGAAGTGGGTACAGATTAGATATCCTTCCCGCATCATTACATGTATGGGGAAAAATTGATGAAAAGATATCAAGGTTTTGTAATTGGTTACTTGTAAATTGTTATGAGGTAAGACCAGGAGTAGAGGGCGCTTTTAAGGATACCAATTCGTAGGTATACTGCAGATTACCGTCCGTATCATAAACTTCAGCCTTTACTGGCATTGGCAAATTATCCACAATCCAAAATTTGTTAAAGTTAGTACCAATCCTATATGATAAAACATACGCGGTGGCAGAACCAAACCCAAATGATTGTTTTCCCGATTCTGTAACTTTTAGTTTTTCGTGGTTTGCTCCTATGTACAAATCTCCCCATTCTGCATTCTTTGCAAGATATTTTTCATCGGTAGCATAATCTCGCATTGAGAAAACAGTTTGATCAAGTATATCAAAATATGGTTTTGCTGCAGGTGATACATCAGGAAAATCATATACAAGTCCTATTGTAACAGTTTGATCAATTTCTTTAGAACCATTACTTGGAAAAATCTTTACTAATAGTTGTTGATTGTTTTGAGCAGGAAGAAATTTCATGTCTGCAGTAAATTTTGTATTATTAAAAGAAACTTGATATGTCATTTCGGGATCATATTGTGATCCTTTTCCCATATGCCATTGACTTGCTTGCATTGGGGCAAAATAGATTGGCTTCATGGTAGATAGGTATGGCCAAGTCAGTCCTGTTGCACCCGCAATTATTATTATAGCAAAAACAATTACCATTCGTATGTTAGGCATTAATCACAGTCAATTGGTTAGAGTTTTATATTTGATGGGAATCATTTTTAAAATAATTATTTGAGTACAATAATTCCATTGGTAATCATGAATTGAATGCCTTGCACAAATGTATTATCGTCAATTGTACCATCTGCCCACCAACCAGCATTGTTCTTTATCCAAGATGGAATCTGGTTTGAGGATGAGCCAGATTGGGTTCCATGAGGTACTTGCATGATGCCATTCTGAATCATGTATTGAATGCCTTGCACAAATGTATTATCGTCAATTGTACCATCATGCCACCATTTGGCATTATTTCTAATCCAGTTTGGAATGACGATTGGTTGTCCAGTGTTGGCTCCGGAACCTTGATTTCCACCATTAGAGGTAAATGGCTCTGCTGTCTTGACATCAAATTTTATTAGTCCACCCAAGCTTGGATTAGGAGTTGTTCCTTCAGGACCAGTACCATATACAGCTAATACAAAATGAGATGTGGGTACAGTTCCTTGTAACAGTATGGTTAAATCGTCAGTACCTACTGGTGCAAACAAATCTTGTCTTCCCTTACTTTGAGCTTCTGAAAATATCTGTTTTCCTTGGTCATCTACTATGAATATGTCATAATGAGTATTACTGTAATGTTGGCTTTGATCAAATGGTTTTTCAAAATCTAGCCTAAATTCTACCGGACAGCCTTGATGCGGAGTTGCCGGACTATACCTATACTCTATTATCATGGAAGCCGTATCAGTTGTTGCAGTATCATGATTAGCATCATTAACCATATCTGGCGATGGACAGTTAGAGCTTACACCAGCTATTGCAGTAGATTGTACATTGAGAAACGATGGTTCTGTTTGACTATTTCCTGTCTGTAACAATTCCAAATTATAGTCAGGTGGAGGAACTCCACTTGTCACATCAGTGTATACTATGGCTTTAACAGGGAATGGTATTTCAGGAGCAACCCAGATCTTATTGTCAACTGACTTGTGCCATCCCAATACCCATGTCTTATAGGTACCAGCTTGTACAGTTACAGATTCTTGACCCGTACTGGCTACATTTTGTCCACCAACAGAACCCGTTCTACCCCATGAAGGAGAACTAAGATCTTGTGGAAGAACCTTTGTAGAAAATGCATCAAGCCAAGCTATTGTATTTTTAAAAACATTGGAATAATCTGCAACGTTACTATCCGAATATGTTGGATCAGGGGTTATTGTGCCTATTGAAACCTTCCCCTTTTGTACAATAGAACCATCAATTGCCAAGAATTCCAAATTCCAACCATTACCATTACTTGTCTTGTTTGCTACCCAGAAATCAATCTCAAGTGGAGCGCAATTATGCCAATCAGTCCAACACACTTTGTATTTAAAATAATCACCTTGTTTGAGTCCTTGTCCAGGGTACCAAGTAGTAGCATGAACAAATTGAGTTCCAATTGGAATTAGAAGTAAAACTGCTAAAACTGCAAATACCAAATGTCTTTGCATGCATTTTCAATATATAGAAATGGCATAGTTAAATCTTTCAAATAAGCAAATATAATGGACAGGTTTTAACTGCAAATATGTGTGAATGTGAAAAAGTCCACATGTATGAAGTAGATTTCAAACTTGATGGAATGGTAGTTGTTCCAACACACAAAAATTGTGGTGATCCCTTAAATGAAAAACAAGTGGACAAATTTCAAAAAGAACTTGTAAAATCCTGGGGTTTCAAAACAGAAGATGAAAAGTAGTCTCTAAAGGTTTTTAAAAAAGAAAAGAAAGAGTGCATAAAATTCTATTTGAATGATGCTACTTGCTCTTTGCAAACTGGTTCTTTGCACATACAACTGGCATCACAATAGCATTCTCCTTGCATTTGGCAGTCACATTCGACGCCATTATCAGAAGCTGCTTCGCATCCGCATGCTGCATCTGTCATACTTGGGATGAAGGTGCTAGGGTTTTAAAAGTTATCGAAATTTATCTTATATTCTATGTATGTTTTAGATCTGCTAGTACTTCATTGGTTGCTTGTAGAAGTTCACTTGCCTGTTTATCTAATACAAAGGGATCATGTTCTATATCAAGACCAACCTTTAAAATGTGAATAAATTCAGGGTTATGATGGATTTTGTTTTTTATTTTTATAATGTTGTCTCGGTTTACATATCCAAGATAGAAATAACAATCTGAGAGAAGTGAGTTTTCCAAAAGATAATTGACTTTTTTCTGAATTATTTTCGAATGTCCGTTATTTTCAACTATATCAGAAAAGCCAATGGTGGATTTTACCATTCTTGATAAAAGTGATGTAGAGGCTCTCTCAATACCGAGCATTCGATGTATAAGTGAGAGATTCTGATTTATTACGTTTTTTTTCATGTTTCTGAGAGACTCTAACATGTGTACAGGACTTGGCCTTTTAAAATTGAGACAAGAAATTGCATCTGCAAGAAAATATGAAGCGCATTTTATCCACACACCTGCAAATAGGTCTTTTTCCTTTACAGAATCTTTTGCTTTATTAGAGAAAATTCCAGCATCAACAAGACAACTTTTTGCATAAGAAAGCATTATCTTTTCTTTTTTCTCTTTTATTTCAGATACCAACATTCTAAGACGCCATTGCTCATCATTTATGATAGTTAGGTTTTGTAATTGGTTTAGTACTGCAGCATTATTTTCATTTAATGAACAATGATGAATCTTGACGAGGTTCCCTGAAACTTCGCTTATTGATTGACCAGTTTTGCCATCCATTACGGTTATGTTGTATTCACAACAATCAAAGCTAGTTCGGTCACTTCGACATCCTCCAAGCCCCATTGGAAAAGATGCTAAGGAGAGTAGTTTTGGAAATTCTTTGATATCCATAGAAATTTGACTTGTTGATTTTGCTATAAAGTTTCAAAGCTGTTAAAGTTTACAAATCCATTCAAACATAAAACATTCCTTTAAATTGCTATTCTTTATGGCTTTAAGATAGCTCCTGTGGTGTAGTCCGGCTAAGCATACTGCCCTCTCAAGGCAGTGATCCCGGGTTCAAATCCCGGCGGGAGCATTATTTTTGAATTAATTTATGCATTTGTGATTCTAAAATTTGGAAACCGTTCTAATGTATACTCTTGCAATGTGGAATTATGTTTTCTGCATTCAGTATGAAATTGTTCACATGTAACATTATTACAAATATCGCATTTTTTTTGTATAATCTTCCTACATTGTGAACATAGTGATAGTCTGACAAGTGATCCCCCACATGTTCTACATGATTCATCTGGCATGAGCTAACAAGAATTGGCATAATAAATAAGAGATTGGAAGAATTCGTCCTATTGATTTCTACCAAAGACTTAAATCAAAATTTTTCTGGTTCTGTCTTGTTCCAATCACGGATTTATGGTTATTTGTTTTTGGAGTACGTCAGTTAATGGTATTCCAGAGGACAGACTGTCCCATACAAATACTTGAACTGTGTAATGCCCCGGATTTTTTGGTATCCATACTTGTGATGCAGTAAAAGACTGTTGTGAGAGCATGGACGCTGAAAAGCTTTCAAAATGTTCGGTAGCACCAGAATTGTCAAGTACTTGTACCATATAGGCAAACTTTTGTTCTGAACTTCCGTTATTGGTTAATGTTGATTCGACACCGATCTGTTGCCCTACATGAAAATCATTAAGGGGCTTTCCCACAGTATCAACCATAACTGGCGACGTAATGGAGATTCCGCTTGTTGCATGAGAGTATTGTAATGCTCCAAGTGATACAATTATGCACAGAATAGACAGTAAAATCTTCATTAGCTACACGATCGTGTCTTGCTATAAAACGGTTACTGACCTTTGATACGTAATCCAATTTAATATGACCATCATTTTTGATTCTTCCTGCACTTCATGTCTTTAGTACAATATGAAAAATGAATACCTTATGCATGCATTTTTGTTTTGAAATTTTTCACAATTAAAATTCTATATTAGAGGTACCTGGCTGATCTTTATTTTGTAGAAATTGAATCTTTGATACTTTATAATAAATGACTTCACCTCGTCTTTCAATCACTGCGATCACTGGTTCTTTTCCCATGGTTGTGATCTGCTCAATTTGTTTTTGAAGCAAGCTTATTTTTTGTCTCTTGCCTTCTGTAAGACCAAAAACAACGTACTTTGTTCCCTTTTCACCAAACTGGCCCCTCTCGTAAACTCTAAAATCCGAACCAAACCCAAATCCATCCTTTGCTACATAACCCCTTGTTCGCAAATCCCTGTAAATTAGAAATTTTGTAAACGCATCAGGATCATGTTTTATGCATTCATCGACTAGATGTTCAAAACTCACTTCTTGTTTGCCTCGCAAAAGTTTGAGTTTATCAATATATAGTAAATAAAGAGATTCAAACGGTTTTAGATAAAACTTTTTCTTGTTTTCTTCTCCAAATCCTTTGAGTTCCAAACTATGTTGCATCTCCTTATTTTCCACAAGAACATGATCCTTTACCAAGGTACCTTCTACTTGGGATTCTAGTTCGGACATTAACGTTTCAAACAAACCATATCAATATAACATTACTTTTCTAGCTGCAAAAATCTATTTAGTGCGTATGTGATTATTTTTTATATGGCTAGGCGCATACTAGCATATACCCTCATAGCAATAGTAATTGTTTCTGTAATTTTTAATTATATACAATACAAGAAAAATGACGATCTAGAGGGTATCATTGCTGAATATAAAAAACAAAATGATGCTTACGCACAGAAATTGTCCACATTGTCTTCACAGTTACAGAATTATTCTACAAGGCAGTCTGTGCCTATGTCACTTAATACACCTCAGATATCAAATAAAAATGAAAATAGGTTTCAATCCATTTCAGCTGTTGCAGTAAAGCCAGTTATGGAAAGCGATGGTTTCTTTGAGACTACAACATATGTTGGAACCGTATTGAAGATATCCGTAGAAACAAGAGATGGCACAGGATTGGTACTTGTCAATACAGCAATTCCAACTGGCGTTGATTTTCAAACATCTGCAAGGACGGCAGTTATGGTGGCGCAAAAAATTACAAACATAGATCTATCAAAAAAAGATGTAATATTTTCAGTGTCATCTGAAAACGCACAGGATCTACAGGCAGTAGATGGTGGTAGCGCAGGTGGTGCAATGACGGTATTATTAATTTCAGTTATCACTAACAAAACAATTAATGATCAAGTCTTGATGACTGGAACCATAGAACCGGATGGCTCTATTGGAAAAATAGGTGGTGCGGAACAAAAAGCTGATGCCGCAGGAAAATTTGGAGCCAAAACTTTCCTAGTGCCGCAAGGACAAGCAGTAACACAGGTACAAACATGTGACGAGCGAAAAGAAGGAGTGTTTGTTTATAGATCTTGTACACTAGAAGAAAAACCCTTGTCACCCATCATGGAAAGTGAGTATGGAATGAAGGTGATAGAGATAAGCAACATCACCCAAGCCTTATCTTACTTTAATTCTTAGGTATTAGAAGAGCTTACGGTTAAAATATGGGAATTAATAAGCATCAGAAAGTGTTCTTATGCACGGAGCAAACTATCGTACTGGCAATGGCCAGCCATATACAAGAAAGGAATTCATCAAGGGTAAACCGCAGATAAAAATTGCAAAATTTTCAGGTGGTAAACGTGATGGAGACTATGATTATTGCATACAGCTGTGCTCAAATGAGAAAGTGCAAATAAGACACATGGCAATAGAATCTGCAAGATTGGCTGCAAACAAAGCAATCGAGCAGGTTGCTGGTGAGACAGGTTATTTTTCTACACTCAAAATTTATCCACACATATTACTACGAGAAAATAAAATGATTGCAACCGCTGGAGCAGATAGATTGCAAGAAGGAATGAGAGGAGCATTTGGAAAGGCAATAAGTCTAGCAGCAAGAGTTCAGAGGGGACAAATAATCATGGAAGCATTTGTCAAGAAAGAGCATTTGGAAGTTGCAAAAAAGGCAATGCACGGCGCAGCAGTAAAATTACCAATTACCCCAACCATAAAAGTTATTCCTCTAAAACCAATATCAGCTTAATTTTAAAGAATCTAGTATTTCTTTTTGCGTTTCGTTTAGGATTTTTAAGAACTCTATAAATTCTTCATCAGTGGGATTTCGTTTTAGAATCCTTCTGCATTGATAATAAAATGAATTGTATAATCTTCCTATTACAATCCCATACCCAAACGAATCAGAATGAGTACGTAACTTATCAAGTGATTTTATAATTTTGGAAACTTCATCAGACCTGTCTGCAATTTCTTTAATTTTTTGATGTAGTTTTTCTTCAAGTTGTGGATTCATAATTATAATTAGAATCCTGATTTTAAAAGTATGATTCTAAACAGTACCCTTTAATAGACTCATAAATTCTAAATCGGTGAGCGGTTGTAGTACAGCTTGGTTAATATGCGGGATTGCCAATTCCGCGACCCGGGTTCAAATCCCGGCAACCGCATTCTAATCTATGCATTCAAATCGCAGATACAATTACGCCTTAAAAAGAAAACAATCTCAGTATGGCATGAAAGCCGTAGACGAGATATACGACTACCAGTACACTTTGCAAAATGCGTACAAGCGTCTTGATGAATCTAGCATATCGCAGCATGACAGAGAAATCATCAGAAGATTCATCGACCATCTCTCCAGCATGGGTGTAAGCAAGGGAAGACTTGCAAAATACCTCTTTCATCTAAAGAATATTTGCTTACCACCTTGTTGGAGATTTGTTGCTCCTCTTCCTCTTTTATGAGCGGTTTCAAGAACCTTCATTCTTCTCCATAAGCACCATCTTGAGGCATTTGTCATGTGGAATCTCTAATCATATACAACTCATTATGCTTTTGCTACTTGAGATAATTGAATTGAAATACATGAGAGATTGCCTAATTCTGAAAATTTATGATAATGACCCCTCAACTGAGTTCAACCAATTTAATTTTAGTTCTGGTTTAACATAGGCAGGATCTGCAAGAAAGATTAACAAACTTCAGAAGATAGTAAGGAATAAATCAGTATGCACAAGAGAAAAGACCTATGTTAGAGGGACGTTGAAGAGAGAAATTATGCATAGATGTTATAGCTGACACAGTCTCGAATTTTTTTATCTAAGTTTTATTTGATAAAGCACAATCAATGATGCAATGCTAACCAAAAAAACAGGAATTGCAAATGGAAATTCTGGAACCATTGTTTTAGACATGCAATAATCTGGAACTTTATCACCATAAAGTGGAGTCACAAGAAATAATGTATCAGTGGATTCTATTGTTATAGTAGAATTCATGTTAAATGGAATAGAATAGATAAAAAAACAATCAGAAGTAGTTTTGGCATATTCACTAGATGTAAGATTATAACCATTTTCTATAACAATATATTTTTCTCTCTCACTTGGACCGTCCTTTCCATTATAGTATGGAAAATTTCTTGGAATCTGTATCTCAAATATTCCATTAGTTTTAGAATATATGTCTGTTACAAATGCATACGAAGGTACTTGGAGTATACCAGTTCCATTAAAGATCCTATATTGAATGTTAAATATATTAACAGAAGATTTAGAGTCCTCATGAGATTCGGTTGTTACAGTAAATGATTTCCATTCCAATTCTTTGCCGAGTACAGATGTCACAGTAACACTTGTTAGAATGCCTATCGCAATTGCTATAAAAATAAAAAGGGGTTTTAACAGGATCACCTGTTATTGTACATTCAGATCAGCTTGTATACTTTCCCAAGGGCTGTAGAGCATAACATGCTGTGTATCTCCAAACCATTGTTCTGCAACAATACCATAGAAGGAAACATTTCCATTTGCATCAGGTGGTGAAAATACTGGAGCACCACTATCTCCTCCTACTACTCCAAAGTTTACAGCAACAAAGTTGAGTGTATTACAGACTCCTGATTGTGCAATGGCTGCACCGTTGGAAACTATGTTTCCTGATTTGAAGCCATGAATACTTTGCATGTATACTGGCAAACCATATTGGTTAGGATTTGATGCTACTTTCTGTGTGACAGTATATACTTGATTAGATCCTTTATAGATCAAATTTGGTGTGTACTGTTGTTGGAACCATAATTGAATAAAAGCCGAATCACTCTTTCGATTTGTTGATGGATTTGTTAATACTGTTCCAGCTGTAGCGCCTTCTTGCATAATAGTATCTCCGATGTGTCCACCACACGGAAGACCAGCAGCAACGCCATGACCTGACATGATGAATCCATGATGTCCAGAAGCATCATTAGTCATGAGAGTCATTGTGGTACTTCCACCACCACTTTGTGGATTTACATTAATTCCTCCAACCATAGGATTACAGGTTGCATTCACGCCGGAACAAGAAACGAGTTGAATATGACCGAATTCTATTCTCATCGGTACGTCACCTATTATTGCATGTAGTCGTTTCTCATAGATGTCTTTTGATAATGGTGATTTATCAGATATTCCTACTACAAGTTCTGAGGTTCTGCCGTCAACATATGTTAGTGCTACAGGTATTCCTCCTTGTTCACTAATTTTAACGGCTTGTTTTGATACATCCGAACTTGGGATCAACTGACCTACTTTCTCCTTTGCGTTTTGTAATCTTTGGTTTAGATCTGTGTCTGGATTTGTAACTTGTGCAAATACTGCACCCAAACTTGAAGAGGATATCAGCATTGCTACAAGAGACAGTCCTACTACAAGGTATGTTTTTGTATTGTTCTTGAAAGTCATTGTCCAGTACAATACAAATCCACTACATAAGGCAAACTCAGTCTGACTAGCTAGTCCGACTGAGTAATGCTTAAATCCAAAAAAATTCTTGTCATGTAAAATTCATCACCATAAATTGGTCTAGTGAATTTTTATCATAAACAAATTTGTATAAAATACAGATAGGTTTTGTAGCCACCCCTTATGGCTTTTGCTTATTCTTCAGACCTTTTCTAATGATTTCTAATGCATTTTCAGCCCTTTCTGGCTTTGGAAGCTGAATCATAAAGACATTGGTCGTTCCAGTCTCAGATTTGGAAGATGATAGGGTCAACATGGATGTTTCCGCCAAGGCTTCAAAAAACTCTAGAGATTCATTTGCATAAATAAGAAATTGTTCCTCAATTCCTCCTTGTGAAAACTGGAGTGTTACTCTAACAAACACATGACCCAGACCGTCTTGAAGTATGTTTAGGTTAGTCTCCACAGAAACAGCTTTTCCCGCTATTGTCTTAATGATATGATCAAATTTTTGTTGATCCACGAAAATGCATGGAGTTTTTTTTCCTTCAAAATCAAAAAGACCTAGATTCGTATGTCTTTGTGACAAAAATGCATCTAATTCGTCACGTGCCATAAAAAAAGATAATGCATACTTTTTAAAAATATACGTAATTTCACATACACAGATCTTCAAAGACAATCACATTATATTGCATAACGCATTACCCAAACTAGCAGAATGATGATCGGGTTTTCTGATTATGATGAATTATACCTGGGGTATCTGACTGCTGGTGAAATATTTCACATGACTGGTAATACCAAAATTACCTTGTCATTAATAGTACCGTATAGTACCGTAACATATGATAAATTGCGAATTTTGTCCAAAGCAGTTCTTGGATACTGCAAACGGATTGGTAGAAAAGACATTTCATGAGGTTCTCCATGATCCAGATCTAGTAAATAACTAGACTCCAAATTCTTTTTTGATTAAGTTAAAACCTAACTTTTTTATCGGCTGTTATTGTTGTAATTTAAAGTGAAGAAACCAAGACGCATCGAATCTAGATCAAAAGATCCAACCCCAGATATTCTAAAGAAAATGACTTCAATCTCAGATGCCACAAAAACTTTGGCAACTGAAGTGAAAACAATGTCAAAGATCTTTGTTGAAAATCAGAAAATATTGATTGCATTAAAAGGCATGGTTGATTCAGTAAATACTGCATTAGAACAGATTCAAAAAAATTCACGCCAAATAAATATTTTAGAAGAGGACACTCAACGTCTATTTTCTGGTATGAGTCAAGTAAAGACTCATTCCAACCTAATCGAAAAAATCAATACACAGATAAACAGATTACATGATCAAGTAGAAAAAATTCGTGAAAAACAGGGTGAGATTCCAGATACCAACAAACTGATGCAAAGTGTTGCAGACAGTCTAGATTCCATAAGAAACAATACAAAAATGATCATGCATGTATCTGAAAAAACAGAGAAGATACGAGAGGATCTCAAAAACACATCAGCCAAGGCAGAATCCCTTGTGGAGCTACGTCATGAAATAGAAGAAATAAAACATAGTACAAAAGATATTGCAGAAAAAACCGAGAAAGTCAAGTCTTTAGAAGAAGGCATATCGAATCTAAAAACAGAGATTGGCACTATCATTACAAAGACAGAGCCACTACTGGGATTAGATTCACAGATACGAAATGTAGGCACTGAAATTGATTCTCTAATACAGAAAACAAATGCACTTGCCTCCATGGGAAGTGATATCAGAAATGTGAATTCAGAGTTTACAAATTTTAAAGAAAATGTGCTTGGAAGAACCAAAGAATTGGATGAGAAGATCTCTGACTTTGCGGAATTATTAAATAGAAACTCTGCATCTATTGCAGAATTTAATAAAAAGACATATGAAATTTCTCAACAGTTACAAGAAATTAAACATGTTACTCATAAGACTTCCCAGAATACATCACGAGAAGTAATTGGGTTGCTTCGTTTATCTGAATTTCAATCTAATATCAGAATGCGTTCTGAATCAAAATATGGAACACTTGAAGATATAGAAAAAATGGTTCAACAAACTGCAGACATGATAAATCTATTTGATAGTCTATCCATAGAAGCTGAAACCAAGATGCCACTACCACTTGAGGTAAAACAATGGAGCGTATCCAAAGTTCTTGATTGTGCAGATAGATGGGAGATTAGATTTACTGATGTATTGAGAATGTTGATGAGTGAATTAGACGCAGATATTGTAAAAGAATCTATCAGAATAGAACAAGTTCGTGATCTTTTTGGTATACGTGCGGTTGATGAAGTAAGACACGAATTGAATATACATTAATTTTCATCATCGTAAGATTGTAGTCTTTCCCTTTTCTTTTTGAGTACAGCAAATATACCAATTATTACTGCTACCCAGATACAACCGAACAATATGTTTGATATACTGACATACATGTATGGCGTAGCATCAAGTAAGTTAGAGACTAGTGCAGTTGCTTCCGTGTGAACATTTGTCATTGCGGTATGAAATGCTGCACTATCAGGGGAGGTATTTGAAACTTTATCAATAGTGGACAACATGGTTTCAAGATCAGTTTGCATTAGTCCAAAGTCTGTTGATTCCGTTGGAAATATCCATACAGGATTTCCGTGTGTGGGCAATAATTCTTTTACAGTTTTCAAGTCATCATGGATTGTGGATATATCAGAAGTTGCTTGTATTCGTACTAAGAGTCCTCTTGCTTGGTCCAATGGATATATGGTCGCACTGTATTCCTGAAATGCCATTACAACTCCTAAAACAATTAATCCAATTATTCCTGCTAGTGCTATTTTATAGTATGAGTTTGCCATCTTTTCACTTTTTGTTGTAACGCGTGTATTTTTTGAGCGGCCTTTTTTAAATGTTGAATGAGATATGCTAAGATACGCTATATAGAGAAAGCCTATCACCTGAATACCCAGTATGGGTGCAAATACAGGATTATTTGAGAAAATTGCAACGAAAATACCAATTATCCCATACACTCCAAAGAAGATCTCAAGCAATGTGGTCTTTGTGAAAGGAAGCGCATATGCCTTGTCTCTCCAATCATCATTCTTATTTACAATTCCAAACTTTGGAGTTCTAAGAAATTCGTTTTTCTTGCCAAATAGTGCGTCAAAGACTGCAACCGTATTGTTTACACATATTCCTGCAGAATAAAATATCAAATACAAGTATGATATTATCCTTGACTTCCAACCCTGAACATACATTTCGCGAATCACTACAAGATACGCGATAGGTCCCATTGCAAGATATGCAATTATTGTAAGAAGAGGAAGGCCACTTATGACATAAAGATTAATCTTTGCTGCCAATAGTATTGGAAGTAATAGAAATTGTGTCAACACAAGTGGATATACTATGTGCCTGGTCAATTGGATAAAGGCTTGGATCTTTGTATTTACAGGTATTTTTTTAATTGCAACATCACCAAGTAGTTTAATGGCACATTGGATTGCACCCTTTGACCACCTGAACTGTTGTCTTTTAGCTGCATTCATCTGAACAGGCAATTCTGCATCAACTACTATATCTGGTATAAACACGCATTTCCAACCTTTCATCTGTGCACGATAGCTTAGATCCAGATCTTCCACTAGCGTAGCGGTATGCCAACCTCCAGCATCATCGATACATTCTCTTCTCCAGATTCCTGCAGTTCCATTGAAATTTATGAACAGATCAGTATTACTTTTTGCTTGTTGTTCCACTAGGAAATGGAAGTCCAGACTAAGAGCCTGTGCTTTTGTCAGTGCGGAGTATTTTTCATTAACATGCCCCCATCTGCACTGAACAAGACCAATTTTTGGGTTGCAAAAGTAAGTCATGGCTTTTTTTAAAAACCAAGTTGGTGGAATAAAGTCTGCATCAAAGATAGCTACGAAATCCCCTTTGGTAAATTTCATTGCATAACGAAGCGCTCCTGCCTTGTATCCCTTCCTATTTCCTCGTCGTATATGACATATGTCAAATCCCTTTTGTTTGTAGCTTACAGTAAGGGATTCTAATATGTCAAAAGTGTCATCATCTGAATCGTCCAGTATCTGGATACAGAGTTTTTCTTTTGGATAATCTAGTGCACAAACAGCATTAACAAGCCTTGCTGCTACATACTTTTCATTATAAATTGGCAATTGAATTGTTACTATAGGAATATCTTGTAGTTCAACAGATTTTACTTTTTTATGTTGTCGCGAAAGAATAGCTAGATAGTAAAAGTTGGCAGTGTAAAGAGTGATGATAATTGCTACACCAATAAAGATATTCCATAGAAATTGTGTTAATGGATTAGGTACTTGATGGATTAACATTTGAGTTTGTCAACTCTCAAGTCCTTATAGCCGTAACGGCAGAATTAAGAATTTATCCTTTTTTCGATATCTTGATGGCTTGAACAGGGCATACATTCTCACAAGATAAACAGAAAATGCAATCTGGTTCTCTTGCCATTAGTGGTTTTTTGTCTGAGCCAGGATTACCCTTGAATTCTGCCCACTCGTACACCTTAACTGGACATGCATCAATGCATGCGCCATCGCCTATACATATATCATAGTCTACTGAAACATATTCACCCCAGATGCCCAGAATTTCATTTCCTTTTCTTGGTCCAAAGACCTTGATCTTATGTCCACTTGATGGTGCAGTAAAAGTTTCAGATACTTTTAGCTTCTTCTTAAATTCTACATCTATTGGTCCTTGCTTTGCACCAGATGGTGATTCCATTTCTGCAACCTGTGCTGCAGCTTGTTGGCCTGGTGGAGGAGATGCTGGTTTTGGTTTGGGCTTGGCGTTTGGAACTATTTGAGCCAATGGAGTCATATCTTCTAGTTCTTTGAGTGCTTGCTCTTGTGTAATCTGCTTTGATTTTACAAGATGTTCAATCATCTTATCAGCAAGTACACTGTTCCTTAATATAGTATCAATTATCATTTTTGCATTTGTATCTGCTTTTCTTCTGTAATCCTTAACCCATAAACCATCACCATATTTTTCAACAGGATAAATTTGATAGATCATATCTACAACCTCACCTGTTACAATCTCAACTTGTATCTCAAGTTCAATTTCCTTGTATCCTCGTGCATCTGGATCTGGAATATTTTCTTCTTTCCATCTGTACGTAGCATAAATTCTATCAGCGAATTGATCCATGACAAATACTTTCTTAAAACCACTAACAATAGAATCTATTTCGTATTGATCTTCTAACTTTACTGGTAGACGATAAAGACCTAATTTGTAACTGTGTAAAGGATAGATCCCTCTTTTGGATGTAGCAGATTGCATTGTGTATACTTTGTCTTTTAAAAGAAGAGACATCTATTGAAATTATGGGAGATAGAGTTTAAAAATGCTTCTTAATAATCAGGGCAGGTTTCTTCTCGTATTTTTCTATATCTTTGTTCCATTTCATTTGCGTGATCCATGACGACATCAAAGGTGTATTTGTCTTTTGGAAAGTACCATCTGATTGGAACTTTATGACCTATACCGTCCATGTCATAGATCATTCCTTTTTCTGCCTCAACATGGTATTTTTCATCTATGTTTCGTTCAAGTACAGAAAGTCCACGTTTTGTCTTGTCTTCCATGACAAAATTAGTAGAATCGTCTAATATTGTATAGAATATACCTTTTTTGAGAATAGGTTGCTCTGGGTTTATGCTATTTTTCGATTGGATTTCCAATCATATTACCCCATTCAGTCCATGAACCATCATAGTTTCTTACTTGCGGATAGCCTAAAAGATATTTTAGGACAAACCAAGTATGCGATGATCTTTCTCCAATTCTACAATAGCATATAACATCTTTATCTGGTGTAACACCTTTAGCTTCGTAGATTTTTTTGAGTTCATCTGCAGTTTTGAATGTACCATCTGCATCATTTACTGCAGTTGCCCATGGAATGTTATTTGCCCTTGGAATGTGTCCTCCCCTCTGAGCGTGTTCCATCGGGTATTCCGGAGGTGCAGTAATTTCACCGGTGAATTCTTTGGGAGAACGGACATCAACTAGTACAGTGTCTTTTCTATCAAGAGATCTTCTCACATCAAATAGATATGCACGCAATCCTTCGTTTGGAGGTTTTGAAGTATAGTTAGTTCTTTGAATTTGTGGTTCATCCTTGGTGTAAGTTCTTTTTTCTAATTCCCATTTTTTTCTTCCCCCATTCATTATCTTGACTTTTTCATGTCCATAATATTTGAAAATCCAGAAGACAAAAGCAGCGAACCAGTTGTTGAAATCACCATAAAGAATCACTTCTGAATCTGGAGTAATACCATTTTTTGCCATTAGTTCTTCAAATTGAGATTTATTAATAATGTCTCGCGTTACTGGATCGTTGATATCTCTTTTCCACCATATCAGGCTTGCACCTTGCAAATGTCCTTGTCTATAGGCATTTTCTGGATCGTAATCGACTTCAATTATTTTTAGCGATTTGTTGTTTAGACTGTTTTCAACGGTCTGGGTATCTGTTAAAACTTCAGGATGTGCATAATTCATTATATCTGCATACAAAAAAGGTTCTTAATATTTTATACCTATCAGATGCTTTTTAAGTGAAAATGAAATACTGGTTATAGTTGGAACTTAATAGTGTAGCAGTAGTAAGTAAGTTCGGCTCAAAGGAAGCGGAGGATGCTGCAAGAAACGTTGCCAAGAAATTGGCTGCAAAAAAAATTCGGGTATACACAGTAGCACCTGTAGATGTAAGTGGAACAAAAAAAGTAGGCGATCTTGAGGAATTAAAGACTACAAAATTAGATCTTACCATCACTCTTGGAGGAGACGGAACTACACTACGCACATTTAGATATCTTGAAAATGAGATCCCAAATCTTGCAATCAACGTTGGAGGAAACAGAGGAATATTATCTGAGATTACGTTACCTCAGATTGATATTGCTATAGAACAGATTATTGCAGATAACATATTTTTGGATAGAAGGACAAGAGTAGTGGCTTCATGTGGTGGAGAAGATTTTCCACCTGCATTAAATGAAATATACATTAATCGACAGAATCTTACAAAGACTTCATTATTTGAGATTAGATTCCAGAACGACACTGTTACCCAAAGAATGGATGGGGTAATAGTCTCAACCCCAAGCGGTTCCACTGGTCACTCTTATTCATTAGGAGGTCCAATCCTTCATGAAAGTCTTGATGTATTGATAATAACTCCAGTTGCGCCAGTAAACAAACTACCTTCCTTAGTAGTTCCTGATGAGAAAATTGAGATTATCAGTAATCATGATTCAAATATAATAATGGATGCACAAGTAGTTAAAACTGCAAGGTTTGATGAATCTATAACCATTAGAAAATACAAAAAACATGCAGTATTTGTTAGACTAAAAAAACAAGGTCTAAGACAGATGAGCAAACTTGGCTTCTAAAATATTAGACGCCACATCATTTTATGCTGGAATCCCATTTGCATTACAAGAGAAGTACTACACAACACCTCTTATTTTTGAAGAAATCAAACACATCAAAAAACATCATGGTGCAGTAAATGCACTAATAGAACTAGATAGATTAGAATTACTAGAACCTGGAAAACAATTCATAGAAAAAGTAATTCAGAAAGCAAAACAGATTGGAGATTTTTCAGAGTTATCGAATGGTGACATATCAGTTATTGCTTTATCTTTACAACTAAGTGGTGAGATTATAACTGATGATTTTGCTGTTTCAAATGTAGCCAAACAATTAGGAATAAAAACACTACCGGTTATGACTAGGGGAATCTCGAAGATTCTACAAAGATCTCTTTATTGCATAGCCTGTCAAAAGGAATTTGATTCAGGAAAGCAATGTCCCATATGTGGAACTATATTAAAAAAGCGCCTAACCAAGAGTGAGTCTTCTTCCAACCCAATCAGTAAATGAATCATCATCAAATTCATTTTCATATCTAGAATTGTTGGTGTTCTACGAGCCATGTAATGATACAATAATTTGTGCTAGGCTTTTGATGAAAGATATTTGAATCATGTGTTATATATTGTGAAGAGTTTTTTGCTCACTTTTTTCTTCCTTTATTCCAGCATCAAGCATCTTTCTAATTTTTTCCGCCCTAGCTTCACCCATACCTTTTATTTTGGCAAGCTCGGATAGAGATGCATTAAGTGAATTTTTTGGTGAGCCAAATTTTTCCAGCATTCTTGTTGCTAGTTTTTCACCAACACCAGGAAGACTACAAAGTATAGATAATTGTTGTCGTTTCAAATCTCCAGATTTTCTAATTTTTTTAAGAAATGGCCCTTTCATATTTCCTTGCCGTGCACACATGGAAATCAATAATTTTGCAGTATGTGATGCGTTTGGAGTTGGTATTATGGGTATTTTAAAGTCTAATGCGACAGACGATGCCGCTCCATAAAAAACAAGAGGATTTTCGGTGATTTTCTCTATCTCATCCATATTTCCTTCTACTATGATCACTGGATGTTCAAAATGTTCCTTGAGTCTATTACATTGATCAAATAACCTACCATCAAAGACTGAGGAGATAAAATCATAGACACTTTTTCTTTCAACTACTGTTTCAGGAGCTACTATATAATCACCTACTGCCAGATTTGTCATTTCTATCTTTACTCCAAGCTGTTTTAGCAAGTTTGGAATGCCACTTTTACTCTCACGTTCATCAATTACCATTCGGATTTCTTCAATCTTCAAGCGTTGAAAATTTTGTGAATATTTTATTTAGGAGTATCTGTTTTTGGTTGTTCAGATTGTGCTGGTCCTTTTATCATTTCTCGGATCTTAGTCTCTGCCTCTTTTAGATTCTCTTTTAATCGTGCTTCTTGTTTTGAGAGTACGGTTAGTCTGGTGTTTGCAAGCTCCCTTTTTTCTTCTAGCTCCGAGATCATAGATGGTTTTGTTGATTTTACTAGGATTGGACCTGCAGTCTTATATACTGCATCGTTGTCATTCATTTTTTTTAACACTTCAAGTGCTCTCTCAGTTTCAAGCCGTTCTGATTCAAGATGTTGTTTTTGAAGTACTATTGATTGTAAATTTTGTTGTATTTGTTGTAGTCTAGATACTTGTTCTTGCAACCATGGAGGTACTTGCTGTTCGCCAGAGGCCATTACAGTCTCAATTATTTTTTTGTTTATATCTTTACCGATTCTATGGAATCATTACTTGCCTGCACTAGTCTTAATGTGGAATTTAGGTTTGCTCTCAAATGTGATAATTCCTTTGCATCTATAATTATTGTAATCTTGTCATCTATAGTAAGATTGGATTTTGTTGGATTTTCATCATAAAATTTGTTGTCAGTTTCAATAGCTTTGAATATTGCTTTGTTTCGTTTTCCTGCAGAGATTTCGATTTTCGCTTTAAAGTTTGACATCATATGCCATGCCTGCTATTTTGAGGTTACATTTTTTGCAGGTCCATATACCAACTGCTATCCTACCGAATCTTTCCGAACCACATTCTGGACACTTTCTTTTTGACTTTAGCAGTCTATGTACAGCAGTATACTTTTTTCTTGGCTTGAGTCCATATTTCTGACCAAGTCCTTTTAATGATGAACTTTTAATTTTTGTCATGATTACTTCAACTGCTCAAACTGCTTCCTTATTTTTGTTCCCACCTGGAGTGCAATTTCTGAACACTGAATAAGTTGTTCAGGTGTGAATCCTTCACTTCCTCCCTTTTGGAGCGCACATATGTTACCAGCAGAGTTTGTAGTAATCGTCATTCTTGCATCCATACAAGCCTCTTCTTCAGAAGTGGGATCAACTATTATGTAATCACCAATTCTTGCCATAGTTACAGATATCGGAAGAGTTGTGACAGGAGGTTTAGATGTTACTCCTTCAACTAGAGATGGGATATCATCTTTTACTTCATATTTTGGCACAGTACAAGAAAGTAATGCTGCCACAGATGCATAAGAGCATGCATCAAATAGATTACCGTCGGCATCAATTACACTACTATCAATAAAAATACCAATTACAGATTTATCTTCAATCAAAACCAATTGATGTAAATCTATCATTTCGGTCTCTCTTATTCCCCTATCAACAACTCTAGCTAATTCTATGACGTCTTCAGTAGGTGGCCCTGGTTCTACGTGTGGATCAGCAAGGGGTAAAATTTCAGCAGTACAGATAAGAATTCCTTTATCTCCTAAATCTGGAAACGGCTTGTCTGGTTGAATTTTAACTCCTGTTATTACTTCTGTGTTTCCCAATTTGATCCTTGCAGAACCATTTGCTTTTGGGATTACCCCAGTTTCAATTTGTAACGGTCTTTGTTCATCAAGAGATCTACCATCTATTCTTTTTCCAGACTTTAATAATTCAATTATTCTCTCTCGTTTTAATTGATCTATTATTAATGATTCCAAGTTTATTGCTCACCGGTTTGGAAATATTTTTCCATTAATGCTTTTCTCTGAATTTCATATACACGTTTACATCCGCCAATTGCTGTTTGTAGACATGATTTGTATTCTTCAGGAGTTAATACCCCATCAAGTTGCATTAGTGTAACTTTGCCAACATTTGGCATTATTGCCACTGGCATATCGGCTTGTCCTTCCTGATCTTCTTCATTGTTTATATCAAGAACTATTCTATCAGCAACCTTACCTGCTGCACATGCAGAAACCAGATCACGCATTGGTATTCCCGCATCAGCAAGTGCTACTGCAGCGGCATCAAGTGCTGCACATCTTGAACCCCCATCAGCTTGTAAGACTTCAACAAATACATCGATTACAGTTCTTGGAAAATCTTTGAGAATTACAGCAGGTTCTAGTGCCTCTTTGATAACTTTGGAAATTTCAATTTCTCTTCTTGATGGTGCAGGGTTTTTTCTTTCTGTGACAGAGAAAGGTGACATGTGATATCTACATCGCAAAATTCCTGTGTCTTGATTTGCCATGTGCTTTGGGTGTACGTCTCTTGGTCCAAAAACTCCAGCTAAAATCTTGTTTTGGCCAAATTCTATGTAGGCTGAGCCATCAGCATTTTTTAATACTCCTACCTTAATGGAGATATTCCTGAGATCATCTGTTTTTCTTCCATCACATCTAATTCCATCTTCAGTCATTAATTGTGTCATTATTTTCACCAGCTGGTACCCCCAGCATAGATTTGACTCTTTCAGTCAAGTTTGGCGTATGCGCCAGGGCATCAACCATTTTGATTGCTTCAACGGCCTTTAATAATCCCTCTGAATCATCACATGAAACTACTATCCAACCATTTTGACCTATTGTAATAACTGCCCTAGTTGCCATCTCGATTGTTTGAATCATGGAACCTCTCTTTCCGATAAGACGCGGTACTTTACTTGGAGAGATCTCGATTAATTCTCCTGAATCAATTTTTCCAAGATCTCTGTCTTGTACAGTGAGAAGCGGATCTCTTGATCTATCAAAATTTGCAACCCGTGCAGCAACCAAATCTCCAATATCCAGTCTTTGCTTTAGTTCATCTTTTGTAGGTGAATAATCCCTACCAAAGACATCTTGCGCAGGTAGAAATCCAATGTAACATGAATTAATATCAAATTCCCATGAAAGTGGCGAAGTTCCAACTACTTTTCCTATCACTAGATCATTTGTTTTTGGCATGTATGCACCGGTTAACGGTATTACTCTTACAGAGTTTTCAAATATTTCTGAAATACCCACACAAGTAGAAATCATTTTTTCTCCATCTTGGTAGACATTTTGTTCTGGTCGTATAGGCCCGGTTGCAATGATATCCCCTGGTATAACATAGCGTCTTTTTACATCCATCATTTAGCAACCTCAACCATGGCGGTGCCTTTAGTTACAGAGCCCAATCTATCTATCACGTTTGCTCTTGCCGCAGCCGGTATATCTAGTATTACTTTAAGTGATCCATTTGCTTGCCATTCTTCTTTTTTCAAAGTTCCAAACGATTTCAATACAGAATATGATTGAGCTGCATATTGAGCTGGAACCAAAATATCAAGAAGCATGTTTTCTGACTTTAATGGTATGATTGGACGCAATTGTTCAATGATTTCTTTTATCTGCTCATCGGTATTTCGAAATGGATCAACTGAGACTCTTGCATCATCCATTGCCTGTTCAATTCTAAGCGGAGGATGTGGCAGGTGTGATCGTGGGTCTACATAGCCTTTAGATATAAAATCAACAATCTGTTTACGTTTTTCAGCCACCATCTTTCGTCTCTGATCAGTTGTAAGATTTAGATCTCCCTTTTGTAAAATCATGCTTGCAATAGAAATAGCATCAGTAGTTTTGAAAGCTTTCATCAATTTTTCAGTTGATGCCCTAGTACCTTTGTTAGAGTCGGAATAGATCTCATCAGAAACGAGAACTCCTGAGATTTCCTTTCGTTTACCAAGCTTGTATTCTAAGGCAGGATCTGGTTTTACCAATATTTCGAACTTTTCACCCTCTACTGAAAATCTCACAGTAGTGACCTTATCCATGGGTGAAGGTACTAATTCACGGTATTTATCTATACAGAAAAACTCGCTAGATTTTTATTTGGAATTTCAACCTTCACCCGTAAGATTTGACTTCTTTGGATGTAATTGAAGAGAGTGGAAATAAAATTGTTGTAAAATTGAAAGGCATACCTATACAATATGCTAATGCACTTAGAAGAATATGCTTGTCAGGGGTTCCTACCTTTGCCATAGATGATGTGGTAATTATTGAAAACTCTTCAGTATTAGCAGATGAAGGAGTAGCGCATAGACTTGCAATGACCCCATTGAGAACTGACCTTTCTAGATTTGTAGAACCATCTGCATGTGATTGTCATAGCGAGCTTGGATGCAGTAAATGCAGAGTACTTTTAATGCTTGATTCAGGAGTATCTGATACTACTAGGACTGTTACTTCTTCCGATCTTAGTTCAGAAGATGAAGTTGTAAAACCGGTAAGTTCCAATATACCAATTATAGTATTAGCACCTGGCCAAAAATTAAAGGTAGAGGCGTATGCAAGACTAGGAAGAGGAAATGAACATGCCAAATGGAATTCTTCCACCGTAGCAGTCTTGACTCAGACAAACAATCCTGAAGAACACATACTCACTGTAGAGACTGTTGGAAATTTGACCCCATCGGAAGTGATTCGAGCTGCAATAGATGAGCTTGAAAAAAGATTAGGAGAATTCCAGCAGACCATGGCAACCCTTGGTTGAAGCATATATTATATTTGGGTAAAAATGGGCATTATTACACATGATCAACCAAGTGGTATTAGAAATGGCAAAAACTCTAAGCAACGCCTCAAAGAAAAACAAGGCACCAATATGGGGCAGACTTGCTGAGCTGGCTCTGAAACCAACCATAGCAAAAAGGACTATAAATTTGGGTCAGTTAGACAAATTTGTATCTGATAATGACGTAGTAGTAGTTCCTGGTAAAGTCCTTGGCACTGGAAGTCTTTCACATAAAATTACACTATGTTCTTTTTCCATTTCTGTCTCTAGTGCAAAAAAAGTACAACAAGCAGGTGGAAAGATATTTGACATTTCTCAACTAATCAAAAACCATCCAACGGGAAAAGGAGTGAAAATAATTGGCTAAACAAGAAACTCAAACTAAAACAAATTCGCCATCAAAGAGCACAGTCCAAGAATCCATCATCGTGGATGGAACAAATCAAATAGCTGGTAGACTCTGCTCGCATGTAGCAAAATTACTCATAAAAGGTACTCGTGTTTCTATTGTAAATGCTGAAAACATAATGATTAGTGGTAACAGAGAATCAATCATTAAAGGATATAGAGAATTTTTGGAAATATCCAGTGTGACAAACCCCAAGTTTGGTCCATTCCACCCTCGCAGACCTGATACAATGATTACAAAGATGGTGCGTGGAATGCTTCCAAAGAAACCCTCTGGTAAGACCTCCTTAAAGAGATTAAGAGCATATTTGGGTGTTCCAAATGAATTAAAATCAAAATCAAAGACACAGTTTGACGATGCAAAGATTAGAAAACCAGCTCCATATTATACAACATTAGGAGAACTTGGCAGCATGATAGGGTGGCATGAATAATGGGAAAGCTTGAAAGTTATTTTGCATCAAGAAAGGCTGCCCGTGCACATGCATTCATCACTAAGG
Organism: Nitrososphaerota archaeon; assembly: GCA_021325595.1. GTDB lineage: Archaea > Thermoproteota > Nitrososphaeria > Nitrososphaerales > Nitrosopumilaceae > Nitrosotalea. The sequence continues at coordinate 57,242 of JAJPGX010000013.1, read as the reverse complement.
GTGTGGGTAGAATTAGAATAAACAATGTTCCAGTTGAAATGATTCAACAGGAAGTTGTAAGAGAAGTTATTCTTGCCCCCCTTGAAATAGCTGGAGACCTTAGAAACAAGATAGACGTATCTGTAAGAGTAAGAGGTGGAGGTTTTATGGGGCAGGCATACGCTAGTGCAATTGCGATATCAAGAGCTTTAACAGGATGGACTAAAACAAGAAAGGAACCAAAAGATCATCCATTCACAAGGACTGCAAGAGAAGATCTCAGAAAGAGACTGACTGAGCATGACAAACATTTGCTAAGTGGCGATGATAGAAGAAAAGAACCAAAGAAATTCGGCGGTCCTGGCGCCCGAAGAAGAAAACAGAAATCTTACAGATAGCTTTGAAAGCTGTAATCTTGGCCGGCGGGCGTGGGACTCGTGGAAGGCCATTTACAGATTATATACCAAAAGCAATGATTCCTGTACAGGGAAAACCACTAATTGATTATGTTGTAAGATATTTGTCAAAATCAAGTGCAATTGATCAGATAGTAATATTAGGAAATTATACAGGTATTGGAAAACAAATCGAAAAATACTTTGAGAATCACATTTTACAAAAAAAACCAATCAAGTTTGTGCAAGACACACAGAGTGGTACTGGAGGAGACCTAGTACATATTAAAAACCTAATAGGAAAAGATAAGGAGTTTTTACTGTGGTTTGTTGATAACCTTTGTCCTCTCGATATACGCAAGATGTTAAAATTTCACAGAGAAAAGAACAGCATTGCTACGATAGCGGTTCGAAAATATAGAAAAGAGGAAACGGGTTATGCTGTAATAAATGATGGAATGGTTAAAGAGTTCAAAGAGAAACCTACTCTAGAATTACCTATTGCAGAGTGTCTTGGCATCTACATATTGGATTCAAAAATTATCAAATTAATTAGTTCCAAAAGAAAAAAAGATCTCAATCTATCATATGACATTTTGGAACCATTATCAAAAAAAGGCAACATAGGAGCTTTTGACATAGGAAAAATACCTTGGATGGATGTAGACTCGCCTACTAGAGTTGAAAGAAATAAAGAACTGATTAAAAACATAATCAAGAAATTTTAAATTTTGATTCTGCCTGTAGTTTTTCATAATTTGAAATTGAGTTCTCATGCTGTAGAGTAACTGCAATATCATCTAGACCTTCAAGTAAAATCTTTTTCCAGTGAGGCTCTATCTCAAATGAGATAGATAATTTGTCAGAGGTAATAGTTTGCTTATCTAGATCAATTTCAATTTCAGAAGTGGCCTCAAATAATTGCTGTAATAGTTTTGCAGATACCTTGATTGGAAGAACTCCATTTTTAAAACAATTATTGTAGAATATGTCAGCAAATGACGTGGATATGATTGCTCTAAATCCATAATCAAGCAATGCCCATACAGCATGTTCTCTGCTTGAACCGCATCCAAAGTTGTCTCTTGCTAACAATATTTTTGAATTTTTGAATTTGGGATTGTTTAATACAAAATCTCTTTTCTGAGTGAAATCTTTTTCATATCTCCAATCATAAAATAGGTATTGACCAAATCCAGTCTTTTGTATTAATTTTAAAAATTGTTTTGGAATTATTTGGTCTGTGTCGACATTTACTTTGTCTAGTGGTGTTGCGATGCTTTTTATCTTCTTAAATGGTTCCATACTAATTCAAATCCAATTCTCTAACATCCACAAAATGACCCCAAATCGCAGCAGCTGCAGCCATAACAGGACTGACGAGATGGGTTCGCCCCCCTGCGCCTTGTCTTCCCTCAAAGTTTCGGTTTGAAGTACTAGCACATCTTTCTCCTGCTGCAAGTATATCAGGATTCATTCCAAGACACATGCTGCATCCAGATTCTCGCCATTCAAATCCTGCATCTTTGAATATCCTGTCAAGTCCAAGTTCTTCTGCATTTTTCTTTACAAGCTGTGAACCAGGTACAACCATTGCTCTTACCTTGGATGATACCTTGTTTCCTTTTACTACTTTAGAGGCTTCAATAAGATCTTCTAGTCTAGAGTTTGTACATGAACCGATAAAGACCCTATCAATGTAAATATCAGTAACAGGGATTCCCGGCTTTAGATCCATATATTGTAAAGCCTTGACTGCAGCTTTTTCTTCTTCGACATTTCCATTTGCATATTCTTCTGGAAATGGAACATTTCCTGTGACATCTACAGTCATTGCTGGATTAGTGCCCCAGCTTACCTGTGGTAATATATTGTCAGCTACAAGTGTAAATGACTTGTCAAACTTTGCGTTAGAATCGGTTTTGAGATTCTCTTTCCAATATTCCACATATTCGTCATAATTTTGTGGTGCATACCTTCGCCCTCGTAGATATTGGAAGGTTTTTTCATCTGGAGCAATGAGACCAGCACGTGCTCCTGCCTCAATTGACATGTTACATATCGTCATTCTTTGTTCCATAGTTAGTTCAGAGATTGTTTCACCACGATATTCTATTACGGTGCCATTGGCACCAGCGGTTCCAATCTTTTTGATTATTGATAAAATGATATCTTTTGCTGTAACTGCGTGTGGGTTTTTTCTTTTTCCATCTATTTTGATCTCAAATGTTTTTGATTTTTGCATCCATATGCATTGTGTAGCCAAGACATGTTCTACATCACTTGTTCCAATTCCAAATGCAAGAGCACCAAATGCACCATGAGTAGATGTATGACTATCACCACAAACAATTGTAGAACCGGGAAGAGTTATTCCTAATTCAGGTCCTATTACATGTACTATCCCTTGGTTTGGACTATGGATATCAAAAAGCGGTATTCCAAATTCTTTGCAGTTCTTTTCAAGTGTCTGTATTTGTATTGACGAGGTTTGATCAACTATTGGTAATGATCTATCATTTGTTGGTACGTTATGATCCATAGTAGCAAATGTCAAGTCGGCACGTCGTACTTTTCTTTTATTCATACGCAAGCCATCAAAAGCCTGTGGAGATGTAACCTCATGAACAAGATGTCTATCAACATAGAGTAATGAGCGGCCATTCTCTTCTTTAACTAGGTGTGAATCCCAGATCTTTTCAAACAATGTTTTTGACATTTGATTTATTCCATTCCATTTCAGAAATATAATGGTATAAGATGAGTTCTACGGTTTGTAATTAAACAGACCGCCTGCTTCAATTATCTTCCCGATCAATTCAGGAAATGGTTTTATTTTATAGATCTTGTTTTTTGTTATGTTTTGTATTTCATTTTTCTTTGTATCAATTTCAAGCAAATCTCCTTCTGAAATATCTGAATAGGCGTTTTCGTCAATTTCTATAGGTAACAAAAATGCACCATCCACAGCATTTCTGTAAAATATTCTAGCAAACGAGATAGCCAATACTGCTTTTATTCCAGAATATGATAAAGCGATTGGAGCGTGTTCACGTGAAGAACCACACCCAAAATTTTTACCTGCAACTATGAAATCCCCTGGTTTTACTTTTTTATGAAAATCTTTATCAAGTCCTTCCATTGCATGTTTTGCCAATTCATTATAATCATGGATCTTAAGATATGGACCTGGCAAGATGACGTCAGTATCAATGTTATCTTTTTGGTATTTGATCACAGATCCTTTCATTTTAGGTCCCTCGGGTCAGTAATTTTTCCTGTGACTGCAGAAGCTGCTGCAACAAGTGGTGATGCAAGGTATGTTTTGGATTCTACATGTCCCATCCTTCCAGGAAAGTTTCTGTTTGTAGTACTCACACATACCTCATCTTTTGCTAATACCCCCATATGTGCGCCACAACATGCACCACATGTAGGAGGTCCAACTACAACTCCTGCATCCATGAATATTTTTAACAGTCCTTCATCCATTGCTTTTTTAAATATTGAAATTGCTGCTGGTAATACTTCTGTTCTTATTTTTACTTGTCTACCTTTGAGAATTTTTGCAACTGCTCTCAAGTCTTCTAGTTTTGCACCAGTGCAGGAGCCAATGTATGCCTTGTCAAGCTCAACCGACGACAAATCTCGTGCAACAGAAATATTTTCAGGTGAAAATGGTTTTGCGACAGTAGGTTCTAATTCAGAGGCCTCGTATTCGAATATTTTTTCATAACGTGCATCTGGATCCCCATGAACTTCATTGTATTTTGTTACTCCTCTTTCTGCTAGGTAATCTCGTGTTTTTTGATCCGGCTCTATTATTCCACTTTTGGCGCCAGCTTCGGTAGTCATATTTGTCAAGGTTAGTCTTTCTTCAACAGACATCTCTGATATACCAGAACCCCCAAACTGCATAGTCTTGTAAGCAGCTCCATCAGTCCCAATGTCTCCAATTATTTTCAAGATAAGATCTTTTGCCATAACATGACTAGGAAGTGTTCCATTTATCTTGAAGTATAATGTTTCAGGAACTTTGAACCATATCTTTCCATTCAGTAGAACATAAGCAACATCGGTATGGCCAAGACCGGCTGCAAAAGCCCCCATGGCACCAGTTGTATTAGTATGAGAATCGCCTCCAACATATACCTCGCCTGGTAACACCATAGCCTCCTCATGAGACAAGGTGTGGCATATACCATATTGCCCCATACCGTACTTGAAATGTTTGGTTATGCCAAATTGTTTGGTAAAATTGGTTAATAATACCACATTTTGTGCAGATACTTTGTCGGCAGCTGGAACAAAGTGATCTTCCGTGACCCAGACTTTTTGTGGATCCCAGATATGGTCAATCTTCATCCCTGCCTTTTTCAATTTCTCAAATACTGCAATTACTCCTGGACCAGATACATCGTGAATCATTACCTTGTCCACACTTACAAAAACCACATCTCCTGGAGAGACCGTAGATTTACCTGAAGCTCTAGCAAGAATTTTTTCCGTAATATTCAATATGAAAAATGTACTGTATTTTCAATTAAAACGTTTGCAGAACCCTAAATAGGAATATCATCCAAAGTGAAAAACATGGTGCTTACAGTCTTTCCCATAAGAACCACTATCAAGACAGAAGAGTTTGATCTTTTTGAAAATATTGTATCTGATCTTAATAAAAACTACATCAAGCCAGAAAATGGTGATGTAATTGTCATATCAAGCAAGTATATAGCAAATTCACAGGGACGTATAATTGAAAGCAAGAATGTAGTTCCTTCATCGGATGCAGAAAAAATTGGATCAAAGTTTAGAATCAAACCAAACATAGCAGAATTGATACTAAGAGAATCAGACATGATATTTGGAGGCATTCCTGGTTTTGTCATAACATCTTCTGATAACATCATTGCTCCAAATGCGGGAATTGATAAATCCAATACAAAAACAGGTCAGGTTATTTTGTATCCTGATGATCCATATCTTATTGCAGAACAAATTAGAAGAAAATTTTTTCTGAAATTCGGGGTACACGTAGGAATGATTATTACAGATAGTAGATTAATGCCTGGTCGCGTAGGTACAGTTGGTGTTGCAATTTCCTGTGCAGGAATAGAGCCTACTTCCGATCTAAGAGGACAAAAGGATTTACATGAAAATCCACTCAAAGTTACTTTTCAGGCAATCGCAGATGATCTAGCAACAATAGCTAATTTGAAGATGGGGGAAGGTTCAGAAGCAATACCACATGTTCTCATAAGAGATTCGTCGGTAAGCATAACAGATAGAAAAATAGGCAAAGACGAGATGGCAATACCATATGAGCAGTGTGTCTATGTTCGTGGACTAGGTATGCGAATTTAGGATAAACATAGTTTTAATAGAGTCAAATTTGAGCCAAAGCTTATGGTAGAATTCCTTACCAAGTATCCAAAGACAATATCCCTACTAGGGGGGATTAGCGATAGAGTCAAGGTGGATACAAACGGAGTAGAACAACTCACCATAGTTGTAAAGAAAAGTGTAGATGAACTGTTAAAGATCTTTTCAAATGAAGGATTTACCCATGTCAAGTTTGAACACAAACAATCAAAACAAATAGGACATGGACTATCGCTTAAGCTAAAAAAACCATGGGAAATGCATGTAAGACTTTTGGAAATGAAGAAGGGACTAGTAGCAATTCATGCAGAAGTCGAAGTATCACGTGATTACCTACAGCACTTGTTCTGCCAGCGAACCCCTGTATTGTATGAGGTAGAAGCATTATTGAAAAAGCATCAAATTGAGTATAAAATCTGGAATGAACGAATTAGAAAATATGTTAATGCCGTAATAGACAATTACAAAGTCAAACTATCGATGCCTAGTTTTCCAGTACTTGCATGGAAGCCGATGGTGTTTGTAATAGCTACAATAGGTGGTTTGTACTTGGCCAAGTATTTGATGACAATCTAATACTGACAGGCTGCATAATCCGAGTCGGCTTTTTCATATGAGGATTTGATCTTCCTATTGGATAACCTTAATTATAAAATTTTAACATTAATTTTAAATGAGTTCGTCCAATCTTCCACTAGCATTCAAATTCTATGGAATTTCACCTTGGGAATTAGAAGTCATCTATAGTTTGTTACATAGCCTCTTCAGAGTAGAGGAAACCCCCACAACAGATCAAGATGGTGAATTCACTACAATGGTTGACATTACTTTTCCATCTGAATTCAACGATGCATTCTTCAAATGGTTTGGTAGTACAAAATGGGAAAAAACCAAAGAAATCCTAAAGGAGATGAAAAGAAGAAGAGGTAGAGGAAAAAGTATAGTTGTTTATATCAAATTCTCAGGAAAACCAAGCGTCAAGTTCACTATTGACTCAGATGAGAGACGAATGTTTGATGCTGCAATTGATAAGATAGATTTTGTATTAGAGCTGTTGCAATACCATTTAGATCCACAAAAGATGCCTAAAAGCATTACAGAGGTATCATATAGTTTTGATGAAGCCAGTGGAAGATGGAATATTGATCATGCAGTAGCAGGCGATGAGAGATATTCATTTTCTAAAAATGAATGGAATATTATTTGATATCTTTTTCTAAGGGTTCCAAAAGAGAGTGTAATTCTCGGTATTTTTTTTCCAAAAAGTCCAGAGATTCTTCAAGTTTTTTTGATTTTCCATACTTGTATCGGATAAGTTCTCTATGTCTCCAGAAATTTTTGTTTTCACCAATAGACATCGTGCTAAAGTAATCTGGTCCTTTCAGAGAGTCTGGAAGTTTTATGCTATAAGGAAAAAGAAGTTCTGCCATGAACCATTCATCACCATCTGGGTAATCAGAACCGGTTTCTAAATCAAAGAAAAGATGCAGAAGATTATCTTGCATTAAACCATCCTCTCTTATTATAGGATGTTTTATGTTAGATTTTTTGAAATCTAGTTTTAAAAGACTTGGCTCAAAGTAACCTTTGATTATTGATTGTCTAAATATTTTGTTTACTTCCTCCAGATTCAACGCAAGAATTACTCCTATATCACCATAATATGATTATCGGTAACCATTATTCTTGGTACATATATGATATTAATATTCTAGACCTCCAGCGAAGATAGTAATTTGCTAATATTAGTAATGGCTCTACTCCCAGAGGAAATTTCTTGTTTTGCTGGAGGATTTTCAAGATAGTTAGGAATTCTTTCTGACATTCTTTCTTCATATGGTGCAGTAGTTTCATTTCTGTAAAATATGCCCGTTGGGATTTTTGTGTCCCATTCATTTGATTTTATTAATGCCTGTGTAAGTTTTTCATTTTCTTCTTCTGGTGAGTCTATGTGGACCACAGGATCATACCCCGTATCCTCTAGTTTGTAAATTCTGGGTCTTGGTTTTTTTGTAATCTCATCAATGTTATCCATCCCTGCAAACCAATCTCTAGTATTGATATCATTATAGGTTGGGCATGGTTGTAGTACATCAAGAAATGCTAGTCCCTTATGTCTAACTGCTGCAATTATCAGATCTTTTAGCTGTCTAACATCATAAGCATATCCTCGAGCAACAAAAGTAAATCCACTTGCTATTGCAAGAGCAATTGGATTTACAGATTGGTTTACGTTGGGTTCAGGAAGTGATTTTGTTTTTAGACCAAGCTTTAATGTGGGTGAGGCCTGTCCTTTTGTCAAACCATAAACTGCATTATTGAATATAAGATATGTCATGTCAACGTTTCTTCTACCTGCTGCAACAAAGTGACCTGCACCAATTCCAAGTCCATCACCATCACCACCAGCTGCAACTATCGTCATTTCAGGATTTGCAAGTTTGGCGCCCTGAGCAAAAGTCAATACTCTACCATGTAGTGTATGAACACCATATGTGTTGATGAAATGTGATGTTTTTCCTGAACATCCTATTCCGGAAAAAATTGCTGCCTTATTACGTGGGATTTCCATCTCTGCCAATGCCATTTGAATTGCATTTACTATTCCAAAGTCTCCACATCCAGGACACCAGTCATTGTGAACTTCGGTCTTGTAATCTGCTAGATTAGACACCATATGTCAACACCTGTTTCCTTTCTGCCTTGTTTTCAAGAATTTTCTTTAAAGAATCATAAACTTCAGTACATGTCATTGGTCGGCCAGTATATTTCAATATGTAATAGTCTACCTTACGATCCATATATTCATTGAATAACGAACCCAGTTGCCCTGAGTGATTTGCTTCAATATCTATAACAGTTTTCACATTTTCAAATAGAGTTTTCAAATAATCAGATGGGAATGGATTTAGTAGTTTTATTTGAATAAAACCTACCTTATGTCCATCTTTCTTGAGCATCTCAATTGCATCAAGAATTGGTCCTTTGGTTGAACCCCAACTAACTATACAAAAATCGTATATTCCATGATTTATTGCTTGATCTTCCTTTGGTATCTTTTGCAAGGCCAGTTCAGCTTTGTGTGCTCTCTTGTCCATCATAGTAATACGATTTACAGGATCTTCAGAGATATGACCATATTCATCGCTCTCATCTCCAGTATTCCAAAAGATTCCATTTTCTAGTCCAAGCCTAGACCTTGGAGATATACCATCAGATGATGGTGCAAATCTTTTGTATCCTGGAGTATCGATTTTATCAAGAAGTTTTCCGCGCTCTATAGATATTTTATTAATATCAAATTTTTGTACAGTTGCTACTGTACTTGCTATGAATTTATCCATCATGTGAATTACTGGTAATTGAAAATTTTCTGCAAAATTGAAACATTTTGCAGTATCATAAAATCCTTCTTCGATATCACCAGACGCATAAACAATCCTTGGAAATTCACCATGCCCCGCATGTATTGCAAAAAGTAAGTCATCTTGACCATGCCTTGTTGGAAGGCCAGTAGATGGTCCACTCCTTTGATACAACGTAACAACAATTGGCACTTCGTTTATGCCTGCCCATCCAAGAGCTTCAGCCATTAGGGAAAAGCCTGGACCAGAAGTACTCGTTGATGCGCGTGTTCCGGTTAATGCTGCTCCAATTACCATTCCAATTGCAGAGATTTCATCTTCAGCTTGAACCACAAATATTGAACCAGGTCTATTATTCTCTACATCAAATATTTCATGTAATTCAAGATATACACTTTCGTCTGATGCAGGCGTAATTGGATAATATGATTGGAATCTACAACCTGATGCAATTTTTCCTATGCCTGTTGATTGAAATCCTTGAACCAATATGGTTCCTGGTTGTTTCGATATAGGTGTCAACTGATATTTGAATTTTGGATATTTTGCAGTAGCAAAGTTGTAAGTATAATTTGCTGCGTTTCGATTCATTTCAGCAATATCTTTCTTTCTTGAGAAGACAGAATCTACCGATGTAAGAAGAGTATCGGGTGGCAACCCAAGCAATCCTAATGATATAGATACCGCAAGAACATTTTGCATACGAAACATTCCACGCATTTTTGGATTTTTTGTCTCATCTGCTAGATTACTAAGAATTGTCTTAAATGATACTGGGTAAAGTGTCACACCCCTTTCTTTTGCAGAATCCAATGCTCCCTGAATTGTTGTTGGTTTATTTTTTGATGAAAGATATTCCACAAATCTTTGCTTGAATAGATCATCAAGAGTAGCTACTTCATCTATCTTCACAGATGTAAGATCTGTTTCATAAACAATTGCTCCATCGTTTACTACATCTTCAATATGTCGAAAGAGGGTTTCAGCGTCAAAACCTACAAGTATTGTAATACCAGAAACATTTGATCTTATTATTTTATCAGATACACGTACTCCAAAATAGCTATGTTCCCCTTTGATGTTTGAATAATATTCTCTTTTGCCAAAAACTTTCAAACCACAGCCAGCACAGGCACCAGCAAAAATGTTGGCTGCGGTTTCAACTCCCCCACCCTGAGGTCCACCTATAACCCAAGTTAGATCAATTGAACTCAATAAATTCACCTAGATAGTCACTGCATATTAACAATGCTATGATTTTTGAATAAAAAAATTCATCCACCAGTTGCCGCATCAAATAAGGCGCACTCACACTTGTCCCGTTCTCCACAAAATGGACAAACACATACACATTTTTCAAGTGCATTACCACATTGCACACAAATAGCAAATTCTTCTTTGTGTTTGTGTTTCAATTGATTAATGATTACATGTATTAATTATAAATGATTTTTGAATGCGAGATATTTAAAATGGAATAAAATAAGAATAAAATCAATTGAAAATTCTATTAACAAGGCCATTACATGATTTTGCTATAAAGGAGCTCAAAAAACGCCATGATGTAGAGATCTATGCTGGAAAGATACCCATGCCAAGAGAACTGCTTATATCAAGAATCAAAGATAAGGATGGTCTTGTTTGTTATCCATATGATAACATAGATGAAGAGGTCATAAAAGCAGGAAGAAAACTTAAGGCTATTTCCACTTTTAGCGTTGGGTATAATCACATCGATGTCAAATCTGCAATAAAAAAAGGAATTGTTGTAGGATACACTCCAGAAGTTTTGACTAGAGCAACAGCTGATCTAACAATGGCCTTGTTACTTGCAATATTTAGAAGGATAACAGAAGGAGATCATCTGATCCGCAAAAACAAATGGAATGTAATATTTGGCCCCTATGAGTTTCTTGGAACTGATCTTTATGGAAAGACACTTGGAATCTTTGGAATGGGACGAATTGGAAGAGCGGTTGCAACACGAGCATTGGGATTTGATATGAAAATACTATATCATAACAGGAAGAGATTGGCCGTCAACGAAGAAAAAAAACTTGGTGCAAGATATGTTTCCTTAAATGAGTTATTTACAAAAAGTGATGTGATTAGCATACATTCACCATACACACCACAAACACATAATATCATAAATTTAAAACTATTAAAAAAAATGAAAAAGACTGCATTTTTAATAAATACTGCACGTGGAATGATTGTAAATGAGCATGATCTTGTTTTTGCATTAAAAAATAAAATGATAGCAGGTGCAGGTCTTGATGTATTTGAGAATGAACCCATTTCAAATAAACACCCATTTACGAAAATGAAGAATGTTGTAATCACACCTCATAGTGGAAGTGCAACCATAGAAACAAGATCAGAAATGGCAAGAATTACAGTAAAGAATCTTGTTTTAGCTCTTTCTGGAAAAAGACCAATGTATCAAGTCAAAGCTCAATTAGATCATTAGGATCAATTCTGATACAGTTGGTGCCAACTGGTTTTAACATACCAAAATCAATGGTTCCTTGTGGGATCTTGCATTCTTTTTGCAACGTCTCGAGTTTTTCTATAAAAGATTTTTTGTGCCTGTCACATGTTACTCCCACCATATACTCAGCACCGTCTTTTGCCTTAATTGAGATTACAAACTCTGGAGGCATTTGACAATCTAATCCTTTTTCTCTGATAGAACAATGTTCAGGAAACAACAAAACATACTTGATTGTTTTAGAATATTAATCTTGATTGAATATTCGCTTCATCTATTATGATAGGCTTCAAAGATATGAAATCATAAAGATGTCATTTGATGTTTTCAAAATTCCATATAGAATCTTTTGGCTTTGTTCTCTTATCCAGTATTCCCTTTTCTTGGAGGGTTTGAATTAGATATGCTGAATATGCTGGCGCACCTGTAGCCCCAGGTGAGTTATAATTTAGTATATGATATGAGTTTGGACCTTCTAATTCCATAGCATCTGAAACGAACTTCCCATCAGGTGTTATAATTGGAGTTCTAATTCCAGCAGTTCCTCTTTCTGAGAAAAATTCTGGTTTTACTTTTGGTAAGAACCGTTGTACCCTCTCTATCATAACAGATTTTGATACAGAGCTCAACCATTCTTTTGATACTAGACTCATAAAATCAGGATTGAAAAGCAATTTTCTTGTATTAGTAGTTAGCACTTCAGATAATTTAGATATGAAAACTTCAATGTCTCCAACATAACCAGAATATGTCTCAGGGCTAGGTACGGGCACGGCATTTGGCCCTATCTCACTTTTTCCATCAACACGTAATATCCAATGGGGATCAAGAAATGGAAAGTCTTGATAGTTTGGAACAGAATAGATGTTGGTTCTTGCTAGATTTGCATATTCTTTTTCTGCTATCCAATATTCACCTCGAAAATGCAGGCTTCCGTAGTCTGTTAGTAATCCAAATTTCTTTGCAATATCAAGTGAGTATCCTCCAGCACAATTTATGACATATCTAGAATGTGTTTGTTTAGTGTTAGATAATGTCAAAACTGTCTCGTTGTTGATGTTTTCTACTGTCTCAACTTTACTATTTACTAAAAACTTTGTTCCATTTTTTTGTGATTCTTCTTTTAATTTACGTGTAAATGCTCCATAATCCACAACAGAGTCAGTTTTGCAAAATATAGCAGAATAAGATTCTACGTTGGGTTCTCTTTTTTTAACATCGGTACCATCAAGTAATTCCATGTCATTTTCATTCATCCCATTCTTGGGTCCCCATACCAGGTATTTTTCCAATACCTTGTGTTGTGCTTCATCTAATGCGACTTCAAGTGTGCCTACTGTTTTATATGGTAAGTTTTTCTTTTGCGCAAAAATTTTCCACATTTCATGTGATAAAAACGCAGCTCTTGCAATCTTGCCTTTTTTATCAGGATTTAGATAAAATGGAGAATGTACAACTCCTGTATTACGGCTACTTGTATGCATTCCTACATCTGATTCTTTTTCGATTACGACTATTTTGACATCGTAAAGCGATGATATCCAGTAGGAGATTGAGGTTCCAAGTAACCCCCCACCAATTATTGCAAAATCATATTTTTCCAATAATCACCTATTGATTTTCTGTCATTTAATAGATTTGTAATGATTATAGATTGGAAAGTTGGTGCAATTAATTCCTGTTTAAGTTAATCATTCCAATGAAAAACATAGACAACTTTTGATGTTTTAGACAAAAGAATGATATCCAATCGCTTTTCAGGTCTAGTTGAAAATGAGATTCAGGTTATTTTAATTGATTAAATTACATCTCGGCATAATAATGTCCTTAGTATTAATCACACCAATACTTACAAATGCTGTATTGGCTACCACAGTTTCATCAGGAGTTACAAGTGATCAGATGCTTAGTCAAGACTCAATATTTGCAAAAGCCGCAAAAGATTCTCAATATAATACATACAAAAACACCCTGTATAATTTTTCATTTACTCCTCCTACCGGATGGACTCAAGAAACGTCTGATAATCAATTAGCATTTTTCACAAAAGATGCAGGTGGCACCATAGCAAGTTTAGGTATAGATTATGTAAAGGGAAGTCCTTTACCAGATTCCATATTTTCTCTTCCAGAACAGACTGTATTAGATGCAGTAGCAAACAATGTACTAAATTCATCACAGCCAATAGTTGGAAAAAGCATGGAGAAGTTTTCTGACGGTTTCAAGTTTAGAGCTATATACGCATCACAGGCGTCTCAGCAAATTGTCATAAAAAGTGAGCAAATATTATTTTGGTTAAAAGATGGAAGACAGTTTTACTTTACTATGATATGTGATGATTATAATTTTAATAAAAATTCTGCTGACTTTGAAAATGCAACAAATACATTTTATGTTACTAAATCAAATCAACCAGTTACACATCCAGATCAACAAATCAATGTACAAACCAAGATCCCAGTATGGATTAAGAAGAACGCAGGTTGGTGGGCAGATGGTACCATTGGTGACGATGATTTTGTAAAAGGTGTGCAGTATATGATACAGTCAGGATTAATGAAAATACCACAAGATAATTCTGCTAGTTCTTCTTCACATCAGATCCCAGTATGGATTAAGAAGAACGCAGGTTGGTGGGCAGATGGTACCATTGGTGACGATGATTTTGTAAAAGGTGTGCAGTATCTAGTTGCCAGTGGGATTATCAAGGTCTAAATTCATTCAAATTCAAACTGTAAAAAACAGGCGCCGGGAGAGAGATTTGAACTCTCGAACCCTTGCGAGTACGCGCTTTATGGTTTAACCAATTTCCAGGCGCGCGCCCTACCAGGCTAGGCGACCCCGGCATGAGAACTCGCCCATTTCAACTCGTTGTAAAAATCTACCATATATTACTGTAAGAGGTAGGCAATATTTTTTATCGATTCAGGCAGAGCATAAAAAAGAAAAGAATTACTTTGCATTTTCATCAAATTCGATGATTCCAAATACATTTTTCTCAGTATCCATGCATTGGGCAAAGTATCCTACTCCTGGAATAGGGGTTTTGGGCATAATTATTTCGCCTCCTTTTGATTGGATCTTTTTTGAAAATTCGTCAACAGATGGTACGTCAATGGCGTTTGTTATTCCTGTTCTACCAGGCATTCTTTGAGATAATCCACCATTGATTCCAGGTTGCTTGTCATCACCTGTTATGGCCATCCAGTATTCCATTGGACCATTCCATTTGTCAAACTTCCATCCAAATACTTCACTATAGAACTTTTGTGCTCTCGCAGTATCATCTGCTGGCACATCAAAGTGAACAATTCGTGGCATGGTATATTTTTACTGAAGTTATTTATTTCCTTTGTTCCAAATTTCTACTGTTGGTTTTGATATCACTTTAGGATGTTTATCGTTACAGATTTTTCTAGTGTGTTTCCAGATTCTGTTTTAGCGGTGGATACAATTTTGTATCTTCCCTCAAATACCTTTGTCCCATCGGTTTTTGTTTTATCCCAGATAAATGTTTTTTCTTCCTTTGGTTCAAGAGTGGATATTATCTGTGCAGAGACTGGCGCAAAAATTGTGGTACCATCAAGACCTATAATCCTAAAACCATATGATGAATCAGAAAATACAAGTGGAACTGTTCCAGAATTGATTATTCTTACATGTACCAAATCTGTAGAGTGATAGTTGATCTTGTCTGGAATCACGGTCAAAGAGGGACCGTCTCGATATACAAGTACTGGCACTTGGTTTACTATCTGTGCCAAATACAGACCAAGAGCAGCTGCACTGAACACACCTACTGCAAAGAAAATTGCCGCACCTCTTGGAATCAATTTGGATTGGCTTGAATTACTTCCTTTTTAATTGTTAACTACTGCCTTTGATCTCCAGCTCTTTGGATATACATTCGGAGCCATGATTATCCTTTTTATTTTAAATGCAAATCCTTTGGTGTTTTCAGATATCTCGTCTCCAGACATTATTGCCTCTGCAAGTGCCACGACTTCTCCTTTTTGTGTATAAATCGCAACAAGATCCCCTCTTTTTAGACCATGTGATATTTCCAATATTCCAGGAATAGCAAGCTGTGCTCCATGACATAACGCATCAACAGCTGAATCACGTATTACAACTGATTTTATTTCACTCAGGGCATATTCAATTGGCATGATGAACCGTTTTAGTTTGCTGTCATCTCCTTTTTCTTTCCATAACGCATAGGCATCAACTAGATCATGCATCTTTACTAGATTCGAGTCTTCGTTGAATTGCCCAACACGTGTTCTTCTAAGTTCAATCATGGTGGCTCCAGGTCCAAGAATTTCTCCCATGTCATAGAATATTTTTCTCACATAGGTTCCAGCTTCACAAAGAATTCTTAACAGCAATAGTCTCTCTTTTTGTTCTACAACATCAATTTCATATACATGTCTGATTCTTGTCTGTCTTGATACTGCTGAGCGTTGCGGTGGTTTTTGGTATATTTTTCCAGTAAGCAATTTTAGTACATTATCAAGTTTTTCTTTTGAAATAAGTGTATGCAGTCTTCCTAGTGCATGGTATTCTTTTGGACCAAGCAATAAAACAATTAATGCTTTTGTGGCCTCACCAAATCCTATTGGTAGTATTCCAGACACTTGGGGATCTAATGTTCCGCTATGTCCTGCCTTAGAAACTTGAAGAATTTTTTTCACCCATGCTACTGTCTCATGACTAGTCGGGCCATTTGGTTTATCCAATAAGATAAAACCATAGTCTAGAAGCTGTTCCATGGATCTCTTATCATAATACGTACCATATTCATCATTTGTGATGTCTTGGTCTATTACCTTAAGATCTTTAAGTTGTTTTAGCGTCATAGTAGTCCTTCACTATCTTTTTTGCTTGCTCTAATACTTGTTGTGGTCCTAGATTATCAGTGTTTATTATTTTATAAAAAACAGTGAGATCATCTCCAAAATCAAACCCATATAGCTTTTTGTATAATTGCTTGTTCTCCTCATATCTTGTTTTTACTATCTTCATTGCTTCCTCTAGTTTTATGTCATCTCTCATAGTCATTCTTTTTGCACTATTTTCCTGCGAACCAGCAAGCCAGATCTTGACACCGTCCTTAACAAGCCATGGAAGAGTATAACTTGTAATAACTACATCTTGGTTCAAAAATATCTTTTTTAATTTATCATCTACTTCTTTATCAAATTCTGGATTACCTTTACGTATATTCAAAAAATTCATTCCTGCCTCGGTATCCCAAAAATCATCTCTTCGTGTATCAAATCCTTGTTCTTTTGCCATCTCTTTTAGAACGTCACCACCGCTTAGATATTTTAGATTAAATTCTTCTGCGAGGCCTTTTGCTATTGTAGTCTTACCAATGGCAGGTGGACCGGAAATTATTATTGAGCGAAGCAATTTACATAGCATCCATTATGATTTTTGTTAGAATCATCTTTGTTTTTACAAACAGAGAAGAAAAATGAGAATTATGTACCATTGCTGAAACCCATTGCACTTATGATACCTTTTGCTGCTTCGTCAACGTTTCCTTCTGAATTAGAGACCATCTTGATTGGTGAGCCACATAGTATAGAACACGTTGAAAGCATTGCGCTTGTCACATCAAGTTCTTTTTTAATTGCTTCAATTGATACGATGTCTCTATTTCGGGTGGTATCACTCATTCTGCGATTGTATATCTCTTCTGGTCTTGCTGTTATCATGATAAAACTATCAGGGTTTAGAATTTCTAATACGTTGTAAGGAAGACCTGGATAGAATCCTTCTTTTGTAGAAATAAAGGCATGAGTATCAACAATTACGGCATTATCTGTTATTGATGCAATTTTTTTTGCAGCCAATGATTGTAATTCTTTTTGTTGCTTGACTGATAGCTTGCGTAGATCGTCTCTGCTTTGTACTCCTTTCTTTTTTGCCTCTTCAAACATAATGCTTCCAAATATTGAAACACTAACACTGATGTTTTTGTTCTTTAGTAATTCCACGACCTTGGATACAACTGTTGTCTTACCGACACCTGGGATTCCAACAATTATTACTCGTTTACTTTCTGCCAAGTAACGCACCCAGAGTGGGCATGACTTCTTCGACTTTTTCTCTTACTAGTAAGTTGTAGTAGTTAATCAAGATGTCAACAGTTAAGAGCATTCCAGTTCCGGAGCCAAATGTTCCAAGTACGTCAGACACACCAGCTAATAAGCCAAGTATGATAGAACCAATTATCGTAACAGATGGTATGTATTTTTGAAGTAGGTTTTCTACTGGTTGATTTGAACGTCTAAATCCAGGAATTTGGACTTCGGCGTCAAGTAAGTTCTTTGCTGCACTCTTTGCAGATAAACCTCCAAGTTCAATCCATAGTCTGCCAAAGAGAACTACGATTCCAACCATGAAGAGAATGTATGCTACAGCTCTTCCAGGATCTAATGCTACGATATCAAGACCACGCGGCGCCGTAACATAATACAAAATACCACCAATTGGAGTAGATGGAGAAGTCGGATCAAACATTGCTAGTATGTTAAAGAATGGATTTCCATTTCTGGGGTTAAAGTTTGCCCATAGTATCTGTCCAACAAATACTGCGTTGGCAGTAAGCGCAGAGGCCAAAATTACTGGAATGTTGGAAACATACATCAATTTGATTGGATAGACAGCTGAAAATCCTCTATACTTTGTTGATACTATTGGGATCTCCACTTTTATGCCCTGCGTGTATACCAGAATTAATAATACACCTGCCGTAATTGCAAGACCAAATATACTAGGCAGTTGGTTTGCCCTAAAGAGTAAGTTGGAGAAATCATGAGTCATCATGGAATTAATTATATTTGCAATAACACCTACTGGACCACCATCACCTGCTGGAATTGGACTAATAATGCTCCACAATACCTGTTGAGCTACACCTGCGGCAATGAAGAGACTGATACCGCTTCCGAGCCCCCACCCCTTTTGTACTAATTCATCAAGTAACATGATAATTACTGAAGCACCAATTAACTGCCCAACTAGAATAAAGCCTGCTTCATGACTTGGCAATCTTGGACCATATACCGCCATTCCATAAAGTGATGATTCTGCAATAATTACAATATAAGTAACAATCTTAGTAGCTGTTTGATAGAGTTCTCTATCTTCCGGTTTCTTAAAGTCCAAATGAAATATTTCAGAACCTTTTAGTAGTTGCATTAAAAGTCCAGCAGTAACTATAGGCCCTATTCCAAGCTCTACAAGTGTTCCTTGCTGGGATGCAAAAATTACTCTTGCAAATGCAAGAAAGTCAAATGCAGGGGTAGATGCGCCATAAAGTGGGGTCTGACCCATTATCATATAGATGAAGAGTGCAACACCACACCACATCAAACGAACATGTAATGGAATCTTTTTCTTTGGTTTTGGTACCTGTGGGATATAGGCTTCAGCTTTTGAAATTATTGTCTTAAGAAAACCTGCAGGAGTTCCTTGTTCTTGTTCTGTCACGCTAACGCCTGCACCTCGCCGCCAGATTGTTTAATTTTTTCTTCAGCAGAGGCAGAGAACCGTTCCACTTTGACAACATATGCATTCTTTGTCTGTCCTCCCCCTAACAGTTTATCATATCCAAGTTCTGCAAGGTCAATGATTTTCTTTCCGCCTTCTTGCTTTCCATGGTTTGCATAGATATCATCTAGATCTCGCACACTAGCCCATTTTCTGACTAGATTAGGATGTGGCGGGTGAGTAGAATCATGACCAAAATGTTTTGGATCAGTCATTAACATTTTGATGAAATGGTGTTTGTGCATACCAGAACGACCGAGTCCACCTTTGTGACCGCTTGCTCTGTGCTGACCAATTTGTCCCCAGCCGTGGTTTCTGCCTCCTCGGTATTTTCGTGTCTTACGATTTCTTGTGGCCATTTTAGATCATTAACCTCACTTGAGCCATAAGCTCTTTGTGACTTCCAAGAATTCCTCCCTCGCCATACATTTTCTTTGTACTTCGTTTAAATCCGTGTTTTGGAGGGGCCAATGCAAACCATGGTTTGAGTGGTTTTAATTTTGATAGTGTAACTGAGCCATCAGCAAGTGATTTTGCCAAGTCATCTACACTTTTGAATCCTAGTTTCGATATATCCTCAGTTGTAAGTTTCTTGTATCCATCTTTTCTTGCCTTCTTTTCAATCAGTTCCTTTGCTGTTGGGATATCAATTTCTTGCCAAGATGCATAATGTTTTATCTTGTCAAGCATTCCTTTTGTGTTATCTTTTTCAGGAATTATTGTGGCTCTAAATCTCTTATCTAAATGAAGAAGATCTAATGTGATTCTTGCCCAATGTGGAACATTTATTGTTCCTTTCATTCGTATAACTAGGAAAGCTTTACCCATATCTTTTCTCAACCCTGACTAAATGTTTGTCTCAAACATTCTAAAACGGCACGCGAGGTAGAAGTCATTGTATTTGTAGAACCAGTACTTTTTGTCCATGCATCTTTCAAACCTGCAAGTTTGAGAAGATTTCTAATGTTTCCACCTGCAACAAGCCCAAGGCCTCTTGGTCCCGGTATTATCTCAACTGTTACACTTCCTCCTCTTCCTCTAACTTTGAATGGAACGGAGTGACCTTGATCACATCTACACTCCCAGCTTCCACAACCTAGTTTTACTGGGCTTACATTAAGATAAGCTTGATTTGTTGCCTTTTCAATTGCAATTCGCATCTGTTTTGATTTTCCTTGACCTATTCCAAGCCAGCCATTTTCGTCTCCAGCTGCAACTAGTGCTTTGAATCTAGTATATTCCCCGTTAGTAGTTTGTTTTTGTACAATACCAACACTGATTACTTCTGTTTTAATTCCAGGAAGTAATTTTTTGATAATTCCAGCCTCTTGGATTCTATAACCATTTTCATAGATTTCTTTCATTGATGTAATTTTTTCATTAGCAACCAACTGTCCTAGCTTTGTTCGTGGAACCCACACTTGTTCAGTCTCTGTTCTCTGTCTAGGTGGTCTTTGTTCTGATCTACTCACTTTGACTTAACCTCATTATCAATAGCTGATTTTACTTTACTGATTTCATTTTGTACTTTGAGAAATTTGCCACCGAGTCTTTCCTCGTCAGGAAAAGTTTCTGCGTCCGCTGGAACTTCTACTCCAGCGTCAATTACACCCTTTAATGCAGCGGCAAGTCTTTGTGTATATTTTCTAGTTCCAGTGTACATTACAGCACCCTTTACTCCACTAGCAAGCGCTTTTTTTCCTGCCAGATATCCTGTAAGATATGCTGCAGGAATATTTTTTCTTGAACCCTTCCACCCTTTTGCCAAAAGTGATCTGGAGTGAGCCGATGATAACACCTTGTCACCTTCCATCTCAGGTTTGTGAATCTGGACTAGAGTATTTTCATTTGAAATTTGAACTGTGATAAAGTCTCGTCTACCCATCAGAAGATGCTTTCGCTTTCTGTAGTTGGTTTTCTCTTCTCGAGATCTACGTAATATTTGGGAATATGCCATTCTATTCTAACCTTTTACAAAAAATTTTGGAGAAGCTCTTATAAACGTTAGACTCGCAGCAACGCTACCATAAGAGCCTTTTGTGCATGAAGTCTATTTTCAGCCTCATCCCATACGACAGACTGAGATCCATCTATTACTTCTGCAGTAACTTCTTGTCCTCTTTTTGCTGGAAGACAATGCATGAAAATAGCATCTGGGACTGCTTTTTTCATTAGTTTTGAGTTAACCTGAAAATATGGTAGAAAATCATTAGTTCTGTCGGTAGATTGGTGATGAATTGAAACAAAAGTATCAGTTACAACAATATCTGCGTCTTTTACTGCAAGTTCCGGATCATTTAACAATTGCAAGTCAATATGTTTCTTGGATTCATTAACCACTTGTTTACTTGGCTCATATCCTTTTGGCGTTGCAATACTCATGTCAATTGATGTTTTTGCACAACCATAGATCATAGAATTACAAACATTGTTACCATCCCCAATCCAAGCAAGCTTAAGTCCAGCAAGTCTTTTCTTTTTTTCTTTAATTGTCATCAAGTCTGCTAGTATCTGACATGGATGAAATGAATCAGAAAGTCCATTTATTACAGGAATCGTTGTATTTTTTGCAAGAATTTCTACTTCTTCGTGAGAATAAACCCTTGCCATAATAATGTCAACATATCTTGAAAGTGTTTTTGCCGTATCCTCAATTGTTTCTCCTCTTTTTAGTTGAATTTCATCTGCAGATAGATTCAAGGCATGCCCACCAAGTTGAAACATTCCTGTTTCAAAGCTGACTCTTGTCCTAGTAGACGGTTTTTGGAATATCATTGCCAATGTTTTATTCTTTAAGAGTGGTTTTGAAACTCCTTTTTTAAGATCTTTTTTTAGTTTGATAGCGTTATTGATTATTCCCAAGAGATCATTTTTATTTAATTCGTTCAATGTCAATAGATCTTTTGTTTTCATTCTCATTTCTTACCCCATCCAAATAATGAACGCTTCTTTGGTTTTTCTTCCTCTATTTTTTCCATCTCTTCCTCCTCTTCAACTTTTTGTTCTTTTGGTTTAGGTCTTCCATTTGAGATCCATTTTCGAATCTTGGAAGCTAGTTTTCTTGCATCATCATCGTTTTCAGGTGGAGATATATCATAAAGATTAGAATATTTTTCAATGTCTTTTGTTTCTATTCCAGCAAAAGGATCTCCACTATCAATGATTTCTTCTTTGGATTGCTTTTTTTCTATTTTGACTTCTTGTTTTATCTCGGGTTTTGATTCAATCTTTGGTTCTAGTTTCGATTCTAACTTGCGTTCAGAAGATATGGTGATTTTTTCTTCTCTGATTTCAGTTTTTTCTACTTTTGGTGGTTCTTGTTCTGCTTTGATTTCTTGTTTTATTTCTATTTTTTCCAATATTGATTCAGGTTTTGACTCAATCTTTGGTTCTGATTTAACTTCTGCTTGAGTTGGTTTTTGTATTTGTTTTTGTGTTGTTGATTCAACAATTTTTATTTCCTCACTTGCTTGTGGAGTGCCAAAGAGTGTCTCAAGAAATGAATCTTTATCAAATGGTTTGAGATCTTTGTATTCTTGACCTACTCCAAGATACAAGATTGGGCTTGAAGTAACTTTTACAATAGAAATTGCTGCTCCCCCTCTAGCATCAGCGTCACTTTTTGTAAGAATTGCACCATCAAACTTTGTATAATTATGAAATTCACGGGCTTGACTAACGGTATCATTTCCTGCCAGAGAGTCACCTACGAAGAGCTTAAGATCTGGATTTACAACTTTGTTTATTTTTGATATTTGGTCCATGAGGTTCTTGCTTGTCTGCATTCTTCCCGCAGTATCTATTAGTACACAATCAATCTTGTTTGATTTTGCATGAAGTACGGCATCACGGGATACAGCAGCTGGATCAGAGCCATAATTTTGAGCGATGACTTTGATGTTAAGTCTTTTCCCATGTTCAGTTATCTGTTCAATTGCACCAGCTCGATAAGTATCTGCAGCTGCGATGACTACTGAGAATTTATTTTCTTTTAACAGATGAGCAAATTTTGCGATGGTCGTAGTTTTGCCAGTTCCATTAATTCCCATAAATGAAATGATATATGGTTCTCCTTTGGCTTTTTTCTCTTGAATTCTTGACATTATGTCTATCTTCCCTGCAGTGTCAAACATGGATGATATACTATGTTGCAGGTTTGCTTTTACTGTCTCGGCAATTTTTTCTTTGTTAACTGTAGTTCCAACAAGTTGTTTTTTGAGATCTTCTTTTAATGCATCAATTACTTCAGTAGCTACATCAGATTCCAATAGTGCAACTTCAAGTTCAAATAATACTTCATCAATGTCTTTTTCCTTTAGCTCTTTTTCTCCGAAGCTTTTAACGGCTGAAGAAAACGCATTCCTTAGTTTATCAAACATTTTGTGATAGCCTTAATGCATTGGATTGCGGTTAGCTTGTATAAGTTTGTTCATTTCGTGTTGTCCTTGTTCAATCCTCATTGCAACTTCTTGTTTTTGTACTGCAAATTGTTGTAATACCACTTCAAGTTCCTTGATTCTAGCCTCTATGAAATTGATTGCGGCGTCTTTGTCTTGTTCTATTACAGCACCTGCACCAATATTTATTATCATTTTTTGGTTTGGTTGAATTTTTGCCTTTACAAATGCCCCAAGACCAACTGGAACAAGCGTTTCATATTCTGTATTTGCGTCAAGTGTTTTCATTGCTTCAACTGCACCTGTGGCTTCCTGTAAAAGTTTGATAACAGCGTCTTCCCTTTGCATTATTTCAGACATGTATGTCTCAAGGGCTTGCATCTGTTGTAACAAATACTGTACTTGTTCCTCACTCATTTGCAAAAAATTCTTGTCAGACCTATAAATTCATTCTGAATGTGGTTTTCCAAAACAAAAAGAAGAGTGGGTTTATGCTTTGACTTTGGACAATCTTGCATCTACTTCATCCCAGTTTACTACATTCCACCAAGCATTGACATAATCAGCACGCTTGTTTTGGTATTTGAGATAGTATGCGTGCTCCCATACGTCTAATCCTAAAAGCGGGATTAATCCCTTGGTCCTAGGACTTGTTTGGTTTGGCATGGTAGTAAATTCAATCTTCTTGGTTTGTGGGTTGTATGTTAACCAACCCCAACCACTTCCTTGCACAGCTATTGTGTCCTTGGTGAATTTTTCCTTGAAGGCATCAAAGCCTCCAAAGACAGAATTGATTGCATCTGCAACGCTACCACCTGGTTTTCCTCCACCATTTGGTTTCATATTGTTCCAGAACAAGGCATGATTGTCATATCCACCACCGTGGAAATTTACAGTTCCTCTAACATTTTCTGGAACCTTATCCAAGCTTGCTAAAAGTTTGGTAATTTCCATGTTCTGTAATTCAGAACTAAGATTTGCCAATGCATTATTCAAGCCATCAGTATATCCTTGATGATGCTTTGTGTGATGGATTTCCATTGTTCTGGCATCTATGTGTGGCTCCAAGGCGTCATAAGCATATGGTACCTTTGGAAGTTCATATTTTGCCATAAAAGACACACATAGTTATTCTCATTTATGGCTTTGGTTACAAATGCATTTTATCTAGCCAAAATTCAGATAATATGTGATAAAATTTCTGGTTTTGTTACTAGCTTTAGTATCACTTACTTCATTTTTAACATTAAATTCCTTTGAGGAAAAATCTGCAAGTAATTTTTCAAAGAGTTTAGAATTAGTTGGTACACCTACTCCAAGGGAACATGGATTTGACGGCAAGGGAGTCAAAGTTGGAATAATTGATACTGGAATTGATTTTCATCATAAAGATTTACTCGGATATGGTCCATTAGGGAGAGTAGCTGGAGGATTCAACTTTGTAAATCCAAGTGAAGACCCAATCGATACAAATGGACATGGTACTGAAGTAGCAGGAATAATTGGTGCAAACGGAAGTTTTTCTGGAATGGCTCCATCATCTCAATTATTTTCATACAAAGTTTCATCAACGGGAGAATCTGTCTCATCGGAATCCATCATACAAGCAATAGATCAGGCAATAAAAGACAAAATAGATGTGATAAACATAAGCCTTGGTGTCAACAGAACAAATGAAGGGCTGGATAGTGCAGTTGACAAGGCGGTAGCAAACAAAATCGTAGTTGTGACAGCTGCTGGAAATAATGGTCCTGATCTAGAAACAATTGGAAGTCCTGGAAAAGACATCAATGTGATAACTGTTGGAGCATCATACAACAACATAACATCAAGTTTAGTATCTACCCTTGTCATAGGTCAACAACAATTCCAATCCATGCCTATGCTAGGCACAGTTTCTGTAGTTGGTCCTGTTGAGGGGAAACTAGTCTATGGAGGATATGGTAGAGCAAAAGATCTACAAAATTTGGACATTAAAGGATCAATACTGTTAGAAGAAAGAGGAAGCGATGTTGCCGGAGAAAAAGTCTACTTTACTCAAAAAGAAAAAAACGCTGCAGATAGAGGTGCAAAAGCACTAATTGTTTTTAACAATCAGAGTGGAATATTTTTTGGGGAATTAAAAAATCCAAATGATTCAAGTTATACTCCAAGAATTCCTGTAATTTCAATCTCAAAAGTAGATGGGTTCAAAATAAAATCAATCATAAAAGACAATACAGTTGCAGATTTGAACATATTTTATCATCCTGATTATGTTGCTCCCTTTAGTTCACGTGGTCCAGTATCTCCATTTTACATAAAACCAGATTTGGTGGCACCCGGTATTTTTGTAAATACAACAACACTTGATGGAAAATACAATCTTACAAGTGGCACTAGTGCAGCCGCACCTCATGTTACAGGAGCAATAGCCATGCTTTTACAGAAATATCCACATCTTGATCCAGAATCAGTTGCCGCATTAATTTCAACCACAACAGATCCTGTAACGGATCCTTATGGAAAACCACTTCCAATTGATGCCACAGGTAGTGGAAGACTAAACATTACACGTGCCTTTGATGCCAATTTGATAATAATTCCCCACAGTCTTGTTTTCAATCTCTCATATGAGAATCCAAGTGATGTCAAGACGCTGCATTTAAGATCTATTGATGGAAAACCCATTACTACCTTAAAGATAGATTTTTCATCAAATGAATCTAGTTTGAAATTTTCTTATAAAATAAAAAATGACACCATTGATGTCACAATAAATGACCTACAAAAAAACGCAGGAGATTTTGATGGAGTAATAACAATAGAAGATTCCAAGACAACCTATAGAATTCCAGTAATAACACATATGACAAAGGGAACATTATCAGCATTAGAAGACAATGGCAACATCAGAGTCTCATTTGATTATCCAGAAAAATGGTCTTTTGCAAAGATAACAATTACAAATCCAATATCTCATGATACTAGAGTAACATCAGTTATACCTAACAAATCAGAATTAATTCCGGTTCATAATGTAGGGGAGTATTGGCTTGAAGTAGAAACAAAGATAGATAATGTTACTGAACACGCCTATAAGATCATAGAGGTAAGTGGACCAGTAAGCAATTCATTTGACATGGAAGATTTGCTGAAGATTCCTACAAAAGAATTCATAATAATTGTAGCCGTTATGATAGTCATAGTTGCAATAGGAATCATAGCAAGAAAAAGATAAGACTAGATTTTAGGTCCGGCGTTTTTTATCTCGCTTGAAACATTTCCAAACTTTTTAAAGTTCTCTACAAACATCTGAGCAAGCCTCTTTGCAGACTGATCATATCCTTCTTTATCAGTCCAAGTATTTCTTGGGTTCAGCACCTCTGGCGGAACGCCTGGGCATGACATCGGAACATCCAGATTAAACAAGTCATCATGTCTATATTCCACCTTGTCAAGTTCTCCAGAAAGAGCTGCAGTAACCATCTTTCTTGTGTATGTAATATTCATTCTCTTTCCAATGCCGTATGGACCTCCTGACCAACCAGTATTGATCAAATATACTATTGTGTTGTGTTTTGTGATTTTTTCTCCAAGTAACTTTGCATAAACAGAAGCGTGTCTAGACATAAAGGGAGCACCAAAACATTCTGAAAAAGTTGCTCTTGGTTCTGTAATTCCTCGCTCAGTTCCTGCAAGCTTACTTGTGTATCCTGACATAAAATGATACATTGCTCCTTCTTTTGTTAGTCTTGCAACAGGAGGTAGAACACCAAAGGCATCTGCAGTTAGAAAGATAATGACTTGAGGGTTACCTCCAAGACTTGGAATTACTGCACCTGGAATATAATCAAGAGGATATGCAGCTCTTGTATTTTCTGTAATACTACCATCATTAAAATCTGGTAGCGATGTTTTTTTGTCAATTACAACGTTTTCAAGGACAGTTCCAGATCTGATTGCGTCCCAGATTTGTGGTTCTGCTTCTTTGTTAAGATTAATGCATTTAGCATAACATCCTCCTTCGAAATTAAAGACTCCTCTGTCTGACCATCCATGTTCATCATCTCCAATCAATCTACGATTTGAGTCTGCAGAAAGTGTTGTCTTTCCTGTTCCAGACAGACCAAAGAATAGTGCAGTATCCCCACTTTTTCCAATGTTAGCAGAGCAGTGCATTGGAAAGACACCTTTTGATGGTAACGTGTAATTCATAACTGAAAACATTGCTTTTTTAATTTCACCTGCATACGGCGTGGTCCCAATTAAGACAATCTTTTTTGTATAGTTTAGAAGAATGAAGGCATCAGTACGTGTTCCATCAATTTCTGGAACTGCCTTGAAATCGTTTAAAGATATTAGAATATATTCAGGTTTGTGGTTTTCAAGTTCCTGTCTTGTAGGTCTTATGAATAATTGTCTTACAAACAAGCTTTGCCATGCATGATCAGTGATGATTCTGATTGGCAATCGGTGTTCTGGATCAGCACCAACAAAACCATCAAAGATGTAAATTTCTTTTCCATCAATATGTTTTTTCATTCTTTCAAAAATTTTATCGAATTTGTCATTTGGAAATGGGTGATTTATCTTTCCCCAGTCTACTGAACCATGTGTCTGTTCATCATCTACAATGAATCTATCATCTGGAGATCTTCCAGTATACTTGCCTGTTTTTACTACTACTGCACCATTTGCAGTAAGAGTTGCCTCATTTTTATCTAGTATAATCTTTATGAGATTCTCAACTTGTTCATTCCTCCTAATCTCCTTTGGCCTTAATCCCATTTGCTCTAATTGAGATATGACTAGACGAATGCTGGCTGGCTCCAAATCCTCTATCATCGGATAAATCGGTTCCTCTGAAATTCCTTATTATCTCTTCGGATCAACTTCTACCATTCCAAGAAACGTATTTATTGTAAAATTCAAGCAGAAACTTGTACATGCCTATCAACAAAGAAGCTCTAGAACTTAGAAAAAAGGTATCTGATCGCAGACCAACCTTTGTCAGGCAAGAGAGCTGGAGATATGTAAGACTTGCAGAGAACTGGAGAAAACCAAAGGGAATTGACAACCATCAAAGAAAACAAAAGAAAGGTTGGCCAGCCCTAGTTAAAATAGGGTATGGAACTCCAAAGATCGCAAAAGGTTTGCACCCATCAGGATTTACGGATAATCTAGTTTTTAATTTGAAAGATTTGCAAAAGCTTGATCCTAAGAAAGATGGCATCAGGTTTGGCCACGGAGTAGGAAAGAAAAAGAGACTCGAGATCATTACCAAAGCAAAAGAGATGAACTTTAAAGTATTCAACGCGAGGGTGTCAACAAGTGGTAGTAAATCTTAAAACAAAACGTAAGCTTGTATCCAGAATCCTAGGAGTAGGAATGGACAGAATAAAATTTGATCCAGAATATCTAGATGATGTAGCTGATGCAATTACACGTCAAAACATACGAAGTTTGATAACGGCAGGAACCATACAAGTAAAACCAATCAAGGGAACATCAACAGGAAGATCATTTTTCAAAAAGACTCAGAGGAGAAAACGAGGAACCAAACAAGGTTCAAAGAAGGGAAGAAAAGGTGCAAGAATAGGCAAGAAAGAAGTTTATGTTACCAAGATAAGATCGATGAGACACCAACTCAAAGTCTCAAAGTCTAGAAAAGAGATTACAAATAAGAATTATTGGAATCTCTACAAACAAGTAAGTGGCAACCAAGTAAGAAACTTGGCACACTTACGTACCTTGATTTCTGAAGTACAAGCCAAGAAATAAAATCAGAATCTGTAAATTATTTTTTGGTCAAGAATTTTTCCATTTGAAATCTTGACTCCTTCTTGTGAAAGCATTTTTGTTTTTACTTTCTCGCCCCAGGCATATCCACCAATTGTTCCATCAGAAAGTATGACCCTATGGCATGGTATCACTACAGGATATGGGTTTTTGTTCATTATCCTACCAATGACACGCTGCCCATTTTTGAGACCAACTGCTCTTGCAAGTTCACCGTATGTTGTTACTTTTCCCTTTGGTACTTCAAGAAGTTTCTTATAGACTCTTTGTTCCAGGTTCATATCTTTACTATTTCAAGTGAAGTCCTACTAATAAGATCAATTACCTTTTGTTTGTTTTTTCCAAGTCCACTCCAGTCTACCAGTGCTGCTTTTGCTTCAGTGTTTCGTGATATAATATGATCAAATAGTGTTTGATCCAAAATATCAAGTGCATGTTTTGGAATAACAGTACCAAGTGCAAAGTCTCCTTGTAGTAATTCTTTGTTGAATTTATCAGGATAATGAGTACCGCCAAAACAAATTGCTACTTTATTTTTTGTTGGTTGTTTGGACATTTCTTCAACTACGATTTTGGCTACTTGCTCACATAGTTGTTTGTCATTCCATTCTTTTTCCGTGGTGCCAATTTCTATGAAAAGCGTGGGTTTGCTCAAGGCAGTAGGACCATGATGAGTGGCTTCTATTGTAATATCAAATTTTGAAAAAGAGTTTTTCTTATACCACAAGTGTTTCATGTATGATTTTTGTAGATGTGGATGGGGAATTGCTACCTGATTTGAGTTTCCGCCAAACTTTGCATCACCAAAGTTACCCGTACTATGGCATGTCAAGGCTAGATCTCCGCTCTCAGAGGCGTGCTTTGATAAAAAGACATAGCCATCATAGTGATATTTTTCTTCTAGCCAGTCTGCAGAAATTGCAGGTGTAGGTATAATCACAAGATCAAATTTTTCGCCTCGATAGACGTCTCCTTCTTTTGTTAGTTGTTGTAATATGTAAGACGCCATGTTAAATCCAGCAGGATCAGACCGGTATGCTACAAGTAGCTGCATAACATAAGAATTCGTTACTGGTAAAATAAACTAAATTGTTTGTAATTCATGTAATATATTCAGACTTTTTTTCTTATGGCAAAAGAATATGCAAAAGATGTTGAAATTATTGCAACTGCTAAGACAGGACCTGTTATCTTTGGGATTATTTCTGAGCTAGTCAGCATTTCATAAGATACAGTAGAAGCAACTATCAAAGCTGTTCCACTTAGAGCATATGACATGTAACGAAAACCTTTGGCATGAAGTATCTTTGAAAACGTAGAACGCAGTATAACACTATCAAAAGTATCAACTGGAATCATTCCCAGTGCAAAGAATCCAGCCAGAACCAAAGCTGTCTGAACTCCAGTAGTGGCAGAAGCTACGACAGACAAAGTTATGGCAGAAATTTGCGTAGCAGTATCAAAACCAAGACCAAAAACTAATCCAGTAACTAGTGCAGAACCAACAGGACCCAAGAACCCTGTCTTGTTTAGAATTTTACTAGCAAGTATTGCAGAGCCGCTCTTTCCCCATTTTTTCATCGAATAGATGTTGAGTGCCCCAATAAAACCTAGAGCAACAGCTCCAATCACGCCACCCCAAAATGCGAGGTTATTTGCATTTGTTATGCTACCAATTACATAAATTATGAAAATCATTTCTGCTAGAACTGACACCATGTGACCTGTACTAAACCCAGTACCTACCCATCGAGATTTTTTTACAGAATTATGCAATCGTACAAGATTGTCTATTGCCGTTATGTGATCAACGTCAAGTGCATGACGTATGCCAAGAAAAATCATTGTTGGGATAGAAATTGCAATAAACGCCCAGATTTCTTGCACAGTTGAATCCTAAAAATACTAAGATATAAAATAATCTGATTTATCCAGATCAGGATTTTCCTATTTTCCTTTTTGTTTGGAAAATAAAACTATGGCTTCATCAAAATTTTTCCAAAGACATTTCCTTTCAGCATCTTGGTGTGCGCCTTGGCAGCATTTTCAAAAGTGTATGTAGAGTCTATGATAGACTTTATTTTTCCTTTAGACATCCAAAATAACCCATCCTCCAGTTCTTTTCTTGTTCCTTGAGTAACACCCAAGATGTTTGTTCCTTTGAAAAAGATATGTCTAAGATCAGTATTTACTTCATATCCCGTAGTGGCTCCAGTTGTGACTATGGTTGCACCATATTTGAGAAGAGTTAGCTCCTTGTTCCAATGAGAACCTCCTATGTGCTCAAAGATTACATCAACGCCTGGTCTCGCGTCCTTCTTTTTTGCAAGTTCTTTTGTTATTGCAAACACCTCTTTGTTCCAATCTTCCTTTCTATGATCTACAGCAAAATCAGCTCCTAGGTTTATACACTCATCAAGTTTGTTTGGACTTGCAGTTGTAATGACATCGCAACCATACAACTTTGCAATTTGAATTCCAAATGTTCCAATGCCTGAACCTCCCCCCATGATAAGCACTGTTTGTCCAGGTTTGATTCTTGCACGTCCAACAAGCATGTGCCATGATGTTACAAGTACCATAGATGCAGCTGCGGCTTGTTCATAGCTTACATTATCTGGAATCTTTGCAACATTTACTTCGGGAAGATGAGCATATTCACAATATCCACCCCACAATGGTCCTGTTTGAAATCCCCAAATCTTCCTATACCTGCAATCAAACTCTCTACCATCTGTACAATCCCTACAAACTCTGCAAGAAAGATTTCCATGTGAAACAACTCTGTCACCTACTTTTAATGTGGTTATATCTTCTCCTACTGCAACAACTTCTCCTGCTGCATCAGTTCCGGAAACATGCGGCATTGGAACCTCGATTGGTTTTCCACGCATTCCCCAGATATCATCATAATTCAGTCCTGCAACATGTACTTTGAAAACTATCTCATTTGATTTTGGTTTTGGTTCTGGTATGTCTTTTATCTTTAAAATCTTTGAAAAATCATCATTCTTTGCATATTCCTCGTAAACCAAGGCCTTCACAGAAATTTTGGTCTTAGTTGGCAATATTAAGAAATTGGTACAATTTCAGTCGATGTGTTAAATAAAGCACAAAATTTGCTAAATAGGCAAAATAAGAATTATAAGTACACTTTAGGAATGTTCTGCAATGGTTAACTTTAATCCAAGACAGATGCTAAAAGACATGGCAAACACCATAAAGCTTGCCAAAAAGTCAGACAAGGATGACTATACACAACATTTGAGATTGGTACTTTTGGGCATGGCCACAGTGGGTGGTATTGGATTTATAATTCAGTTTACTTTTGCCGTTATTAATTTAGGACATAGATAAAATGACGCAGGAAATAAAATCACATTTTTTTGCAGTAAGAACTACTGGTGGGCAAGAAAAGGTGGTAATGGGTCTACTTGAAAACAGAATTAAACTAAAGAAAATAAACCTCCAGTCTGTTTTGCTTTTGGAAAATCTCAAGGGTTATGTAGTAGTTGAAGCGATAGATGCAAACGCAGCCTTTGATGCATTACAAGGAATAAGACACATCAGAGGTCAACTAAGAGGGGAATTGCAATTCAAAGACATTGAAGGTTATCTAGTAAAGAAATCCACAGTATCAGAACTCAAACAGGACCAAGTGGTAGAAATTATTGGCGGTCCATTCAAGGGAATGAAAGCAACAATTACCAGAATTGATCATGATAAAGAAGAGGCAACAGTAATCCTACTTGATGCCCCATATCAACTTCCTGTTACTGTAGATGCAAATTATCTCAAACCTTCTACCGCGTAGCAAGGATTAAATTTACAGTAAAGAGGGAAAGAAAATCATGGCAGATCTTCAAACTGTTTCGGCGCTTGTAACAGGAGGTCAAGCAAACGCAGGACCACCACTTGGACCAACTTTGGGACCTCTTGGTGTAAACATCTTGCAAATTGTCAATGCGATCAATGAAAAAACAAAAGACTTTGACGGTATGAAAGTTCCTGTCACGGTATCAGTAGACAAGAAATCAAAACAATGGACAGTGGAGGTAGGTATTCCATCTGCTGCAGCATTAATTCTAAAGGAGGCAGGATTGCAAAAAGGATCTGGAACATCAGGTGCTACATGGGTTGGAGACATAACAATTGATTCTGCAGTGAAGGTAGCAAAATTGAAAATTGATTCATCATATGCAATGAGTGTACGCTCTGCAACAAAAGAGGTTATAGGAACATGTCTCACATTAGGAATCAAAGTAGATGGAAAGAATCCAAAAGAGGCAACGAAAGATTTAGAGTCTGGCAAGTGGGACGATAAATTCAAGTAAATTATTCTGTTGCAGAATATACTGGATCTTTGTCTGTTCTTTGTAGTTCTACAAAAGTCTCAGTGTTTTGAATTCCTTCTATCTTGCCAATTTTTTCTATTGCTACGGTATGTAATTCCTCAAGATTTTGCGCTCTAAGCGTAATTAACATGTCAAATCTACCTGTTACTTCTGACATATCAACCACCTCAGGAGTCTTCATGAGTGCCTTATGAATTTGGTCTTTCAGTTTAGGATCTCTGTTAATCCCCATGGTTGCACGAACTCCTATACCTATTAATGATTCATCTACTACAATGGTAAATTTCTTAATGAGTTTCTTCTTGATTAGTCGTTTAATTCTACTGTATAATACAGATGTGTTTATTCCGAGTTTTTTTGACAGGTTTGGAACAGAAACATTGCCATCTCGTGCAAGTTCAGTAATAATTTTCATGTCTAATTCATCAAATTTGTGCAACTTGGCGACTTGTTTTTATTTCGATTTAATAAATGTAAGTTCTTTTCAACAAATGCAATCTTCTTACAACAATAATTACGTAAGATGCGATTTTTACAAATCATTGCTTCTTGAGAAGACCAGACGCTAAACGATTTTAAATAGGCATTTCGAAAGCCATTCGTAATGGTTAACGAGTCCCAATTAGCTACTATGATAGCAGAAGCCAGAAAGGGTACAAAACAACGAAAGTTCAAACAAGCAGTAGAGCTAATCATGGTTTTCAAAGATATTGATGTAAAGAAAGGATTTGCAATAAACGAAACAGTTCAACTTCCAAAGAAGCTAAACAAGCCAGCAACCGTATGCGTAATTGCATCAGGTGACTTGAGCCTCAAGGCAAAGAGCGCGAATGCAGACAAGGTTGTTGATGGAGCGCAACTTGCACAAGTAGGAACAAACAAACGCGAATCTCGCAAACTCATTAACAATAGTGATTTCTTCCTTGCAGACACTCAACTCATGGCAAATGTTGGTAAGACTCTAGGACAATTTATGGGTCCAAGAGGAAAAATGCCAACACCTGTTCCATTTAATGCTCCAATTGAATCAATTTTGGAAAGATTCAGATCATCAATCAGAGTAAGACTCAGAAACTCACTTTCTTTAGCATGTAAGATAGGAGACGAAACCATGTCTGATGAAGATCTGGCCGCAAATGCAAATGCCGTGATTAGTACGGTGGAAAAAAAATTACCAGGCGGTGACAAGAACATTAAGAAAATCATGATAAAGACTACAATGGGTAAAATTATCAAGCCAACAATAGAAGGAGCAAAGCAGCATGCGTGAAAATAGAACAAAATTTCCTCAAAAGAAAACCCAAATGTATCAACAGTTACAAGAGCTTCCAAAAAAATACAAAGTAGTTGCTCTTGTAAGAATGGAAAAAGTAAGATCATCACAATTACTTCCACTAAGAAAAAAATTCAAAGGAGAAGTTGAGATACTAAGCATTAAGGATAAAGTTGCTCAAAAGGCAATGGCTGCATTAAATCTTCCAGGTTTTGAAAAACTTGCTGAAAAATTAGTTGGACAATGTGTCTTGATGTTTACAAATATGAGCCCAATCAAGCTGAATATCTTACTTGGGAAAAATAAGATTATGTTAGCAGCTAGAGGCGGAGACAAGGCAAGCATCGATGTAGTAATCAAAGCAGGTAACACTGGTATTACCCCAGGTCCAATTCTTACCGATTTTAAAGAAGCAGGAGTCGCAACAAAAATTGACCAAGGAACTATTTGGATTACAAAGGATTCTACTGTTGCAAAGAAAGGGGACATAATATCGACAAAACTTGCCACATTATTGAGCAAGCTTGATGTCAAGCCAGTAGAGGCAGGAATCATACTTAATTCTGCGTTAGAAGAGAGCTTATTTTACAAACAAGAAGAACTTGCAGTAGATGTTGAAAAGTATAGAGAAGCCTTTGTTCAGGCACACCAAGAGGCAATGGCATTATCGATAGAGATCGGATATGTAACTAAAGAAAATGCCAATATCATACTTGGTAAAGCAGCACAACAAGCAAGATCACTTGCAATAGAGTCTGGATTCCTCACTGAAGATACAAAGAAGGAGACTATTCAACGAGCAAGTGGCCAAGCCAAAGCACTTGCAAACAAGCTCAAAAACTATACTCCACAATAGTTTATTTTTCTCGTGCTTGTGGCAAATTCCAATTGTATTTCATTGCAACTAGTCTTAGCATGGTAGTGAGAAATATTGAAGATATAGTAACAACCTCAAGTGGTAGCTGCAATACTAGTAATACATAGAATAAAACCACGCCAAGAAAACTCGCAGAGGCATATAGCTCTTTTACAAATACCAATGGTATTTCATTTACAAACATATCTCTTAGTATACCTCCTCCTACAGCAGTCACCATACCTGCAAGTACCATGGCCAGAAAGTTCATTCCAAATGCTTGATACGCAAGTGTGGCACCTATAGCAGTAAATACACCAAGACCTATAGCATCAAATTTCAAAAATAGATTCCAGTGCTTCTGTATCTTATTGTAAATAAAGAAAATAACAACTCCAGTAATTGTTGTTATTATGACATAGCTTGGATCAGATATTGAGTGTGGGGGGAAATGCCCCAATGTAATATCTCTAATAGTGCCACCTGCTACTCCGGTAATTGTTGCTAAAATTATTATTCCAACGATGTCTGCCTTGTGGTCTATTGCCTTGAAAGCACCAGTCACAGCAAAAGCCATCGTTCCAAAAAGATCAAATATCAAAACAATAGTCTGAAGCGGGTACGATAGTTCTGTCAAATGATAGGTATCAGAAGTTATAGTAAATAATGTTAAGGATTACAAAAAGGGGATTCGTAAAAAACAGTCTTAACCGAACAGTGCTGAGAGGCCTTCCATTGCTTGCTCTTCAGTCTTTGCCGATGGTGGTTCCACTTCTTTCTTCTCTTCCTTTCCACCTGCTGCGGGTGCTGCGGCTGGTGCTGCAGCAACTGCTACTGGAGCTGCCTTTATGGCTTCCTCAATGTTAACATCTGCTAATGCGGCTACGAGTGCTTTTACTTGAGCTTCATTTACTTCAGCGCCTGAAGCTTTGATTACACTTGCTACATTTGCCTCGTTAATTTCCTTCTTTTGTTTGTGCAAAAGCAACGCAGCGTATACGTATTCCATTGTAATCAATTTTTGAAAGAGGCATAATATAAAACTATGGCGCTCAAGAATTCCTAAATTAATTTCTAATTTAGAATCTTAAGACTTCTACAGATAGAATACATGTATTTTTTGAGATCTTTATCATATAACGTATCCATTCTTTGTTTTAGTAGTCTCTTTGCTTGATCTCTTTCTTGACCCTCAGGCAAGGAAAGAACATTGTTTATCATTTCAGGAATTGATTCTCTTACCCATCCTGAAATTATATTGTGAATGTTTTTGTGAATCTTTTCTACAGGGTCTGTGTTGATATCAAATACTCCAGTAAAGTTGTCATATTCTACTCTGTAAATCAAAGCAAGAATGCATTCTTTTGGAGTTGGATCTTTTAGCAACTCTGCTGATTGGGGTCCTGCTTTTCCTTGTGCTATTTTGTTTTTGAGACCTGCTGCGTTAATGACAATTCCATTAACACCAATCTTAGAATCCTCAACTCCGGTTATTATACCAACTACAATATCTCGATACTCACCATTTGGGACTGATGCAAATACGTACTCACCTTCCTTCCAACCCTTTTTTTGGAACATGTGTGATTTTTTGAAATAAATCATATTTAATGTGTTGGTTCAGAATGCTTAATATCGGTCAGAACGAAAAACTGTGAAATGGACAAGAGTCAGATTCTTGCAAAGTTTTCTACCGACCCTGACAGATACTATAAGGTAGCACTCTTTGAGCAAGAGGGCTTTAAGAGAAAATCATGTGTAAAATGCAAGAGATTTTTCTGGACTTTGGATGATTCCACATCGGCATGTCCTGATCATAGTGAAAATATTTATTCCTTCATTGGAGAGCCGCCTACCAAGAAGAGATTTGATTACGCCCAAGCATGGAAACAAGTAGAATCATTTTTTGTACAAAATGGTCACAAGTCAGTTGGTAGATATCCCGTAGTTTGTAGATGGCGAGATGATCTTTACTTTACAATTGCATCAATTGTTGATTTTCAAAGAATCATGGGCTCCAGAGTGGTATTCGAGTTTCCTGCAAATCCCCTAATTGTTCCACAAACTTGTCTGAGATTCAAAGATATTGAGAATGTTGGAGTAACCGGAAGACACTTTTCCAGTTTTTGTATGATTGGTCAACTCAGTGTCCCAAATTCTCAAGGATATTGGAAGGACAAGTGCGTTGAGCTTGACTTTAAACTCCTTACGGAGCGACTGGGCATTGCCAAAAAAGAAGTTGTTTTTGTAGAAGATGTCTGGGCAGGGGGTGGT
Source organism: Nitrososphaerota archaeon (assembly GCA_021325595.1). Classification (GTDB taxonomy): domain Archaea; phylum Thermoproteota; class Nitrososphaeria; order Nitrososphaerales; family Nitrosopumilaceae; genus Nitrosotalea. The sequence continues at coordinate 19,128 of JAJPGX010000013.1, read as the reverse complement.
TCATTTGGTTCATCACTTGAATATTTTGTAAGGGGGCTTGAGCTTGGAAATGCAGTGTTTACAGAATTTCAAGGAGATTTAAACAACTATTCTATTTTGGATCAAAAAATCATAGACATGGGGGCAGGGCTTGAGAGATTTGCCTGGATTACCATGGGAACACCTACTGCGTATGATTGCTGTTTTGGGCCAGTAACAAAACACATGACTCAAAAAATTGGTCTTGGTGTAGATTCAAGTGTAATTTCAAACTACTTTAGAGCTATTGCAAAGGCGCTTTCACAATCTGAAGATATCTCAATAGTACGAAAGTCTGCAGCCAAGATAGCAGGACTTGATGAAATACAACATGAGAAGATAATCTCGCCTCTTGAAGGAGCCTACCTTATTGCAGATCATCTAAGAACCCTCATCTTTGCAATTTCTGATGGCGCACTTCCAAGCAATGTTGGTGGTGGATATAATTTAAGAATGATTCTTCGTAGAACACTAGCTACTATAGATAGATTTGGATGGAATTTTGATCTTGATGAACTAGTAGATCTGCATGTAGATTATCTCAAGCATACCTATCCAGAGCTAGAACAGACAAGAAATGATGTCAAAACCATACTTGATATAGAAAAGAGTCGATATGTAGAATCAAAAAGCAGGATGCACAACATTGCTGCCACATTAAGATCACAGAACAAGAAACTTGGCGTTGACGATCTGATACGCTTGTATGAATCAGATGGCATCACTCCAGACTTTCTAAAAGAGGCGCAGATAATCCCAGAGATACCATCTACATTTTATGAAAAACTATCTGATTTACACCAATCAGAAAAGACTGAAAAGAAAGAAATCTTGAACATAGATGGAATTGCTGATACCCAGTTACTATACTATGGTCAAGACCCACCAGAATTTGAGGCCAAAGTTCTCCGTGTGCTCAGCAACAAGCTCGTGGTTTTAGATAAAACATCATTTTACCCTCGGGGAGGAGGGCAAGAACCTGATCACGGTACAATTGAAAATTTTGATGTAGTTGATGTAAACAAACATGGAAATGTTGTAGTTCATGAGCTAAAAGGTGGAGTTCCAAAAGAAGGTCAAACCGTAAAATGCAAAATTGATGTCAGTCGAAGATATGGGATTACGCGTCATCACACAGGTACACATATTTTGAATTCTTCTGCAAGGCATACGTTAGGATCCTGGATTTGGCAGCACTCTGCATTCAAAGAAGCTGAATATGCAAGACTTGACATCACACATCACTCAAACCTAACTGAAGAAGAAATAATGAAGATAGAAGATCTTGCAAACACCACTATACGAAACAACGTTCCTATTTTGATAAATGAGTTTGAGAGAGGAGATGCTGAACAAAAATACGGTTTTAGAATATATCAAGGAGGAGTAGTACCAGTAAAAATTGTACGTATTGTCAACATCGAGGGATTTGATGTAGAAGCATGCGGTGGAACTCATGTGAAAAAAACTGGTGAGATTGGATTGTTAAAGATCACAAAATCTGAGAGAATTCAGGATGGAGTAATAAGGTTAGAGTTTGTTACTGGAAATGCTGCATTAAAATACACTCAAAGCCAGGACAAAAAAATATCGCAGATGGTAAAGTCTCTTGGTTCAAGTAAAGAAAAACTGGTAGAATCATTTGATCATGTAATGAAAAACGCTGATGAGTCAAAACGAAAGCTAAAACAATTAATCAAAAGAGCTTCAGAGTCATCTGCAAAGGATGCTATTGCAAAAGCAAAAAGCATTGGAAAAATAAAGTTGTATTGTACAATAGATGAAGAATTAGACGATGAATATCACATTGCAGTAGGTGAAACAGCAGTAAAGATGGACAAATCACTGATTTATTGTGTCTTAATTGTAAAAGACCAAACCATCAAGATAATTGCCTTTTCAGGTTCTGATGCGATTCAAACAAAGAAAGCAGGCGATTTGGTAAGAGATGTATCAAAGGTTCTAGGCGGTTCTGGAGGCGGACGAGATTCCTTTGGCCAAGGAGGAGGAAAAGACCTGACAAAAATAAAGGATGCTTTATTGATAGCAGAACAGTCAGTCATTGGAAAGTGAAAGCATGGACTGGAACCTAATTGAAGAAAAATGGAGACAAAAGTGGCAAGAGCAAAAAGATTTTGAAGCAGATCCTAGTAACAAGAAAAAATTCTTTGTAACTGTAGCATATCCATATCCAAACTCACCACAACATGTAGGCCATGGAAGAACATACACGCTTGCAGATGTACATGCAAGATTCATGCGTATGCAAGGATACAATGTGTTATTTCCAATGGGATTTCACTATACTGGAACCCCCATACTTGGAATGGCAAGAAGAGTACAGGAAAACGACAAGGAGTTACTTGAGGCGTTTCGTAACATCTACAAGATTCCTGAAGATAAGATAAAGGAATTCACCGAGCCCGTAAAGATTGCAGATTATTTCCATCATGAGATAAAAACTGGAATGATAGAGATGGGATATTCCATTGATTGGCGCCGAGAGTTTACTACCATTGATCCTGTGTATAACAAGTTCATTGAGTGGCAGTTTAGAAAATTAAAAGAAAAAAACTTGGTAATACAAGGAACACATCCAGTTGGATGGTGTCCAAAAGATCAAAATCCAGTATCACAACATGATACATTAGGAGATATAGAGCCAAGCTTTACAGAATATACGATTATCAAATTCAAGTATGACAAATACATCATACCTACTGCAACACTTAGACCTGAAACAATTTTTGGTGTAACAAATCTTTGGGTCAATCCATCTTTCGAATATAAAATAGTTGGAGTAGATGATGAAACTTGGATTGTAAGTTCAGAATGTGCAAGAAAATTGGAATTTTTAAACAAAAAAATTATTCGTCAAGGCATCATATCAGGCAAGGAACTTATTGGTAAAAAAGCCAAAGTTCCAGAACGAAGTGATGAAGTGTTTGTGTTACCTGCTACTTTTGTCAAGAGTGGAAATGGTACAGGAATAGTAATGTCAGTTCCTGCGCACGCACCATTTGATTATCAAGCATTAGAAGACTTGAAAAAAGAATCAGCAAGATACCCCCAGATACCACTTCAATCCATACAAGCAATTTCCATAATTCAGACAGATGGATATAGTGATATTCCATCTTTAGATGTCATAAAAAAACTTCGAATTGATAACCAGAACAATCCCAAATTAGAAGAGGCCACAAAGGAGATCTATAACAAAGAATTCTACAGTGGCAAACTAAAACAAAATACTGGCAAGTTTGCAAATAAAACCGTCACTGTAGCAAAAGAGGAGGTGAAAAAATGGATGCTTGAGAGTGGAAATGCTGATACCATGTTTGAATTAAATGAGACGCCTGTCAGGTGCAGATGTGGTGCAGAGTGTGTGGTAAAGCTACTCAACAATCAGTGGTTTCTCAATTACTCTGATGCAGACTGGAAAACACAAGTTCATTCTTGGATAAATGAAATGAAGATCTTGCCTGAAGAAATAAGACATGAGTTTAACAATGTGGTGGATTGGCTAAAAGAAAGGGCATGTGCAAGACAACATGGACTTGGTACAAAGCTTCCCTGGGACAAAAACTGGATAATTGAAAGTTTGTCAGATTCTGTAATTTACATGGCGTATTACACAATATCAAAATATGTAAACAACAAACAACTTGTTGCAGAAAACCTGTCTGACCAGTTCTTTGATTACATCTTTCTTGGAATAGGAAATGTAAACTCAGTTAGTTCATCTTGTAATATTTCACCTGAAATTATAGATAAAATAAGAAATGAATTTTCCTATTTTTATCCAGTAGATGCAAGACATTCTGGTAGAGATCTTGTTCCGAATCACTTGACGTTTTTCATTTTCAACCACATTGCAATATTTCCAAAAAAGTATTGGCCAGAAGAAATCGTAGTAAATGGATCCGTACTGATGGATGGAAAGAAGATGTCCAAATCACTTGGTAACATTATTCCACTAAGAGATGCAATACGAATCCATGGTGCAGATTCAATAAGACTAGCAATATTGATTTCAGCCGAATTATTACAAGATGCAGACTTTAACCATGAAGCAGTAAGGGGGATAAAGAGTAAATTAGAATCAATGATAGAAGAATGCTCAAAATACAAACCCTCCGAAACACCCAATCCTGAGATTGAAGATAGATGGATTCTAAGCAGAATACAACAACTTGTATCAAAAACGACTAGTTCTATGGAAAAAATGAGATTGCGTGAGGCCTTGCATCATGTTTTGTATGAGCTAGATTCCGACTTGCAATGGTATCAAAAACGAATTGAAGCAAAAAATAGAAAGAATACTTCAGGCATACTACATGAGGTATTTTCTGCAAGGGCATCCATGTTATCACCATTTGCACCATATAGTGCAGAAGAGATGTGGCATAATTTGGGAAACACTAACCTTGCATCAAAAACTGCCTGGCCTCAATACAATGAAGGAAAAGTGGATTTGGAATCAATTCAGTCAGAGACACTACTTAGATCTACCCTTGAAGATATCAAAAATATTGTAAAGGTGACAAAAATAACTCCAAAAAAGATTACAATCTATACTGCATCACCATGGAAAACAAAAGCATACCAGAGGATATTATCAAAAGTAATCAGTGGTGATGTAAATATCGGTTCTATGATAAAATCACTTATTGCAAACAAGGAGACTGAGGAAATAAAAAAAGATCCAGACTTTGTCAAAAAAACAGTGAACGATATTTTGTCAGAATCACAAGACGGAAGAGAGGCAAAAAATAAGATTGGCTCAATTGATGAAAAAAAGATTCTCAGTGAGCTATCATCCCTGGTACAAAAAGAGTTTGGAATTTCATTACAAGTGTTTGCAGAATCAGATACAGACAAGTATGATCCAAAAAACAAATCAAGAACTGCAAGACCTTACAAGCCAGCTATTCTAATTGAATAGCAGACACATCTTTTTATTAGGTAATTCTTGGTAAAAGCTTACTTGAAAATAGCTATAGTTGGTATAGGAGTAGCAGGTGCATATCTACTTGCACGATTAAAAAAAGAGCATGAAGTAATAGGGTTTGAAAGATCTACAGAGATGAACCATGACTCCATCTGTGCTTGGGGCACCTCAAAGGCTCCCATGCAAGAATTTGCAAAAAAATGTGATCTTGATTTTAATGATTATGTGATACATGACGGAAAAAACATGTACATTGACATGAACAACTCTGAAAGATTTTCTATCAAGTTGATGGGTCTTTGTACCTACAACAAAATAGGATTGATAAAAGACATGGCAAAAGGATGCAAGATAAACTATGGAGTGGCTCCAAAACTAGAAAACCTGGAATCAGAATTTGATTTGATTGTAGATTCCACTGGATTTCACCGGTCATACCTTCCAAGACTTACAAAAGATTTTCATCTTCCAACTTTTCAACACAAAGTGGTTTATGAAAACGGAGTCCCCTTTGATGACTTTTATCTCAAGCCATTTTCTTCAATAAGTGGATACTTTTGGTATTTCCCACTAGGAAAAAACATGGCTCATATTGGTGCAGGCGACAAGAACAGAAACCATGTAACTGAAACTAATTCATTTTTAGAAAAATATGGGGGCAAAGTAGTCAAGACAGTTGGAAGACCAATACGCCTTGCAACTCCAGACTTGTGTGAACCATTTTATCATGGAAAGGTAGTAGGGGTTGGAGAATCCATAGGTACCGTATACCCGCTTTTGGGAGAAGGCATCATACCAAGCATGACATGTGGAGATATCTTTGTTGATACATTGGGAAATAATGAACTTTATAGAAAAAGAGTGCTCGAAAAATTTGCAATTTATTCAAAAGTGTTATCATTTGTAAGAAACAAGATGAACAACAAATTTGGAGTTATGAAAAGCTTCATGGATTTGTTAGCAATTTACAGATACATGAAGAAAAATGAGAAAAGATTTGGCATGGAAATTCACATGTCAGACATGATGAAGGTTGCCAAGGCCTAGAAACTTACTGAACCAAAGTTCTCCCTAGTGGTTCGGTTTGATTCCATGGTATAGTCATAGATTGTTTTAGAATATTCTTGGAGAATTTCCTTCATTTCATCAATTGATTTTGCAAAGTAAAAACCTGGACAATCACCTGTAAACTGGAAAGTGGAATGAACCCTTGCCTTTCCTCTTTCATTTTCAAGCCATGATGAGAATGGGTACAGATAGCAAACGCCTGGCCTTGTAGGATGCAATCCACAGTATCCTTTCTCATCTAAGAATCTGCATCTAATATGGGTGCCATCTTCTGCTTCTGTTTCATCTGGTTTGCGCTTGAGGTTTATCATGGTCATTGTTATGGAACTTCCTGCTGGTCCATTTTCTTGCCAAGATGTAGTGTTGGTCTCTTTTTTTATAAAATCAGATACTTTGTCATACTTTAGATTCCTGCTTATTTTTATCAGATCATTACTTGTAAGAGGCAATCTTCCTTGTCTATTACAACAATTATGACAATCAGGCCAGTAACACTTCCATAGTACATAGCCATCATCATTTTTTAGATACGGAATATGAAAAATTACGTCATTTACCTTTATTTGAAAATCAGAGATGTCATTTCGTTTGCCCAAAATAAAGTCTCGAATAATTGGTTCAATTTTCCAGTCTTTGTTTAGTAAGTCTAGTGATTCTTCTAATTTGGACTGCATCAACTGTTAAATTAAGACATCAACTTTTGAACGTTATCAATGCTAGAAGAAAAAGGCAAGTATGCCTCTGCCACACAAAACAGAAGATTTGTGTGGGAGAAAGTCATGTGGCCATTGGTTTTGGAATTAAATTCTATAAGTTTTACAATACAACAATACAAGAAAAAACGTGATGAGATATGCAAGGAATTAAACTTGCCATCATCTAGAATCGCTGGTGGTTTTGTTTCTTTGCTTTTAAAGGGGATATTATACAAAGAAAATGATCTATACTCGATTCATTATAGATTAATTCCATACATGAGGCTTAGAGCAAATTGTGATTATGCCACTGCGGTTAAAGAAGCTAGTACCAAATAAAAAACATTGAAAATCAAAGTAGTATTTTAAATACCAGATTATCTCATTAGTAAGGGGGATTGTATGAATACTATCTCAGATGACGTCAATGGCGCAGTTCCAGAACATTTGTTAAAGATTGTCTCCAACAAAAATTCTGCAAAGATACTAAAATCAACTACAGATTCTTCAAAGAGCGCGTATGAGATTAGCAAGGATTGTGAAATGTCACTTACTACAGTATATCGTGAACTTCGGAAACTTAACGAGATAAATCTTGTTAAAATTTCAGGTTCTATTGATAATACAGGCAAGAAGCATTTCAAATATGAAAGTAAGAAACATGTTTATTGCAAATGTGCTCGTTCAAACGTAGATCTTTCATCATTAATATCATAATTTTGTTTTCAAAACTTGTTAAAGACCTTCTGCAAACTGGTAGAATGACGGCACTTGGGGGGGAGCACCGCCATATGCAAGAACAATTTCATCGTGTGCGTTCAATACAGTATCTTGTAACTTCGTAGTTACCGGAACACCATTTACAAATATTATTGGATCTCCGTTACTTGGAGGTAGTGGGGAACCAGTAGCTTTCCATATATCTACAAATTCACCTAGTGTAAATTGGCGTTCCTTTGGAGATTCAATGTGAATTATTCCATCAGATGAGTGAGTATGCAACCAAAACAAGCATTTGTTTTGAGGTATTCCTATTCCAGCGGGAACCGTATTGCGTTGACCATTAACAAAAACATCCAAGTGTGCGTGTATGTGATATGTAGAATATTCTTGAGTTTCACATGGTATTCCATCAACTGCTGCAAAAGCGGTATCAATGGTATTGGTATCAAGTTTGTAGCTTACAACTGCAATTGCGGCAATAATTGCTACAATTATACCAATTACAATGAACTTGTTGTTTCCTTTTGATTTGTTGGATAATCCCTTATCTTGTTTTTCCTTGGATTCTTTTTCTGATTTTTTTCCCACAGTGATGCCCTTGTAATTTTTCCCTTTTACCTCGTTATAATCATTGTGCAACTTTGGAAAGAATTGAAAATTTTCAAATGTAATCCTTTTTTGATATCAATCCATTTACTCTCTTGATTATTCTACGATAAGATGGATTGGATTGTTCGCCTTCTATTTTTAGGGTGCCGTCCTTGTAATAATAAACAGAGATCTTACCATCAATAGACACTATCTCAAATGAATCAAGCATTGATTCATGATAGGAAGGATATCGTGATTGGATATAGTCACGTTGTAACGATCCTTTAACGGAATAATAGACATCAGGAGGAACTTTTTTGTAATCTACCATCAACATAGCCATGTTTTGAAATCTTGTAAGTTTTACTAGAGTAAGATTGCGAATACTGAAAATATTTGCAACATATTTAATTTATTTTATGTATACATAAAACCAATTGAATAACAATTTCAAATGCAAAGAATGCAGAATGTTATTTGATGATGCTATAAGATTAGACAGACACTTCAAAAAGGCTCATTCTCATAAATATGATGGATATACTCAAAAATGATATTGGGAAAACTAATTTTGTAAATAATATCTGGTTCAAAGCTAATAATTATATTCTCATCAAATATCACAGGTTTTGGTAGCCCGATAGTCTAGTGGCCAAACAATTTTTGGGCTAGGGATTCCAGGCTCTGGATCTTATGAGAGGATACCTGGGGACGGCAGTTCGAATCTGCCTCGGGCTATCTAATTTTTATAAAAATTATCTTTTATCGTGATGCCATTGCAATTCTTTCTAGCTCGTTTTTCTTTTTTACGGAAGGAGCACTCATATCATTTGATGCTGCCAATATGAGATGCTCAGCCAGGTTTTCTTCAATTGCTTTTGGGTTTGAAAATGAAGCGTCTCTTACACCTTCTGCGATAAATCTCAGTGCAAGGTCTACTCTTCGAAGTGGAGCCACGTCCACTGATACGTGGTATACTGTTCCACCTTAAACTATTCTTGTAGTATCTTCATTTGGAGCCGAGTGCTCAACTGCCCTAACTAGAACTTCAATTGGATTTTTTCCTGTCTTTAAGTGAATTATATCCAATGCTGCTTTTACTGTATTAATTGCAACAATCTTTTTGCCGCCCATTCTACCAGTATTTTTTGCATATTTTTTACCAAAGTGAGATATTTTGTTTGTCAGTCTTTCAACTATGTTTACATCTGCCTTGTTGAATCTTTTTAGAGCAGAACGCCCAAATGACAATGGCATCACCTCTTTTTTCAAAGATATGACGTTTTTTAGTCCCGGATCTTTTATCTCAATGTTTGAAAGATCCCATTTTCTAAACAACAAAAGATTTTGTGTTTCAGCCATGTTTTCTATCTCCTTGGTTTTTCTTTCTTGCCATAGACTAGTTCTCTAAGTGATGTTCCGTTTACTTTGAAGACTTTCCATCTTACTCCAGGAATATCACCCATGGCTCCACCCATTGATGCGCCCATTCCTTCCACATGCACTTCGTCGTGTTCATCAACAAAGTTTAGTGCACCGTCTTTTGGAAGAAATGCAGTTACTGTTTTACCATTTTTAATTAATTGTACACGTACACATTTTCTTACAGCAGAGTTTGGCTGTTTTGCTTCAATTCCTACTTTTTCTAATACAATACCACGAGCTTGTGGTGCACCACCAAGAGGACTTGATTTCCTATCAAGACCCAATTCACGTCTCTTATAGGTACCAATAGACCACCTCTGTCTCTTTTTCTTATCGGTGAGTACTCTTCCTGCAAATAGACCAAGTGGAGATTTTGCCATTATATTATCACTCTAATATTTTCTCAGGACTCTGTATAAGAACGCTTGAAATTTGAAAGTATCTTTTTGCAAGCAATCTAGCTTTCTCAGCATTTCGCCCTTCACGTCCAACAACAATACCTTTCTTCTTTGCATCAACCAATATGATTGCTTGCAAGGAACCATCAAGTCTCTTGTTTATCTTTACTTCGGTAACCAGTTTTGGGTTTAACATGTTTTTTAGAAATTCAGCAGCATCTTCAGAATATTCAACAAGTTCAACGTTTCTTTTAACAACATTTTGAAGATTTCTTATGGTAGAACCACCTTTTCCTATAGCAAGACCCATCTTGCCAGGATTGACCACAAAAATGACTCTGTCTTGTTTTTCATCTTCTATGCAGTCTCTAGCTGTTGCACCAGTCACATTTTGGAAAAGTGACATTAGCTTTATCTGATCTGTTGTTAGTTTGATTGTCTCCGTCATGCCTTTTTTAAACTCGATCTCTTTGGGGGACATTTAAATCTTTGATAGAAAGGAACAAAAAATAAGACATTTATTGTTGACTCTCTGTTTCTAGTTCTTTCATTATTGATTTAAGATTAGTATCACTTAGAGTCTTAAGTGATAACGCCGAAATTCGGAACTGAGTTCCGCAAAGTCTTCCAAGTTCTACTGATGAACCAGGATAATTTAGTGTAGGTACTTTAGAACTCTTGGCAGATTCTTGGATCTTGTCTGACATTATTTTTGGAATAGAATGAGACAGCACAACAAGTTTTGAATTTTTTATTGTACCAATTACTTCTTTTGTTCCAAAAGAGCATTTACCATCTTCAATTGCATCTTTGATTACTTTTTCTAAGAGTTTAGCCATCTTCAACTACCTTCATGTATAGATCAACAGTTCCTGTACCTATTGGAATATTTGCACCTACAATAACATTTTCTGTTACTCCTTTGAGTTGTTCAATCTCTCCTGCCAATGCAGCTTCTGCAATTGTTGGAACTGTGATTTCAAATGCTGCTCTTGCAAGCACACTGGTCTTAGTACCAGCAATTCCGTGTCTTCCTATTTGTTGTAGATAACCTCTAGAACACATTAAATCAGCAACTAGCATGATATATCTGACGTCAACTTCGAGGCCTTGATCTTCAAGTGTAGAACTGAGCTCATTAATCAAGGCGTTTCTTGCTGCCTCAATTCCAAGCGTATTAGCAATCTCAAAGACATTATTTGTTCGAATGTTCTTTTTGTCAATACCATCAACTTCCATAACTTTTGCAATATTGGAACCGGATGTTTGAATAACCCACTCATCGCCTTGTTGTACTATTGTTACACGTTCAACATCAGTCACACCTTTTACAGTAGTTGATAGAACTTTATTTCTTAATGCAAGTATTGATTGAGCGTCTGTTTCTTCGGGTAGTGTAAGTGTAATGGAATGACCACTTGTTTCAATATCAAACTTTTTCTTTGATGATTGTAGTGCATCTATCACGTCCTCAATAGTACATGCTCTTTCTCTAAGCTTGTCCTGATTTAGATTTAGTTTGATTTTAGTTGAATAGTCTGTTTCAGTACTTGTTATCAATGCACTGACTTTTGTGTGCAAAATCTCTCTTGCTACCTTGATTGCTTTTTCTTTTGATTTCTTGTATGCTTCCTCCAAATAGATATCCATAGTTGGTGTTACTGGTTTCTTTCTTGCATCAACTAGTTCAATTAATCTTGGAAGTCCTAGTGTTACGTTTCTTTCTCTGATTCCTGCAAAGTGGAATGTTCTAAGGGTCATCTGAGTACCTGGTTCTCCAATAGATTGTGCAGTCACTACACCCACAGCTTGTCCTGGTTCGACTTTGGCTTTATCGTATAACTCTAGTGCTTTTTTCAATACTTTCTCAGCTCCATCTCTACTAAGCTTAGACTCTAGTAAGGCATCTTGTACAACTGAAGCAAGTCTTGGATTGAATGTCTTAGTATATTTCTTTGTCAAATCAGAAATTTCTTCTTTGGTAGCTTTCTTTCCTGAATCAATAATGCTTTCAGATTCTATCAATCTAGAGATTCTAAATGCTTCACCATGATCACTTTTTGCTACATCTATTCCATCCTCACCATAAAGGAATTGAATGATGTGTCCATGTGGATCTCTTACAGTATCATCATATTCTAATTTGAGATGCTCTAATGCATTAATCAGTCTTCTCTGCATGTAACCGCTTTGTTGTGTTCTTACTGCAGTATCTACAAGTCCTTCACGTCCACCCATTGCGTGGAAGAAAAATTCCAGAGTAGAGAGACCTTCCCTATAGTTTGATTTTACAAATCCTTTACCATCAGGATTTGTATCATTTTCTTTAAAGTGCGGTAATGCTCTGTTACTGTAACCTTTGTGAATCCTTCTTCCTCTGATTGATTGCTGACCTAGTGCACCTGCCATCTGACCAATATTAAGAGACGAACCCCTTGCTCCTGTTGTTGCCATAATTCTTCCAGCATTTGTTTCATCGAATGACTTGTCTGCCATACTTCCTGCTCTGTCTCTTGCCTTGGATAACTCATTTACGATGTAGGCCTCAAGCGCTTCTTCTGCAGAAAGACCTCTGCTTAGCTGTAATGTTCCTTTCTTTGCTTGCGATATGAAATCGTAAACTTTGTCATATGATTCTTGTATCGTGTTCAAGATTCCATCTTTGGTCTTTGTTGAAAGTTCCAAGTCAGCATATCCATAGCTGAAACCATAGTTTGTGATAAATTGTTTTAACATAATTAAAATTGAATTGAGGAATTTCTTTGCCTCTTCATAGCCGTAATCTTTTGTAATTCTATGTAGTACACTATCAGGCTCTTCTGCACCAATGGAAGCTTTGTCGATTACACCACTTACTAGCTGACCATTTTTGATTATAACATCTTTTGATGGACCCTTGGTACCCTTGGACCATTTTGAGGTGATTACATAGTTAAAGTCCTTTGGCAAAAATAGCGAGAACAATTGTTTACCAGTATACATTGGACCTCCTTTTCCTTTTACTCCAGGTTCTGGGAAAGCACCGTCATATCCCGCAATCATTGCAAAGTTTGCAAATTCTTGAGGAGTAAGAACGGTATCATCCTTTGTTAGCAGATATGCTCCTGTGATAAAGTCCCTTAGTGCACCTATGATTGGACCACCATACCTTGGAGAGATTAATTGATCTTGTACACGCATCAACAAAATTGCTTCAGCTCTTGCTTCTTCACTTTGTGGTACATGCAAGTTCATTTCATCTCCATCAAAGTCTGCGTTATATGGCGGACAAACTGACGGATGCAATCTAAAGGTCTTGTTTGGTAATACACGCACGTAATGTCCCATGATTGACATTTGGTGCAATGAGGGTTGTCTGTTAAACATAACAATATCACCATCAGACAAGTGTCGTTCAACTAAATATCCAATCTCAATATTATTTGCGATGGTTTCTCTATCTTCTACGAAATCTAATCTAATCTTTACACCATCTGGTCTTACGATATAGTTAGCTCCTGGATACTTTAGTGGACCGTTAATCACTAGTTTCTTTAGTCTCTCAATATTCCACTCTGTTACTACCTCTGGAATTGTTAGTTTTATGGCTACAGATTCTGGAACTCCTACTTCGGAAATATCTAAGTTTGGATCAGGTGAGATGACAGTCCTGCTTGAAAAGTCAACTCTTTTACCAGAAAGTGATCCTCTAAATCGTCCTTCTTTTCCTTTAAGTCTCTGTGTAAGTGTCTTAAGGGGCCTGCCTGATCTGTGATGTGCCTGTGGAATACCAGATACTTCGTTATCAAAATATGTTGTAACATGATATTGTAAAAGATCCACTAGATCTTGAACAATCAGTGGCGGAGTTCCGGCTTCTTTGCTTTCTTTTAATCTTTGATTTACTCTTATAATGTCAACTAGTTTGTGTGTCAAGTCATCTTCTGATCTTATACCTGTTTCAAGGATAATTGATGGTCTAACTGTAACTGGAGGAACAGGCAATACTTGTAAAACAAACCATTCAGGTCTTGCAGTTGTAGGATCATAACCCAAGAGTTTGAGATCATCATCTATCATATGTGAGAATCGTTCTCTAATTGTAATTGGTAACAGTCTGTTTTCACCAAGTTCGGTTCTTTCAATGAATATTGTTGGTTTTGTGAAGATCATCTCATATTGTGATTTGCCACAATGTGGACATGTTTTCTCTTTCTTTGCTCTTTCAATAATTTCATCAGGAATATGTTTTATCGATATGACGTTGTATGCGGCTTCCTTTTTCATTATTTCGTGATATCTTTCCAATTCTTCCTGTGGAATTTTTAGTCTAGCACATGATCTACATGTAGTCAGTAGAAGTTTGTAGATGTTATCGATAAATGCAATGTGCAATACAGGTTCTGCCAATTCAATGTGCCCAAAGTGACCAGGGCATCTTGCTGCAGTATTTCCGCAGGTAAGACATTTTTGTCCAGGTTCAAGGGTTCCAAGTCTTCCATCCATAAGACCCCCTTGTACAGACATGCCATCTTCGTCATAAGTTTCTGGTGCAGTGATTTCAGCTACAGAATATTTTCTGATCTCAGTTGGAGACCAAACTGAAAATTTGATTCCGTCTATTACTTTAATTGTTTCTAGCGCCATTATACTCTCTCCTTTATCAATAACCTCGGTGCAACGTCAAGACTCATCATTTCTTGTAATAATAACTTAAAGGCATATGCAACTGATACAGATGTTACTTTAGCTTTGTCACCGCATACTCTACAGACAAATTTTCTTTGTTTTATATCATAATAAGAAACTAGCCCGCATCTTTCACAGATGTAGATATCTGCTTTGTCTGATTCTTCAAGTAGTCTATCTTTTAACATCATAGATGCACCATAAGCAATAAGACAATCTCGTTCCATTTCACCAAATCTTAGACCTCCGCCTCTTGCGCGTCCTTCAGTTGGTTGTTTTGTAAGCATTTGGACTTGACCTCTTGCTCTGGCATGTATCTTGTCAGCTACCATGTGGTGAAGTTTTTGGTAATAAACAACTCCGATAAATACATCTACTTGGAAGGCTTTGCCGGTTCTACCATCATACATGACTTCCTTGCCAGAATATTTGAAACCAGCGTGTTCTAAAACTCCTTTAACATCTTCAAGTTTTTCTCCAACAAATGCAGAGCCATCCATTTTAGCTCCACGTAATGCTGCAGCTTTTCCTGTTACAGATTCTAGGAACATACCTACAGTCATTCTGGATGGGAAAGCGTGTGGATTAATCATGACATCTGGCACAACACCTTCAGCAGTGTATGGAAGATCTTCGTGATTGACAAGTAACCCAACTACACCCTTTTGCCCATGTCTTGATGCAAATTTATCACCAATCTCAGGAATTCTGAGATCTCTTACTCTGATCTTGTACATTCTACCACCATCATGAGATTGTGTCATAACAACTGTATCAACAACACCATTTTCTGATGGCCTAACACCAATTGAAGTATCCCTTCTGTATGGTCCTTTTACTTCAAATTCCCTATACTCTTCCATAAATCTTGGTGGACTTGTTTTTCCAATCAGTATGTCTCCACCCTGAACCGTAGATTCTGTTGCAATTACTCCATCTTCTTCCAATAATCTATACGCTTTATCTCCCCTGAATCCTCGAACATTTCCCTCAGCTGTTGGAATTTCAAAGTTATCTCGCATTCCTCCAGGATATTGTTTTGCCTCTGCTTCATAGATTCTGTAGAAGAATGTTCTTCCAAGTCCCCGTTCCACAGAAGATTTGCTAAGTACTATAGCGTCTTCAATGTTATATCCATCAAATGGCAATACAGCTACAACACAGTTTTGACCTGCTGGTCTGTCTTCCAATCCCAATAGCCCCATGGCTTTTGTTGTGACAATTGGAGTTTGTGGATAAAGCATTAGGTGTTGTCTTACATAGGTACTTGCATTCATCAAGGGTGTTGAAAATCCAAGACTTTGTTTTGCCATTGCTGATTCGTATGTATTTCTTGGAGACTGGTTATGTTCTGGATATGGAATGATAGATGCACCAGCACCCAATATTGCTGATGGAAATACTTCCATGTGGGTGTGTTTTTTGATATCTGACTCATCTATTGCAATGTAACAGTTTTCTTCTTCATTTGCATCTACTAGCTCAATTACTCCCATGTGTAACAAGTCACTCCATGAGAGAAACTTTTTGCTTACCTTGTCGATTAATTCTTGTGTAAGAAGCGGTTTGTTATCTTTGATCACAATTAATGGTCGTAATACTCTTCCTGCATTACAGTTTACATAGAGTCGTTTAGTTGAGCCTTCAACATCTGATTTGTATAAGAAAATTCCAACGTGTGGATGAATCTTGTAGTTTCTTCTAAGTTCTCTTAGGGAATCAACTAGTTTTTGTCCATCTTTGTAATATCCAACTAGTCTTCCATCAACAAATATTCTAGCTCCTTCTTTTTTGAGATCATCTTTTGCATCTGCAACATATGTTACTCCAAGGTCGTATAGTTTTTCAATAATATCTTCTGATGGAACATTAACAGAAATTATAGCTGATAATGCCAAGTTCTTAACAAGACCACAGTTAGAGCCTTCTGGTGTTTCACTAGGACATATTCTTCCAAAGTGTGTTGCATGCAAGTCTCTTGCTTCAAAGTTTGGTTGACTTCTACTCAATGGTGATTGGATTCTTCTGAGATGACTGATTGTTGAAAGATAATTGGTTCTATCAAGTAATTGAGTTACTCCTACTCTTCCTCTTCCCCAGTTTCCAGTTGCAATTGCATTGTTTAATTTGTCAGTGACAATCCCAGGTCTGACAGCTGCGCCGACAGCGTTGATTCCTCGTTTTTGACCAGATCTTTCAAGTTGGTATTTCATATCACGTACTAGATTTCTAAAGGCTGTTCTGAAAAGATCTGCCAACATTTGTCCGGCAAATTTTATGACTTTGTTTCCGTAATGATCTTTATCGTCTGGCGCAATCCATCCCAGCTTTAATTCAATTAACTTACAAGTGGCCTCACCTAAGAACAGTGCTTTTTCTTTTCTGTTATCAGGATGTTTTCCAAGATGTGGTAAAAGACCCCAGTCAAGCAGAGTCTCTGCTCTTTTTATCTGGAATTCTTCTAACATACCAGGAGCAATTCTCTTACTGATATACACGATGGCATCTTTTGCAGTTGGTACGTCACCTGATTTTTCAAATGATGCTTCAAGTTCATCTTGAATTTCATCTACAAGTGATACAGCTGCAGCTATTTCTCTATCAGATTCTAGACCTAGCGCTCGCATCAAGGTTACAACAGGAATATCAACTGGAGAGCCTGGAATTTTTGCAACTATCAAACCATCATTTTTCATTACAAGTTCAAGCTTTGCACGATATCCAACAATTGAAGAATATACTTTTGCCTTGAAAACTGTATTACCTCCTACAGTTTCTTTATCAACAATAATTTTATTGTAAGAAAGATCTTCTAATCCAACTATTACTCTTTCTGAACCATTTATGATAAAGTATCCACCTGGATCATTAGGATCTTCACCGTATTCTACTAATTTTTGTTCAGATAGATTATGTAAGATGCACGCATTTGATCTTACCATTACTGGCATATCGCCAATGTGCACATATCTTGACTCTAGAATTTTTCCATCTTCAACTACACTTGCTTCCAACATTATTGGTGATGCATATGTCACATTTCTCAATCTTGCTTCCATTGGAGCAATATGTGTGATTGAGCCATCAAGTTCCATCATACGTGGTTGCTGTAATTTTACTTTACCAAGTTGAATCTTGTAGGGATATTCTGGACTTTCAATTTCTATTTGTCCAACTTCATCAATAATACTTTGTAATCCTCGTTCAAGAAATTCATCATAAGAATTAAGATGTTGTCTTGCAATTCCTTCTCGTTTTAGAATGTCTTGTACAATTGGCCATCGTTTGTTTGATATGTTTGCCATTATTCTTCCACCACGTATCGATAGTATATACTCTGACCAGCCGTTGGACTCTTTCTTGTAATTTTTATCATATCGCCTGGTTTTACACCAAGTCCTCTAATTGCTGGATCACTTACGTAAATGAGTGGCATTTCTGTTGGCTTTGTATGATACTTTTCAAGTACTTTCTCAGCCTCGTCTTTTGACATGATTTCATGTTTTGGGACGTAGATATGATCTGGTATCAGTATTTTCTCTTTCTTTGACATTTTGAAAATCCCTTTTGAACATTAGCTGTAAATGTATAACTAATCCACAAACTACGATGCTTCTACCGAGAGGTTAATATATATCTAATCTGAAGCGTTTTAAAATTAGTACTTTTTGTCAATAATTTTTTCCGCAACTTTAAATAGCAAAAAAATTCCATTTGCTGCCAGGATGAGTACTCGTTTTAAAGGATTTGCGTTACTTGCAATTCTGGTTAGTGCGGCAGGAGTAATGCCCGTTTTTGCTTCTCCCTATGCAGTCCAGAGTACAAATGCAACATCCACAAACTCGACACTTGGAAATATGGTTCCAACATCCAATGATGCAATTACTGTAACTACAGATAAGCCCTCATACAATGATGGTGATAAGATCACGATATCTGGTAGTACACGTGATTACATTTCAGAAACTCCTGTTACAGTCATGATAAGAAATCCAATTGGTAACATCATCAAGATTGACCAAGTGGAACTTGGAACAGACAAGACCTATTCCACTACGGTTACCGCTAGTGGAAACCTCTGGCAGGCAGCAGGTACTTATGAAGTACTGGTGCAATTTGGTAGTAAAGATAGATCAGTACAGACAACATTCCAATTCAGCGGATCTAGTGCAGGCGGAATAGGAAATACTATCAAAGTAGATGGTACAAACATGACAGTAAAGTACAGCATTACAAATGGCAAAGTCCTAGGCATAAGAGCAGATATCCAGTCAAAGTCCTTGATAGTGGCAATACAGACCACTGGTAATGGAGTGTTGACAATAACATTGCCTAGAGCATTAATTGACTCAAAGAATAGTGGCGGAGTGGATGAACAATATGTAGTCTTGACAGACGGTCAAGAATCCATGGACTTCCAAGAAACAAGCACAACAGCAACCGACAGAACTTTGACAATTCCGTTTGAAGATGGAACTCAAGAAATAGAGATCATCGGTACACAGATAGTTCCAGAGTTTGGTCCGATCGCAGCTTTAGTACTTGCAATTGCAATAGTATCAATTATTGCAGTATCAGCAAAGACTGGGCT
>JAJPGX010000029.1 GCA_021325595.1 Nitrososphaerota archaeon | reverse complement strand
TTTTAAATCTTGGATGGGTATTATCTTACCCGATGATTCTAGATCCTTAAGATAATGCGTTAATTCTTCTTTAGATTTACCTGTTTTATCAGATAGTTTGGCAATACTAATTATTGGATTAAAAGAAATACATGATTCAATAATTTCTGTAAAATCATTTAATTTGTTAGCAGTTTCTTCCTCAACTATCTTCATAGTGTTCTTTATGTTGTCAAATCTGATTGGCTTTTGTAGATATAGATAAACCCCCTTCCTAATTGCTTCCTTTACCACGGTTTCTTCTTTTTCTTCAGCTGTCTCAAGTATGATTTTTACATCTGGTTTGATCTTAAATAACTCCGAGATTATCTCATTAGCATTTGTATCCGGAAGACTATAGTCGAGTAGTACTATTGGCATCATTCCGCTATTTACAAGTTTTTGAAATATTTCTAGGCCCTTTTTACCAGTGTTAACAGAGTGAATTTTTTCATAACCGAGTTTTTTGAGAAACTCTGTAATTAACAGAGAAGTTGCTTGACTATCTTCTATTATCAAAATATCTTTTTCCAAATTTTTATTCCTCTTTATGTCATGAAATTATCACGTTGCTCTTAAATTCTCCCTATGTGTCTATTTGATATTATTGGATCATTCTTGAATGTTTTGCATGTTTTTGAAATTTGAGTACCACCATTAGACCGAAGAATACTAAAAATACCAAATTGATTGTGAGTGGTAGAATGTTTTCAATTGATTGTTGAAATGTACCAAATCGTAATGGATTAAACCAAAAAGTTCCATACGAATAATAGATTTTTTGCCAATAAAATAATGTAGTAATTGCATGTGTAATTATTAGAGATGCACTAAACACAATCTTGGTTTTGTGGTATGATATCATTTTGATAAAATTCCAAAATCCATATGCTGAAATGAAAATAATTGAAATCAATAGGGGTAACAAATATCGTTCAAGTGAAAAATCCCTTGGGATCAAAAGAGAGTATACAAACGTGCTTACAAACCATACGAGCATGATTACTTCAGGCAAACACTCTTTCAGTTTTCTTATTCTGTTTACAATGTAAGCAAACCCAATAAAGAAGAAAAGCGATATTGGTATGGTAGAATAGGTAGGTGGATTATTCCAACTATAGTTTGCCTCAACTTTCATAGCAGGTTCTGAGGCGTGATAATTGATCAAGCTAGGAAATAGAGTGTACTGAGATAGTGCCAAAATTCTTACAGGCTGTAATCCTTGAACGTTTGGATATCCTATAAACCAAACATCTCGATTGTAATTGTCCATGTCATCTTTCATTGATACAATCTGGCCTATCGGATTCTTATAAAAACCAGGTTCTGTTAATAAAAATACTGTACCGGATAATAAAAAAAACAAAACTATGGCAAGACCTGATTTTACGGTTTGTTTTTTGACATTTTTTCTTTTTGACAAGTTTACAATAAAAATGATAACTGCAAACAAAACTGAAAATTCTACTGACATGAGCTTTGATGTCAATGCGAAACCATACGTAATTGCAGCCAAAACAAGATACTTGATCTTTATCTGTTCAGATTTGACAGCATATAATAAAATTAACAATGTCAACATACTAAAGAAAACATAATGAACTTCGACCATTATCGTTCTGCTATACCATAGCCAAAGATCATAAAACAGGAAAAGAAATGCAACCACTATTCCAGTATATTTACTGAAAAGGACTCGGCCAACTAGGAAAGATATCATTACAGTTAATGCTCCAAAAAGAGGAGAGAGAGTTCTGCCTGCACCCATTTGTGAAATGGTGGGAGCCTTGTCTGGATGATAACAACTGAACCAATAGCATGACCAATTATAGAAATCTCCACTGTCAGAATTTTTCCAGCTCATTGGTATTCCAATTAGGAGCATGCGTATTGGACTGTAAGTTGCTCCATGCGCTGGTATGTGATATAGCATGTTACAGTCATCAATTGAAAGAAGACAAGAATTTCCAAAAAACCCATGATTTACTAAATAGATGTAATTTCCAGCCCATCCAAGATAGTTTATCTCGTCTGGGTGCCATGGTTGACCTTCCAAGTTGTATGAGTAGATAAAAAACGCACCAAGAAATAGCAAAACTGGAATCAAAAAAGGACTTGAACTAATGATTTTGACAACTTTTAACAAATACACATTCTCCGTTACTGGTACAAAATGGCCAAAATTATACTGTTATGGGCTCTTCTACCTTAAACTCATGTTCTACGAAATATTCTACTCTGGTTTTCTTGAATTCTCTTGAACTAAAGAGAATTTTATAGTCATCCACACCTACGTGTTTCTGAATCTCTTTTGCCATTTCTTCTGCGTCTCCAATCGATTTGCAGTGAACCATGGAAAATACATTGTATGGCCAGTCTGGATATGTAGGTCTCTGGTAACAATGACTGATCTGCGGGAAAGAACCAAGTGTTGCACCTACCTGTTCAATTCTTTCGTCTGGAACCTTCCAAACAATCATTCCATTTGCTATGAATCCTGCTTCTCTATGCCTTAATATCGCAGCAAATCTTCGCATAACTCCAATCTCTTCATAATACTTGGCTTTTTCAAGTAGTTGTTCCTCAGTCATTCCAAGTTTTTGTGCAGATTTTAAAAATGGTCTCTCTATTACTTCGATGTCTTTTTGAAGCTCTCTTATGTAGTTCTTATCTTCTTCAGTTGCAACAAATTTTACATCCTTGATTTTCTTTTTTTCTTCACTTGGCTTGATGTCAGATTTTTTATCTTCTACCATTTCTAGTTTTACACCTATCTTGAAAAGTTTGATTGTTGGCAACAACCTTACTTTGTTTATTCCAGATAATTTCGAAAACTTGTCAATCTCTGTTTTTAGATCAGAACCAGGTGGTACCGCTAAGGTAAACCAAAGATTGTATTCGTGATTTCTTTCATAATTATGGCTGACGCCGGGATGTTTGTTAACTTGGTTTGCAACACTATCTAGCTTTTCTGGTTCAATCGCCATTGCGACTAGAGCACTTTTGTATCCAAGCTTTCTTGTATCAAATATTGCACTAAGTTGTCTTATGACCCCGCTGTCTTTTAGAACACATATTCTTTTCATTATTTCTTCATCTGAGATTCCAAATTTTTTTGCCATCTCAGAGTATGGTCTTGGAACTAGAGGGAATGTCCACTGGATCTCGTTGAGGATCTCTTTGTCCAAGTTATCCATTGTTATATCAAGCGTTACCAATTACAATTAAAAATGTTACCTAGATTGCCATGGAATCTATAAATAATATACGAAGACAGCTGGAAATCATTGATAGTTGATCTTAACCTCAAAGGTAAGCTAGTAATTGTTGTAGGAGGAGGCAATGAAGGTCTAAAGAAAGTTAATGCCTTACTTACGCAAGATTGTAAAATTCTTCTTGTAAGCGATTCAACTAATAGACAAATTGAGAACTATGTCAAGAAAAAAAAGATCCAATTCAAAAAAATAAGGCTTCAAAATGCAAACTTTTTAAAAAAATACAGACCATTTATGGTTCTTGCAACAACTGATGACAAAAAACTAAATCGTAGGATAGTTGATCAGGCAAAAAAAATGCGTTGCTATGCATATGCTGCGGATGATCCCGAAGTAAGTGACTTTGCATTTGGTTCTGTAATAAATATTGAAGATACGGTCCAAATTGCGGTATCTACGGGAGGAAAAAGTCCTGCAATGTCAAGAAAGCTCAGACTACAAGCAGAGAAGGTATTCAAAAAACTAATCAAAAAAGAAGACATCTACCATATCAAATTGCAAGACTATGCAAGACGAGCTGCCAAGAAAAAGATCGCCACTTTTCCTCAAAGAAAGAAGTTTCTATACGCAGTTATGAATGACAAACGTATTAAACAATTAATAGCAGACGGAAATCTACTAATGGCACAGAAAAGGGTAATCGAAATGCTAGGTGACTTGTAATGACAAATGATGTTATTAATGCGAGAGTTACATTCCGCAAATCTCCGATTCACATGCTTGAAAGATTCACATTTAGGGATCTAGACTCTGCTTATCAATCATTTCTAAAACATTCTGGATTGCAGGAATGTGTAATATTGCAGACCTGTAACAGGGTAGAGCTTTTCGGATGTGGAAATGTCTCAAATACAGAAAAAATAAAAAAAACTTGGGCTTCTGTTTCAGGACTAGAAGAAAACGCATTCAAGGAAAATCTTGAGATAAGTCAAGGAACTGAGGCATATGAACACTTGCTAAAGCTTACTTCAGGACTTGATTCTATGGTTGTAGGTGAGGAACAAATCTTGGGACAAGTAAAGGAATCCATAAACACAGCACGACAACTACAGGCATCTGGAACCAGTCTTAATACATTGTTTGATAAGGCAATTCGAATTGGAACTCGTGTAAGACGTACTACTGGAATAAGCAAAGGGAGCATATCAATTGGTTCCATGGCAGTTAAGCTGGCAGAAGAAAACATTGATGATCTAAAGTCAAAACGCATTCTTCTTATAGGGACAGGAGAGGCAGCAAGTCTTGTTGCCAAATCTCTTAAGAAAAGAGAGATAGAATTTCTTGTAACAAGTCGAACCTTTGAGCGTTCAAAGGCATTTGCAGAAACCGTTGGAGGAAAACCAGTCAAGTTTGAAGAAGCAATTGCCGATTTTAGGTCGATAGATGTTCTTTTTGTTGCAACTACGGCTCCATATTTTCTTGTCACATATGATAGAGTAAAAGAAGCTATGGAGTCTGGAAAAAACGGTATGATGATAATGGATCTGTCAAACCCAAGAACTGTAGATGAAAAGGTTTCAACAATAAAGAAGATCAAAATGATGAATCTGGACCAAATTGCAGAAATGGTAGATAAAAACATGAGAACTAGGATGGGTGTAGTATCTTCAGCAGAGAAAATAATTAATGAAGAGCTGCCCGTAGTAGAAGCAGCTATGAAGCGAATTGAGGTAGAGCCAATTGTAAATGGTGTTTTTAAAGAGATTGATCAAGTGAGGCTAAAAGAGCTAAGAAAGGCACTTCAAATGCTGGGTGAAACAGATGAGAACAAAATCAGAATTATTGACCAACTCACACAGGCAATAGTTGAGGATATCATGTCAACACCAATGAACAATCTAAGAAAGGCCTCAGAACAAGGAGATTCTGAAATCGTAAAAACTGTTACCAAACTCTTTGATTATAAGACAAAAGAGTAACAAATTATATTGCTACAAAAGGTACTTTGATACAAATGTCCTTTCCTAATCTAAGACTGCGCAGACTAAGAAAAACTGGTAAAATTAGAGAGTTACTTGAAGAGATAAGACTATCGCCAAAAGATTTGATCTGCCCAGTTTTTGTACAAGAAGGTCTCAAATCTAAATCGGCAGGACAATCTATGCCTGGAATGGAGCGATTACCACTAAAAGATGTTGTTGATGAAGTAAACGCAATAGCTGATCTTAAAATTCCAGCAGTTATGGTTTTTGGAATTCCATCCCACAAAGATGATCAAGGTACTTCTGCATTTGCCCAAGATGGAATTGTTCAAAAAGCAATTTCTGAAATTCGTAAGAACTTGGGAAATGAGATTGCAATCATGGCTGATGTTTGTTTGTGTCAATATACTAGTTCAGGACACTGTGGGCTTGTCAAAGGAAATAAAATTGATAATGATTCTAGCCTTGACACACTTGCAAAAGTAGCTATAAGTCAAGCACAAGCAGGGGCAGATCTAGTTTCACCATCTGCAATGATGGATGGGCAAGTAAAAGCAATAAGACAAGGACTAGATGATGCAGGTTTTACAGACATTGCAATTATGTCTCATTCTGCAAAGCACCGCTCATCCTTGTATTCCCCATTCAAAGATATGGCTCATTCTGCACCGCAGTTTGGTGACAGGAAGAGCTACCAACTGCCTTATACCAATCCAAAAGAGGCCATGAGAGAGGTTGAGACGGATATATCTGAAGGTGTTGATATTGTCATGATAAAACCAGCCCTAGCGTATCTAGACCTAATTTCAATGACTCGAGAAAGATTCAACGTACCAATATCTGCTTATAGTGTATCAGGAGAGTATGCATTAGTGAAAGCAGCCGCTATGCAAGGATGGATAGATGAAAATGAGGTAACGCTAGAAATACTGACAGCAATAAAGCGCGCCGGAGCAGACATGATAGTAACATATTTCTCAAAGAATGCAGCTAAAATACTAAACGAGAAATGAGAGAAGGCGACGGTTTTGAAATTGATAGAGCATATGATCTATTACCACATGTGATTGGAGCAAGCTGGGCAACTATATGGTTTAGAATGAATAAGATTAGACGACCCTCGAAGGAAGAGTTTCGTAAAAAGGTTGCAGAATATTTCAATATATTGGATCCACTGATTACTGTCTATCCACAAGATGAACAATTCAAAGATATGATTGAACATATACGGTATAGACATAACGAAGAGGTTCAACGAATACTTTCTGGCACAAATTATGAAATAGAAAAAAGATTCAAGCGTTACCTGGAATATGGTTAGATTTCCTTTTGCAAGTCATTTATAAATTTCTTCAAAACCCTTGTCCTGTTTCTTGCCTCTCTTTTTCCCGATTTTGTATTCATCTTTTTTTCTAAGAGTAACAGTTTCCTGTAGAAATGATCCAAGGTGTAAATTTTATCATTGGGTATACGATTTTTGCAAAACGGATCATCTTTGTTATAAAAAGACCTATTTTCTGCTCCGCCTACAGCAAAAGTTCTTGCTATTCCTATTGCACCAATAGCATCTAATCTATCGGCATCTTGCAGAATCTTACCTTCTAGTGATCTGGGCGTGACACCTTTTGAGAAACTATGGTCTCTTATGGCATCAGATATAGTCTCAATTTCATCACTGGTGTAGTGATATTTTTTAAGTATCTTTCTTGCCATGATTGCGCTTTCAGATGAAGAATTCTTTGATCGCGGATCTGATTTTGGATATGAAATAATATCATGTAGCAATACGGCTGCAGTTACAAGTCGAATGTTTGCCCTTTCCTTCCTTGCTATTTTTTGTGCATTTTTGAGTACACGCATTATGTGCTGAAAATCATGTGCTGAATCGCTTCTAGTTCTCTTTTGGACTTCTTTTTCCAGTCGCAACTGGTCTTTCGATATCAATCTATTTTATAAATTGCATCACTGTTGACGTGTTGTTCATATCATGTTTAGAGATAAAATTCAATAATTGGAAGCATAATAATAAAAAATTCTATCTAAAAATTTACTGGATCTGTATTATTCAAAAAAATAGACAAATAGTACAATATCTTTATAAATTAAAGTTGCATAATAATACTGTGAGTAGCAAAGCATGGAAATGTTATAGATGTAATCTTACCTTCACCGATGAATACCATGCTGCTTTGCATGAAGATCTATCAAAACATCATGTAAGAGAAATACAAATGATAAAAGTATAGAAACTATAACTAGAGTATCTAATATCGAACAAAAAAATGTCATTTTCGAATATTTCTAAAATGAATTTTGAAGTAACAGAAGAACAAAAAAATTTCTTAGATAAAGTAGATAGGGTTTGTAAATTAATACGAGATTATGAAACAAAAGCCTACCTTGAAGAGCGAATAAACGACAGAGTAATTCCAGAGTTTGGAGAGATTGGAATGCTTGGATGTCCAATATCAAAAAAATATGGGGGGTTAGGATATGACATACTCACATATGTTTTCGCACTTGAAAGAATAGGGAGAGAAGGAAACTCACTACGAACTTTTTTTTCTGCCCATATATCAATAGGGCAAATGATTCTACAGAACTGGGCAAATGAAGAACAAAAAAGACAATATCTCCCAGAAACAACTAATGGAAAAAGCATCATGGCATTTGGACTTACTGAGCCAGATGCAGGAAGTGACCCTAGTTCCATTGTGACAAAATTTGAGGAAAAAGGAGACAACTATGTACTAAACGGCAAAAAACACTGGGTGGGAAATGGAACATTTGCAAAAGTTATAACGACTTATGCAAAAGGGCCAGATGGAAAAATTTCTGCGTTCATAGTAGACACAAACTCAAAGGGATACCATGCTGAAGAAATGAAAAACAAGATAGGATTACTTACGGTAAAAAATGCAGAAATTACATTTGATAATTGCATAATTCCAAAAAAGAATCTTCTTGGGAAGAAAGGAAACGGACTTAGTGTGGCATACAGTGCTTTGATTGATGGCAGACTAAGTGTTGCAGCAGGGTCAATAGGGGTAATGAAAGATTGTCTTGAAGAATCGATAAAACACTCACAAAAAAGAGAACAGCATGGATCCACGCTTGCAAAAAAGCAATTGATTCAAGAACATTTGGCAACAATGATTGTCAATATCGAAAGTTCAAGATGGTTGGTATATCGAGCAGCTGTTGCAAGACAAAAACTACATGATTATGTGGAATCACTCAAAGAAAAAGATGAAAATTGGTTATTTTTACTAAACAGGGAAAACAAGGAATATTCTAATTTAAGAAACCGTGCAGACAGGCTTGCTGCCATAGCCAAACTACATGCTACAAATGCAGCATTTGACAGTGCAAACAGGGCAGTTCAGGTGTTTGGGTCCTTTGCATACCAGAAAACAAGTAGAATTGCAAGACACTTTCTTGATTCTAGAGCAATCATTATTTATGAAGGCGCAAACGAGGTATTAAAATTAAAAATTGCGTCACTTGAGCTTGGAGACAAGTATCAATCATACTAATTTCTGGAAAGGACATGATGTATTATCTCTAGCCCTTCCTCTATCTGCTCTTTTGTTATTATGAGCGGTGGAATAATTCTTAACGATTTTTGACCAGCTCCTAATGTCAATAACTTTCTTTCAAAAAGCTCTATCAATTTCTGATCCCTGCGAATTTTTGTATCAAATTCCAGACCAATCATTAATCCTAGACCTCTTACTTCTATGACACCTTTTTTACCAACAAGTTCTTCCAATCCTTTTCTTAGAATATTGCCCATCTTTGTAGCATTGTCTAAAAGATTGTCTCGTTTTATCACGTCAATTATTCTTGCACCTACTGCCATGTCTATTCTGTTGCCACCTCCCCAGGTGCTAGATAATACTGATTTTTCTCCAGGATCATATTTTTTATTATATGCAGCAGCGCCAATCTGCAAAGCTTTTGCAGTACTCATAATATCTGGTTTTATGCCATAATGTTCAAAGGCCCACCACTTGCCAGTATGACCTATTCCTGATTGTACCTCGTCTAAAATTAGAGGAACTCCATACTTTGTCGCACATCTGCGTAAGTTCTTGATGAATTTTTTACTTGCTACGTTGTACCCACCTTCTCCCTGTATGATTTCAGTAATTATGAATGCAATCTTGTTTTCTTTTAGAAGGGATTCTACCACATCAATTTCTGGATCATTTGGTTTTGTACAAAACTTTATTCTCTTCACTGGAAATTCTGGAAAATTGTGTTTGTGTACTGGCCTACTGGATGTGAAACTTAAGGCACCTAGAGTCCTTCCATGAAATGCTCCATGGCATGAAATTCCAGGTAATGGACCCATCTTTCGATATGCAATCTTTATCGAGTTTTCAACTGCTTCCGCACCACTATTTATAAAAAAAGTCTTAAATCCGTGGGGAAGTATAGTTGAAATTTTTTGCGCGAGTTCAGCATGTTCCTTACAATAAAAATCCTGTCCTGCTATCTTGTATGCTCCGTTTGAGGAATATTCTGACAATACATCTATGATGTCATGATGTGAATATCCTAATGGGCAGGCACCTATATTTGAAGTAAAATCTAGGAATCTATTTCCATCCACATCTTCTATGGTGCAATTTTCTCCTCTAGAAATAACAAGTGAATACATGAACGTGGAATTGTAAGAATGATTCTTCATTATGTTGATGATTCGTCTTGCATTTGGCCCTGGGAGGGATTTTTTATTATTTAATGCCTTCAAGTTCATAATTTGATGGAAAAATTTTCTAATAAATACTTGGATCAATAAGCATGGGTGAGAATCACCGGGGTTTTGATGAACCAAACCGAAAACAAAGACAACGAAGAGAAAAAAAGACACGAAAAGTGCAGAGGGAGGGATTTGAACCCCCGAACCCCTGAGGGAAAGGATTTCCTATTGCCAAAATCTTGAGTCCTTCTCGGTTGGCCGGGCTTCGATACCTCTGCAACGAGAGGTTCACTCACTGAATATATAACTGAAACCGTGATTTTGAATTGCTATTGTTCAGTTATTATTTTTTCAGAAATGGCAGGCATGGTATAGAAAAATTCATCCTCAAAAGCAAAATCTTGCTTTCCTTGTTTTCTTAACGCTTCAAAGTATTTCATACAATTTGTATAAAAATCACTTGAGCCTACTTGATTTGATGCTTGCATATGCCATGCTTTCCAAGATGGAGTTTCTCTTATGATGTAAGAAATTTTAGACATCATTATTGCCTTTTTTTTAGTTAGGCGCGCGATGTCAAACTTTCAACAAATTCTATGTGTGGTGATGCCCCAATTCCCTCAACAATTTTCTCAATTTTACCGTCTAGATCTATAAGATAAGTCACCCTTCTAGTGTATATGCCAAGTGCTCCTTTTGCACCGTAAAGTGAGGCTATCTTCTTGCCTGGGTCTGATAGGATATTAAAAGGAAGTTCATATTTTTGGCAAAACACAATATGTGATTCTCTAGATTCATGGTTTATGCCAATCACTTCGTATTTGTCAGAAATTTTTGGATATAGATTTTTGATTCCTGTTGCTTCCGAAGTACATCCGGGAGTGTTGTCTTTTACGTAGAAGAATAAAATAATTTTTTTCTTTCCAAAATAAGATGAAAGTTTTATCTTCTCACCTTTCTGGGATTCAAGCTCAAAATCCGGAGCAGGTTCTCCAACTTTCATATTTTTTAGAAAAGGAATATTTGGTATGTTTTTTGGTAGTTATTGTTCTGGGGCATCTTGTATTCCGAGCCAAGAATATCCTTTTTGTTCTAATTCGTCTGCTAATTCTTTTGGACCGTCTTTTATCATCTTACCTTGAGCCATAACATGAACATAATCCAACTTGTCAAGGAATTTCAAAATTCTTGCATAGTGAGTAATAACAATCACTGTTGCATCTTTTCTTGAAACTTGGCTTATTGCTTTTGCAACAGCTTGGACTGCATCTATATCTAATCCTGAGTCTGGTTCATCCAGAATGGAAATTCTTGGTTGTAACACTGCCATTTGTAATACTTCTGATCTTTTCTTTTCTCCTCCCGAGAATCCTTCATTTAGATATCTAGACAAAAAATCTTGTCTAAGGCCTACCTGATCAAGATTTTTTTTAAGATAATTTTGAAATTCTCTTACTGTTAAGAAAACTTCACGGTTTTCGTCTCCGAGTGATTTACTTAATGCATTGTACGCAGTTCTTAAAAAATGAGAATAACCTACGCCAGAAACTTCAGTGGGATATTGAAATGCAAGAAATAGACCTTTTTTTGCTCTTTCATCAGCCGAAAGTTCTAAAATGCTTTGTCCATCAAGTAAAATATCTCCACTTGTAACTTCATACTTTGGATGTCCAAGTAAAGTGTACGCAAGTGTACTTTTACCAGAACCATTTGGACCCATGATGGCATGTACCTCCCCAGGACCTGTTTTTAGATTGACTCCTTTGAGGATCTCCTTACCCTCTCTTTGTGCATGCAAGTCCTTGATTTCTAGTATGGCCATTGTTACTTCAACGGTATTTTGGATATATAAGTGAACAAAAAATTAGCTTTATCTAATTTGAATAATGCTACCTATTTGCAAGCTATGTTGTTCTATGATTTTGGAATCGTGTGTGGTACATATGTTGTAAAAATCAGACCAATCTATTAGATGATATTGGCACATCTAGATTTTGTGGACCGATAAATTCTATTGGTTATCATTTCTGATTTTCATATTTTCTCTTTAAATATAATATGAAACAAGACACGGCAAATTGGATGATAGAGAAGGTCAAGATATCGCAAACAATGAAGATAACACAAAAGATCTCTCTGAAGTTCTTGAATGGGATGAACACTATGCTACAAGAAAAAAAATGTGGAGATTAAATGAAGAAAAACGTGAAGACGTTACTGATTCACTAGAATAAACAAAAAGAGAAAGGGGTTAGTTTTTGGCTATTACTGGTCGTAGAGTTATTTTGATCTTGTACGCAGTGAGAATTTCCTTACATCTGTTTCTGATTGTGACCTCTGTTATTCCTGCTACACTTGAGACATCTCTTTGAAGAATGCTCTGTCCAAGGAGGGTAGATGCGATATATAGGTAGGCAGCAGCTAACCCGTTTGGAGCCTTACCGTCAGCAAGATTGTGGTCATCTGTCTTTTCCGCAATTTCAGCGGCTAGTCTTTCTACACGTACTTCGAGTTTTGCCAGATTTGCGATCTTTGAGATATATTTTTCAAGAGTAACTACAGGAGCTGTTTTTGAGCCAAGTTCCATGACTAACATTCTATAGTATTTTGCTGTCAACTTGACGTTCATTTTCTCCTCTTTCGTACTTCCTGTTGCTGCACAGATCTCGTCAAGTGATCTAACTACATCGCATTGTTTGCATGCCATGTAAATTGTTGCAGCTGACATACATGCAACAGATTTGCCTTTTGCCTCTGCTTGCCCTTCAAAGTTTCTGTATATCATTGATGCAGATTCTGTTACATTTCTTGGAAGGGCTAACGCATTACAGGTCTCTCCTATCTTTGAAAGTATGTTAGCAAGTCGTCTTTCCCTTGGAGATGCAACCCTTATTCTGGTTTGCCACTTTCGAAGATTGTACATCTGCATTGCAACATCGCTTGAGATTGACTTACCGCTAAAATCTTTTGTTCCTAATGCAATCTCTGTTCTTATTCCCAAATCATGTTGTGTATATGTTGTTTGGCCTGTGGCTCTTGCGGTTTTCATTTTTTCTTCAGGACTTGTTGCTCTTGATTCTGGACCGTAGTCTGACATCTGTTCCATTGCGACCAATCCGCAGCCAGAACAAATTTTTTCTCCACTGTGGACATCATCAATTAACATTGATCGACATTCCGTGCAGTGAGTTTGTAGTTCTACTATGGTCATCTTTTTCTTCCTCTGAATCTTTTCGGTTTTATTGCAGGAGATTCTTCGACGATGTAAACTGTTCTTCCAACATGTCTTTTGATATTGTTAGTAAGCGGAATTGCCGATGCATATGGAGCATCAACTGGACCAATCATTTCCAAAACTTTGGCGACTTTGGTTCCAGAATTGTCTACAATTATTTGGCCATCCTTTAGCGGTTTACTAAGTCTGATAATGACTCTGCCGCTACTAGCTAGATGCAATATTTCGCCTACCTCCTGCAATTGAGTTCTCAACAGGTTACTGTTATCAATAGAGTTCTGTCAAAATTACTTTAGCTCTAAGCTAGATTAGCTATTTACTTGGACTGTTTAGCTCTTCTTGATACTAGTTTTTCTGAAATCTTGGAAATGATTTTGGATTTTGGTTGACTTTTTGAAAGTGTTATGTATCCTGATCTGACATAAGGTCTTCTGGGAAATCTTACTTGATCATTTGTTTCTGTTGGCTCAAATCCTGCAGCTTTTGCTGCATCAATTAATTCATTTAGGGAAGGATCAAATATGCTTTTTTCACGTGAAACTTTTCTACCCATTTTTTTTGGAATTGTCTTGTTGAAATAATCCAACCAGATTACGATGTGTTCGTAATCTTTCATTTGATCACTTTATCAAAATTGCATTTACTGCGCCATCTTGTCCTGGTCTTGAAATGACTCTACATTGGCCAGCTTCTGTTTCTAAAATTGCACCTTTTGAAATCACACCACGTCTTTCATAATCATTGTTTGATGGATTTTTTAAAACTTTTAAAATTTTTACTCTTTTTACTTTGGACTCTGGTGATGACAAGTTAACAAAATCAGTTGTCTTCAAAGAAGTCTTTCTGTTATCTCCTCTGACTTTTCTTACAACAGTTACTTGCTCTCCTGGAACTGTTTCTACTGCATATCTATCAATTTCATATTTCCTTCTGGTTCTGAGTGGATATCTTCTACCACCTGTTATCTTACTTGTTGCAAGATTCTCTACAGACTTCTTCATAATGACTTGATAAAATAACTCTAATTTATACCCTTTACAAAAAACTGAACATAAACATGGTCTATTGAGTCGGAGTTGATTGTGCTACCGACTCTGATTGTAGAGTATTTGATTGGTTTGTATTTCGTACCTTTGTGAAGAGCTTTTGTTTTAGCAGATCCTTGTCTCCTTGTATGCCAAAATATTTTTGGAATTTTTCGGTGGTACTGTAAATTTTTAATCTCCCAACATTTTGATGTTCAATATATCCAAGCTGTTGTAATAATCTAAGGTGCATGTAAACTCCAGAACCTCTTACCTCCACCAATCTTTTGGAAGAAACAGGCTGCATATATGCAATATATGATAATGTCTTGAGGGTCGCAGTAGGCAAAAGTGGTTTTGAGGCATATTTTCGTATGACTGTATTATATTCTGGTTTTAGTTGAAAAACATAGGAACCGTCTGGTAGGCTAGCCACCTCAATTGCTTTAAACGCTGATTTAGTTTTTTTTACAATGTTTGTCATGAGAGCAAGTGTCTTTGTCCTAGATTCTGTGCCTGAAGCTTTTATGAGCTCCTCTATGGTAAGTGGTCTTCCTGCAGAATATAGTGCTGCCTCAAGCCTGGCTCCTGCTTCGTCATCTTCTACCTTTCCCATATAAAGATGAGAAGATTTTGAGCATACTTAAATGAAATTCATACTCAGTATTGATCTAGTTGTAAATTTCTATTTTATCAAAGAGACTACTATGTCATCTTCTGTTTGTTCCAGGTCCACTTTCATATCTCTTGCAAGGAATAATATGGCAAAAAAGCATCTTATTACGTCAATCAATTCTAGCCCAGAAACCATATTCTTAAACGAACCAGAGCCGGTGGGAGTTATCTTATTCATGATTAGCTCTTCGTATTGGCCTATTATCTTCTCAAGAGAGATGAAATATTCATCAAAGTTTGGAACTTGAACCGGATCGAATTCTATCTGTCTTCTGCTGGAACGTGGATTTGCTATTGTACCGATAAGATTTTCAAGAACCGATAATAATTCATCCAATGTTACTGGATAGGTAGATTCATGTCTGTATGGCATATTGATGATATCAATATCAACATCTTCTCTCTGGCTTAGTGGTTTTTTCTCCATCGCAGCCTTTTGTAATGCAAAAATACTCTCAACCTTCATCCGATGTATCATGGCAGATGATAACGCTGCAATTCCGGCTACTCTAAGATCTTTTTTGTCTGCTTGATTTAGAACAGTAATCAAGATCTCCAATATTCGAACTATATCTATACTCCAAACATCCTTTTTTGAAATATCAAGAGGACTAAATAACACGTTTATTGGCGGCTGCGATATGTTGGTGTTTGGGTTTTCCTTACTCAACGCACTGATGATATCTTTTTCTTTATAATATGTGTGTGCTCTACTCTTTTCCTTGCTCAAGTCAAGAATTTTCCGCTCTAAAATGAAATATTATATTGATTGATGACAGATACCAATACATTGGATAAAGACCTAGAAAAATTTGATTTGGCTTGCACTTATCTCAAAAATGATCAAAACATATCTGCACATAACTTGTTCATGTCTTTAGCTGAGAGAGAAATGAAAAATCCAACCTATAAGGCTGGAATATACCTGATATTGGCATCAGAATGTAAATCAAGACAGGGAAAAGACAAAAAAGAAGAATTACTGGCAGCGGCAAAACTGTATCTTAAACTTGCAAAAAAAATTCCATCTGATGCAAATTATGCATATCGATGTGCAGCAAAATGTTTCCTAAAGATTGGTCAATTTGATGAGGCAATGAAAGCATCTGATCTAGCCAAAAAATACATACCAAAAGTTATTGAGGAAAAACGACCAATCATTGTAGTTGATGATAGTCCAGCAATTCTGATACGGGTTAAAAGTTTCCTGCAACAGCTAGGATATGCCGATATACAAACTACAAAGACAGGAAAAGCCGCTCTTGCACTTACAAATAAACTGATAAAATTAGGACAAAATCCTATATTGTTATTGGACATGAATCTACCTGATATCACAGGAGATGTTATTGCAAAAAATCTGTTAAAAGTAAAACCCGATATGTCAATTATACTAATAACTGCTGATGAAAAGACAACGCCTCGTGTTACAAAGACCATAGGTTTTGGTTCTGCAGCATTTGTTCAAAAACCATTTACTATTAACGAATTAAAAAATGCACTTGATACAGCAAAAATGTCAGAAATCAAGTAAGAAGCAGCATAGACATATTCAAGAGATTCACATCTTTGATCTGGATTCCATTTATCTTATAATCTAAGATCTGATCCGAAAACTTTTCAACTACTCTTGAGGTTGGATTTTTTTCAGAGTCTTCAACTCTCATTACTATAATGATATTCCAATCTCCCTCCAAAGTGGCTACGAAAAGATAGTTTGGCAAATTTTTTACAAAATTTTTGATTGATTCTATTATGCCATCCATTGATCTTGTAATCTTTAATTTAATAAATAATGCCTCAAACGAATCTGTTGTACTAATTCCGCTTAGTATGGCCTTGTATCCCTTGATGATTCCATTTTTTTCAAGTCTTTCGATTCTTTTTCTAATGGTTCTATCTGATACATCTACTCCAGAATTTCTTAATTCACTTGCTATTTCTTTAGATGGGGTTCTAGCATTATTGTTTAGGATTGCAATTATCTTCTGATCAATCTCA
The DNA here is from genome assembly GCA_021325595.1 of Nitrososphaerota archaeon. Taxonomy (GTDB): domain Archaea; phylum Thermoproteota; class Nitrososphaeria; order Nitrososphaerales; family Nitrosopumilaceae; genus Nitrosotalea. The sequence continues at coordinate 33,254 of JAJPGX010000029.1, read as the reverse complement.
TCTAGAGTTGACCAATTTTTATCATCAGACAACGTTTCTACTTGTTATGGTAAGTTTTTGAAGTTTATGTATATGGTCCCACGCGCAGGACTTGAACCTGCGACAACCCGGTTTCTGTATGCCTGATAGGCTGATGACGGTCAGCCAATAGCCAACCACTACAGCCGGAAGCTCTACCAGGCTGAGCTAGCGTGGGACTATTTCTGAGCCTGCTTCTTCGTATTAAATAACTATCGTTATGGATATTTTAGCAAAAAATTTTCTAATAATAGCGATCGAAATTTCCGGAACAAATTACATATATGATAGTAATTTGATCCGGACAGCGTGTCGGGAGCCATGATGGGAGGAGGATATGTATGCGCACCATATCTTCATGTGGATTCTTCTATTAAATTAAAGGAAGTTCTGGAACGCTCGGAATATGTTGACGACATGTACTTTGCTACTGCAACATTTTCAGAAGATGGGGGGGCATACTTTCCATCTAGAACAAATACCTATCTTTTGGCACATTTTAATGACTATGAAAAAACCATAAATGAAGTTGAGAAGTACAAGCAAGACAAACCAATATTTGTATTTAGAAATAATGACGAATTTTTTGAAAGGATGCCAAGTGAAAAATTAAACTTGGTATCAATTTATTATCTTGATGGGCATTCTAGTTCTGACCTTCTAGATCTAGCAATGATTGTTGCAAAGCGCCAGAGAGTAAGACGCGCTGAATGGGACCAGATGAGTCTTTCTACCACTGAACAACCAAAATTCACATTTCCATATGGTGACAATTTGATAGTCTTAGAGGTTTCAAGTGATAACACTCATCAATCCGACAATAAATATTGTGAAAAAACAAGAAAAGAAGTAGCACGAAAAGGAATACGTCTGACAAATCTTTTGAACTTGTCGATAATTGAAAAAATAAAATAAATTGTGATCTGAAGATCCTATTTAATTATAATAGAAAAGTTATATACTCTGGCAAATTCTGTTTTGGTGATGAGCAAGCCGTCCGAACTAGGTTCACTAAAAATTGGTTCCTATATCTTACTCCCAGTTGACAATCCAAATGCAGAGCCATGCAGAATTGTAGAATATGATACAAGCAAACCAGGTAAACATGGTGCAGCAAAAGCAAGAATTGTCGGAGTTGGGATATTTGACAAGAAAAAATATCCACACGTCTCTCCAGTGAGTGCTCAAGTCCAAGTACCACTCATCGACAAAAGAAATGGCTCTGTTATTTCAAAAACTGATTCAATAGTTCAGGTTATGGACTCTGAAACATTTGAGGTATTTGACATCACTCAGATTGAAGACGAAATTAAAGACAAGATTGCGCAAGGTCAAGATGTTGAATACTGGAAAGTAATGGATAGAACTCTTATAGTCCGAATCAAAAGTTAATTCGGATGCTGATGATGAAGAGAAAAGCCATCTGATCATATGATGAAGATTATGAGTCTTGAGGCATCCAGGCTTTTCTAATGTGAGAACAAGTTATACAGTACGACATGTAATACTGAAATAATGAAGGGTCTGTGCCATGTATGCCTAGCGTCTAATGTAGAAATAACAGTAAAAGATCATCTTTCTGTTTGTAAAGACTGTCTTAATAGAATAAATGATCTGGAAAAAAACTAATTTTTACATGGTTGACAACACAAATTGAATCTAGCATCGCTCTTTTCTGGTGGAAAGGACAGTACTTTTTCAATATTCAAGACAAAACAGAATGGACACAATATAGTATGTCTTGTATCACTTTATCCAGAATCTGCAGAAAGTCATCTACTACACCATCCTAACATATCATGGACTAGTCTTCAAGCAGAATCAATGAAAATTCCACATCTTTCTATTTTATTAGAAAACAATGATGAACAAAATGAGATTGAAAAATTAGAAGAATTGTTAAAAAAAGCAAAAAGAGAATTTGGAATAGAAGGACTCGTTCATGGAGGAATCTTAAGTGAGTATCAGAAAAATCGTTTTGAAAGTATTGGGAAAAAATTAAACTTACATGTTGTTTCACCTATTTGGCACATAGATGATAGAAAATACTTAGCCGAACTATTGGATTCTGGTTTTAGATTTATTGTTACAAGTGTTACAGCTGCAGGCCTTGATGATATCTGGCTTGGTAAAGAGATCACAACTAAGGAAATACAAACTTTAGATTCACTTTCATCAAAATATGGATTTCATCTTGCCTTTGAAGGTGGAGAAGCTGAAACCTTTGTAATTGATTGTCCATTGTTCTCACATCCAATTAAAATAGTAAAAGCAAACAAGATCTGGGACGGATATAGAGGAAGATTTGAAATAACCGAAGCCATCCTAGACAAGTAATGTTAGACGGTCTAAAAAATGGTCTTCGCTCTGCTCTTAAAAAAATAGTAAACTCTTCTGCTATAGATGAGGCGCTCATAAAGGAATTATCAAAAGATATCCAAAGGGCATTGCTTCAATCAGACGTTAATGTAAAATTGGTGTTTGAGATCACAAAGAATTTAGAAGAAAGATCACTTAAAGAAACACCGCCTCCAGGACTATCAAGGAAAGATCATATTGTAAAAATTCTATATGACGAACTTGCTAAACTACTTGGAACTGATGATCAATTTTCCTTCCAGCCAGGTAGAACAAACAGAGTATTGATGCTAGGAATACAAGGAAGTGGAAAAACTACAGTCACATCCAAGCTAGCTAAGCTACTAACGCGACAAGGATATAGAGTAGCAGTCATAGGTGCAGATACTTACAGACCAGGTGCACTTACTCAGTTAAAGACAATGTGTGAAAAAGCAAATGTTGAGGTATATGGTGAGGAAGGGAACAAAGACTCACCAGAAATTGTACAAAATGGGCTAAAACACTTTGAGGGGCAAAATTTTGATATCATACTAATAGATACTGCTGGTAGACATAAAGAAGAAAAAGATCTTCTTGATGAAATGCTACGAATCGGTAAGGTAGCAAATCCAGACCTTGCATTACTTGTAATTGATGGTACAATAGGACAACAGTGTTATAGTCAAGCAGAAGCTTTTCATAAAACTGTTCCAGTGGGTGGAATAATAATAACAAAACTTGACAGCAGTGCAAAAGGAGGTGGTGCACTTGCGGCTGCAGCAGCTACTGGTGCTAGAATAATGTATATTGGAACCGGTGAAAGAATTGATGATCTTGAAAAGTTTTCTCCTACTCGATTTGTCGGAAGACTTCTTGGAATGGGCGATATTCAAGCTCTACTTGATATGGCAAAGCGATTGGAGACGGAAGGAAATGAGGACAGACTAAAAAGAATATCGCATGGAAAGATGAACATGGAGGATTTTTACTTCCAAATTGAAGAAGCGACAAGAGCCGGAGGATTACGTAGCATTCTTGAAAACATGCCTGGACTTTCAGGAATGGTAAAAGAAGACCAACTGGAACAACAAGAAGAACGAATGGAAAAATGGAGATTTATTATACAATCAATGACAAAGGACGAAAAAGCAGATCCTGATTTGATAAACGCCTCCAGAGTAAAGAGAATAGCAAGAGGTTCTGGATGGCCAGAGCATGAGGTAAAAGAACTCCTCAAAGCATACAAAAACTCCAAAACTATGATGAAGGCCTCAAAAGGAAGACAACTACAGGGCATGTTAAGAAAAATGGGTCTTGGATAAAGACTCTTGATATTTAAAATTTTTAATCTAGTTCCACCAAATTCTTGTGTTGAATAGTCACCAATGCTACCAAGTTCTTGGGTTACAGGAAGGAGCATCAATTAAAGAAGTAAAATCTGCATATCGAAAATTAGCTCTTAGATATCACCCAGACAAGCATTCCTCAAACAATGATGGAAACAAGTTCAAGATTATTACTGAAGCATATCACATATTAAAATCACACAACAAAAGATCAGTTACTCGTACATATCAAACTCGTAATGATTCTAAAAAATATGATTTTAAAGAAAGTTCATGGGGAGCAAGAAATTCTGATCGTACATCACATGAGGATTGGAGAAAACATACTAGCTACTATGAAGATGCATACCAAGACTTTTGGAGATATTACGAACAAACATTTTGGGAATATTATGAGAAGGTAAAATCTGAAGTAAAACAAGATTCTGAACCAGTAGAAGTAGAAAAAGACTTTGCCGTATCTGTTATCGTAGATCCTGAAAAATGCATAGCATGCTGTAGCTGTGAGATGATTGTTCCTACTGTGTTTCATATAGAAAGAAATGTAAAAGTGAACCCAAAATCCAAGGTAATTAACGAACAAGGTGCAAAGTATAATAAAATACTTGATGCAGCACAGACCTGTCCAACAAAGGCAATTAGTGTGACAGACAAGCAATCATGTAGACGGCTATATCCGTGGTAGAGAAACAAATCACATAAGAATAAAACTGGCTATGAAAAGTTATTTCAAGAATGCAAAAAAATAAGATGTCTGAAGTAATAGAAAACACTGTAAAAATTTTACGCGATTTTCATCTTTGTGACTATTGTCTTGGAAGAATGTTTGCAGGTAATCTAAAATTAACTTCTCATAAAAAACTTGGGCAAAAAATTCGTAAAAAACTAAAACAAAAAGTTCCAATCTCATGTTACATTTGTAAAAACTTGATGGATGATCTAGATTCTTCGGTAAACAAAATTCTTGAGATATCATCCCATTATGATTTCTCTTCTTTTCTAATTGGTGCAGTTATCAAACCATCTATATTAGACAGAGATGATCAAATCCGTTCAAAATTTAAACTTCGTGGGATAGTAAGCATAAAAAACGACATAACCAAGGAAATGGGTAAACGGTTCGGAAGAAAAACAAAGACTATAGTAGAATATCATAATCCTGATATTGTAATAACTGTTGATTTTAAGAAAGGACAGTATGAAGTAAAATCCAAGGCAATTATTTTGCAAGGAAGATATACGAAAAATGTTAGGGGAATCCCACAAAAACAAGTCCCATGTACATCATGTGGAGGAAAAGGATGTCTCGTATGTGATTTTCATGGCATATCCGAATACAATAGTGTAGAAGGTAAGATCGCCAAATTTCTATATGAAAAATTTGGAGCACAACAAGTTAAGATAACATGGATTGGAAGTGAGGATGAATCAAGTCTAGTTTTAGGGCAAGGGCGACCTTTCTTTGTAAAAATATACAACCCCCACAAAAGAAACATATCTTTACCAAAAAAGATACCTCTTCATGATGTATCAATTCTAAACTTGCATAAAATTGAAAAAATTCCAACTGAACCATTACGGTTTAAAACCCAAGTCTCAATTGAGGTAGAAACTGAAAATGAGATATCTGATGAATCGCTCAAAACTCTTGATGCATTGCAAAATATGGTTATCTCAAATGATGATGGTACACAAAAAAACCCTAAAAGAATTTACTCCATAAAATTCAAGAAAACATCCTCCAGAGCATTCTCGTCTATTATAGATATGGATGGAGGTATTCCAATAAAGCGACTGGTTAGTGGAGGAAATCTGGAACCTAATCTGAGCATGATTCTTGATAATCAATGCAAATGTAAGGTATTTGATTTTCACAAAATACTTGTCATAAAGTAATATGTGATTTTAAACAATTTTTGATTTTGCATATTATCAAGCTTTTATTAATGGTTAAATTCAAGTTTTTTCGATTTGGATCCGCTACTAAGAGTACATGAAGCGCACAAAAATGGCTTAATTCCTGATAAGATCTACTCACTTATTGTAAAGCGATTTGATGTAGCAGTATCGGGAATAAACCGTGTGGAAAAAGCATCAGGAATATACTTTCCACTTGCTTATGTAGAACCTGCTATTGTAGTTACAAGACCACATCCTGGTTCTTTTGATTACGGAATACTGTTTGCAAGAACAATACCTGTTTTGTCTAACAATAAGTTAGAGGTAGTTATACAGATAACCGCTCCACTTGTTGCATATGGTCTCAAAGGAACCATTCATGCCATATTGGCACACGAATTTCTTCACTATCTTGAACTTATGAGAAAAATCTCAAAAATGGAAATGCTTTCTGATGAAATAACCAGTAACTTGTTTGAAAGTAGCTATTCTGATTCTACTAGATTATTTGAACCTCGTGCCGTCTTTAATGATAAAACACTCTTACTACATATCACTAAAAGATTCCCCGAAGGATTTAGAGACTATAAACTTGAAGATAAAGTTATAAAACTTTGGATAGAAAAGAGTCTGCCCACAATAGATATGTCACTTGATACAAATATTGTAAAGATTCCAGCTGACATTCTTGCTAACACTTCTGTTGATCCTGTTCTTTTACAAAAAATGACACAAATAGAAGAAAAAGCCTCTAGATTAAGACCAAAGAAACTGTATTAAATTATTGTATAAATTCAGTCAGGCCACATTTGCCACAAGTGCGTCTGTTCTTATGTTCTGACATAAAAACACCTTTGCCACACCTTGAGCATTCTTTTTTGACTTTCTCAGCTTTTTCTCCCTTTACTTTGTAATACTTGTAGACTGATGGACTAGTGCCTTTCTTTCCCGCCATTATTTGCTCTCTTCCTTTGGAGCTTCTGCATTTTCTGCCGGAGCAGATGTCACTTCTGCAGCCTTTTCAGGTGTTGCTTTTGCTTTTTCTAGTCTTTTGAATATGGCTGCTTTGAGGTGTTCTCTTGCCAAACTTTCATCATCATAAACATAGAATGTTCCTGATACTATTGGACGACCTGTTTCATTTTTTAGTTGAACTGGAATTATGGTTTTTCCAGATAGGTTAAACTGTTTAGAAACCATGTCTGCAGCTTCTAGTCTTTTTAGTTTGCCAGCAAGTCCCTTGAAAGTACATGTGATCTCTCTTCTTGAGAGTAGGGAATTGTTAACATCACGTGTTACTTCAATCATGGACATGTATTCAAAGTCCTCTGAATAGTTCATATAAATCTTAACTGCATCTACTAACAAATTTATGAAATCAAGTACGTGTTAGCATATGGATAGATTCATGATTCACCTGAGAAATTCAGGATATTCTCCAACTGATGCTCAAACACTTCTTAAAAAAGCAGATAATCTGTCATCTGGGATGAACGTGATAATACGTGACATGCGCGTTTCTACGAAATATCTAGAATTTGATACATCGGTAGCACAGCAAGAACTTGATATGCTGGTTGACAAACTTTCCCCACTTGGAGTACTTGATCATGCAAGACGTGTTGTTGAAGAAGAAATTGACAGAGAAACAGCAATCTGTATGGCGATACAATATTTTAATGATGAACGATTCTGGGAATGTCATGAAGTTTTGGAGGGTGTGTGGAAACAAACCTTTGAAGGAGAAAAAGATCTTGTTCAAGGAATCATTCTTGTTGCAGCCGCTCTTGTACATTATCAAAAAAACGAAGATGACATATGTATTTCAATAATGAAACGAGCAATGGAAAAGCTCTCTAATGTAGAAGGTATGTATCACGGTATAAACATAGACAAATTCCGACAAACTGTAACCGAAATCATTTCATCAAAAAAGATTAAGCCGATTAAGATTTAATTATCTTGATGGCAGTCCTGATAACATCTGCACCTGCCAGCAGGCCTATCTTTCCTCTCTTTGCCTGTTCTTCCGTAAATCTTGTAGTGCCATCCTTTCTTACAGAGTCTCCTGATATCAGTACTGGTACGGGATCATCACTGTGACTCTTGTTAATGCACGGTGTTGAATGATCGCCTGATATGACTACCGTAACCTTTGATGTGTCAATGTTATCAAGTAACGTCCCAAAGAATCTCTTGTCTATCTCTTCGATGTTTTCCATTTTTCCTATTGCGTCCCCATCGTGACCAAACTCATCAGGTCCTTTGATGTGAACATAGATCGCATTTTGTGTTTCCATGGATTTTGAAGCAACACGTGCCTTTTCTTCATAATCTGTAATACCACCAGCACTAAATGTTTTCATCTTCAACACATTTGCAATTCCAATCTCGACTGGCATATCAACAATACATGAAAATTGCATGTGGTGTAGTTGATTAATCGGAACTACATTTGGAAATTTGTTTCCTGCATCTCTGAGTAAGATACTGTTTAGTAATTTCTTCCCTTCATCTTTTCGTCTTACGTTCACTTGGCTTTCACTCATAATTTTAAGTGACTGATCAGTAAATTCATTTACTAGAGATGCCGATAACCTTGCACCATCTGATTCATTTAGAGGTAAGGATTTTTCAATCTTCAAATAATCTCCTACTGCTTTTGCTACTCCCATTCCATCTATTCTTGCATAGGCAGGATCTGTATTACTAATATCTGGAGATAAAAATTCTCCATCGCATCGTATTCTTACAATTACTCTGTGGCCTATAGTGGGTGATACAACTACAGATGCGTTGGGATTTGAAAATTTGATTTTTTGTTCAATTTCACGTGATATTGCCACTGCATCTTCACGTTCGATCTTTCTCCCAGCACGACGATCTGTGATTACTCTCTCGCTGTTTACTGTTGCAAAGTTTCCTCGTAGTGCAAGATCACCGCTCTTAAAATCGATCCCTACGCCAATTGCTTCTATTACTCCTCTTCCAACATATTGTCCATTCTCAAATCTATACCCAAGCATATTGAACACAGCAATATCTGACTGTGGAGCTATTCCTTTTCCAACAGATATTACTTCACCAATTGAACCGTTTCTTGCAAGTCTGTCTAGATTGGGCGTCTTTGCATAACTTAATGGAGTTGAACCCTTAAGATCCGGATGTGGAAGATCCCCTATGCCATCAAGTAGAACATAGATCATATGTATATCTGAGTTATCTGTACTTGAAACCCCGTTCACATTCAAGATTTTTTGTTAGCTCACATAAACCTTGATTTTTTATGCGATCAAAATTTGTATAACATATAAAATTGTAAGAACGAAATCAAACCGAAGTAATGCCAGCTATCTTGATTTTAAAATTTAACGCATGTCCTGCAAGGGGATGGTTCAAGTCTACTGATATGGTATCTCCTTCTATCTTTGTTATTTTTGCAGGAATTGTTTCTCCAGTAGGTAGTCCTGCTTCAAACAACAACCCTACTGCAATCTCAACATCTGTGGGAAATGCTTGTCTGGGTACCTTCTGAATCAAACCTGGATCATGCTTGCCATATGCATCAGCAGGCAGTATCCTGAATTGTTTTTCTTGACCTGAGATCATGCCAATGACTGCTTCATCAAATCCTTTGATTACTTGACCGCTTCCAACTTGGAATTCAAGCGGTGTACCGTGATCTGCAGTGCTATCAAATACAGTGCCGTCATCAAGTGTTCCTGTGTACTCTATCTTTACGGTATCACCTAGTTTAACTTCCAAAATTATTCACCATCTAACACTTTTGTATACCTATATTTCATAACTAAAAAGTTCTTTGGTTCTGCAATTATTCTCGAAGGGGAAATTGCTTTGCAAGTTCCTCGGCAAATTTTTCGTAATGTTCTCTTGTCTTACCTATTTCTTTGAGCTTTATTTTTTCAACATCCTCTAGACTCTTATTTATGTGATCGACATCATTCCTTAGAGCCATTTCTGCCATCTCAAACAACCTGTTATTTTCTTTCCATAGGTGTTGTACAACATGATTGATGTACTCTTGCATGTCTGTTATCAACTGGGTTGAATCACCTGAACTTAAGTAAGTCTTGCTTGATGACTCCATACGGCTTGCAAGTTTTCTTGTGACTTCATGCTCCATGAGCATCACTGCAATGGGCCCTGCATTTCGCGGCATTCCTTTCTTTTCTAGTTCTGGAAACAAAGAATTTTCTTCTTTTCCATGATGACATATATCTGTAAAGTTTTTTGTAAAGTCAATTACCTGATTTAATATTGGTTCTGGTATTTTATTTCCAGATTTTAAAATGGGTATAGTGGCCCACATTGACTTGAGTACTTTTTCAATCAAAACATGGTCTTTTTTCAAAGAAACTGTGGACATGAAATGGCAGATTTCATCTTCCAATTTAAGTCTAATTTTGATTTCCAACTGTATCTGGAATGCAATAGAACAATAGGTGTACTATCTATCAATAAAGTTTAGTTCGCCATCTATTAACTTTGTAAGCTGATCTGCAAACTGCCTTCCCTTTTCTCCAAATTTTATATGTACTTTTCCATCATTGATTATACTTTCAATTAATCCCTTTTCATCTAACCATGCCAAATGTTTCATGAGTATGACATAGTTGATATTTGCTTTCTGTGAAAGCGCTGTTTTTCCAAGTGAGTTATTCTCAATTATAGCTTTTGCAATTCTGTATAGCAGCTTTATGTTTGGCTGAAATTCTGATTTGGTATTCTCATCTTGTACAATTTTGTCATACGTGGATTTTGTTCTAACAATTTCAGACAATCTTAGAATTCAAACCCCCTCTGTATGGTAATATTCTCATCTGTTTTTGGCAATTCAGCACGTTATTCATTTTATATTATTCGATGTTCAGTCAAGAACTGATAAGGATTTGTCATTTCATATAATAAATTTGGTATGTATGTGTTTTTTTCAAAAAATCTCTACGTCTGCAATCATTTTCACCGAAATCTATATTGATGTAATTTTGATACCTTCAGACTTGAATTTGTTATTTCTATGTAACAAATAATCTGAAATTTTACTTGACTAATAATTACGCACAGTCAAGAATTTGTTGTGTTTTTCAGTAGTAATACACGAAAATTTTGGAAAATTACCACAATAACGGTTTCGATCCTTTTCCAAGATATTATTTTGATTATTTGACACATAATGGCACATATAGTCTTGTTTTTCATTATTTGTAAATAATTTTCAAAAATCTATCTTGACTAGACATTTGATCGACAAATTTCTGAAAAGGTTTTAAATCACCTGAGATGGAACTTAGTCGTATGGGGGATCTTCGAAAAGATTACGTTGTGGATCGTTTTGTCATTGTATCTAAAGAAAACGATCCTGTAAGTGATTCCAAGAAATGTCCTTATTGCCCTGGTAACGAATCCATGACCAATCCCTCATCGCTTTCACTTGTTGCAAAAGACGGAATGCTTCAAAGGTTGCAAGATTCTGAGGATTATTATGTTGAAAATTGGTCAGTAAGAGTTTTTGAAAGTAAAAATCCGGTTGTTGCAACCACATCAGAAAACTCATACAGTGACAGGCCATTATATAGTGAACCAGCTTACGGCTATCACTATATTGTTGTAGCATCAGAAAAACACAAAGATTCACTTGCAAGCATATCTGTAGAACAATGGTCAAACGTTCTTGTAGTTATTCAAGATCGTTTGAGATGGTTATATACACAACGTGGCGTCACATATGTCTCAATTTACGTAAATCATGGAAAAGAAGCAGGGGGTAGAACCACTCATCCGCACATCAATGTAGTAACATTTTCGACTATTCCTCCTGTCATCGAACAAGAAGCAGAGGCAGCGCACAAAATTCTCAATGAGAAGGGTATCTGTCCAATGTGTCAGACAGTAAGTACGGAAACAGGAGGTCCAAGGCAAGTACTACAGACTGAAGGATTCATTGCCTTTTGTCCATGGGCACCGTCTCATCCGTATGAATTCTGGATATATCCAAAAAAACACACTACAAGCTTTTCAAAAATTACTCAAAAAGAAATAAACGATCTATCTCTTATACTCCGTGCAACGCTGGGTGGCCTTGTAAATACGATGAAAAACCCCTCATACAACATGGTTTTTCACCTATCTCCTGAAAAGAAAAATAATAGACAGATTCACTGGCACATTGAAGTGTATCCTCAATCTGACTCTTGGTCTGGTCTTGAACGCGGCTATGGCGTATTTCTAAACAGAATGACTCCTGAAAAGTCAGCAGAAGAGCTTGGCTCAGCTTGCAGGAAAGAACTTGCAGGTCTAGTTGGCATAGTTTAGATGATCATTTGGTTTATTTATTGAACAAGAAAGTTAGTTCTTATGGCAATTGAAAAATGGATCGCAGGTGCAAGTCTTGGGCTCTTTGTAATGTTTTCAGCTCAGATGATTACGGTATCTCAGTTTTTAATTCATCCATCATATGATGTAGATCCATCCTCACAAATTCGAGAATTTGTTTCAATCAGTGGTGCTCCTGCATTAATACTTGCAGGCTCTTCATTTTTGTTGTCAAGACGATATGGTTCTAAACTAAATGGTTCTATGATCATTGCAGGTGGAATCGTAACAATAATTGGAATGATTTATGTATTGAACATCTTACTACCAAAAATTCCTCCAGCCTATCAAGTTGATGAATTGACAATAGCTCCTACTATTTTCATAGCTGTTGCAATACCTGTGATGATTGTAGGTGCATTATTGTTTAAAACTAAACCTCAACCAAAAAGAGATTACATTTTTGACCGATAGTCAAATCTCATGGAATTTGAAAACCGCTTAAAACCCATATCATTGTAAAAAGGAATCAGTTCATCTGAACAATCAAGAATTGTTTTGTAGCATCCCATTTTTTTGCCATGTTCTAAAAGTGCTTTTACAATTTTCTTTCCAATTCCTTTTCCTTGGAATTCTTTTCTTACTGCTACATCTTCAATGTGACCTACTTTTCCTCCCTCATGAATAAATTTTTGTTCAATGAGGATGCAAGCAGTTCCAACAACTTTGTTGTCAAGAATAGCCACATAGATTACCTGATCGTGGTTTTTTGAGATTTTTTCATAAATTTCTTGGGCTTTTTTTGGAGATATGTGACTTGATTTTCTTAATGAATCTAGGGATAACAAGAATCCATTGTATAGATCCTTTTTTTGGAGCTTACGAATTGTTATCTTTGGCATTCTTTCTTTAGATCCTGCCAAGTCTCTCTAAATAATGCTGATAAGCACGCCTGTAAGATGTCTTGTCTCCAATATCTGTAAAGCCCTTCTTTATTAGATATCCTGTAACCCTGTTTTTCTTTGCTATTGCACTTCTTATGACATCATCCATGCCATATGGTTTGTTTGTAGGTATGAACTTGAATATTCCAGGCTCCATGACATAACATCCAATGTTTATGTTTCCTTTTACTTCTGGTTTTTCACGCCAAGCCTTAACACGATTGCTGCCATTCATCTCTATGAAACCATACTGCATTTTTGTCTTGTATTCATATAGACCCATTGTGACAAATGATCTTTTCCTAATATGATCTTGGATCATATTTTTCAAACTAAATTCAAATATGGAATCTCCATAAAGACAAACAAAAGTGTCATCGATGAATTCCTCTGCTGTTTTAAGCTGACCTGCAGTTGCAAGAGGTCTATCTGCAACAGCATATTCTATTTTGGCGCCAAATCTGCTACCGTCTTCAAAATAATCTTCAATTGTTTTTCTCAGATAACTAACACATAGAACAAATGAATCAATTCCATTCTTTTTGGTCCATTCAATCAAATGTTCTAAAAGTGGTTTTTCACCAAGCGGTAACATTGGTTTTGGAAGGAATGTTGTATAAGGTTGAAGTCTAGTTCCAAGCCCACCAGCTAATATGACAGCTTTCACAAAAAGTACTCTATAATTCTAGTATTTATGTTGAAGGATAAAATTAGACTAGACTATCTTGACCAGTTTTTTTAAAACATCATCAGGTGTTCTTCCAAATATCAAAATCATTGGTTCCTTTCCAATTCCTCCCTTGTGAAATATGATGTCAGGTGGGCTTTTTGCGTTTTTTACTGCTTCATGTATTCCCCATGATATGGTGCTGCCTTCTTTTTTTTTGATGTACAAAGGTTCCTTGCTTCTGTCATAGGACAAAACATGCAGTTTTTTTCTTTTGGCCTTTGCAATAGTATTTTTATCAAATTTTATGTTAAGTGCAGATCTTATGGATGAAAATCTCTTTGATACTTCAAGTAGGGCAGATCCAACATGCTTTGAACCTCCATACTTGAGGATGCCTGTAGGTAATACTCTGGTTCCAGCCCTTACGATGCGTCCTTCAAGACCTAGTATATCTTCAAGTGATCCTGGTTTTGTATTGGAATAAACAAAATTCGTTTGGCATTCTGGTATTTGCTGATAAATATTGGAAACTTTTGTAAATCGCACAATTCCTTGTAAAAGCGCTGTTACTGCATCTTCTCTATCTCTTTTTTCTGCTATTGCTAATCCCTTCCCCAAGTTTGTTGCATTTTTAATTGATAGAGAAGTAAATTTGCTTGCAGATTTTACAGCAATTGGAAGATCATGTCCAATAGCTATTTCGACACAGAGTGCAGCAGAAAATGTACACCCACCACCATGATTTTTCATCTTGATAAATTTGTGCGAAAAATCATAAAATCTTTTGTTATCAAGTAATACATCTACAATTTTATTTTTGTAAGGTAGATGCCCACCCTTGATGATTATATTTGTAACACCAAGCCTCTGAATCTTTTTTGCCGCATTATGTATATCATTTATTGTTTTTATCTTGATACCTGCCAGTCTCTCTGCTTCTATGATGTTAGGAGTAATTACATATGCAAGAGGAACAAGTAATTTTTTAAAATCTTCAAATGCATCTTTTTGCAACAAGGCTCCTCCTGTTGTCGATTCAAAGACTGGATCTAAAACTATGGGCATGTCAAGACCTTTTAACTCTGAATAAATTACTTGAATGATACGTTTATCAAAAACCATGCCTATTTTTATGGCATCTAGAGTAAAATCTGAAAGTATAGATCTTATCTGATTCTTAACCATGTCAGCTGAAACAGGCTGTACTCCAAAAAATCTTGTAGTATTCTGACTTGTTACTGCTGTTATTACACTTAACCCATATGCACCTAATGCATCAAATGTCTTCAAATCCCGTTGGATTCCTGCACCAGAGGAAGGATCGGAACCAGCAATGGTTAATATGTTCACAATCATATCCCTTGAGAAACTCACGTTTAAATCCAATTAATTGGTTAAAACAGTAAATTGGGTACACAAATGAACTCAGCCCGAAGGGGCATTGCTACAGATGAGATGAAATCAGTAGCAAAAGATGAAGGCGTCACACTTGATTGGTTAATTCCAAAAGTAGCAAACGGCTCTATAATTATACCACATAACGAGGCAAGGCCACAAAAGATCAGAGTAGTAGGAATCGGCAAAGGAATGAAAACCAAAGTCAACGTAAACATAGGAAACTCTACTCTAAACAAGAATTTAGATGATGAAGTGAAAAAAGCAAAGGTTGCTGTAAGATATCATGCTGATACAATTATGGATTTGAGCGATGGTGGTGATGTTGGACTTTTTAGAAGGACATTACTTGAAGCTGCACCAATAACTTTTGGCACCGTCCCTGTCTATGAGGCATATAATTATGGAGTTGAAAAACACAAAAATCCACTTGATATTACTGAAGATGACTTTCTCAAAGCATTTGAAAATAACATAAGAGATGGAGTTGATTACACTACAATACACTCTGGAATAACAAAAGAAATAGCAAAAAGAATTCTTGCAGTAAAGCGACATGGTGGAATTGTAAGTAAGGGAGGTACCATAACAGCTGCTTGGATGCTAAAATATGACAAAGAAAATCCATACTATGCTAATTTTGACTATCTGATAGAGCTTGCCAGAAAATATGATGTTACATTTAGCTTGGGTGATGCATTACGACCAGGATCCATTCTAGATTCTCATGATGAACTCCAAGTTCAAGAAATGATAAATGTTTCAAGGCTAACAAAACAAGCCCACGAAAAAGACGTTCAAGTGATGGTTGAGGGTCCTGGACACGTTCCGTTAAATGAGATAGCAGCTAATGTTCGTCTTGCCAAATCTCTCATAGGAGATGTTCCATACTATGTACTTGGACCATTAGTGACTGATGTTGCATCAGGTCATGATCATATTGCAAGCGCAATAGGTGCAGCAATCTCTGCAAGTGAGGGTGTGGATCTATTATGTTACCTAACACCAGCTGAACATCTTGCATTACCAAATGCTGAAGAAGTAAAAGATGGACTGATTGCTTATAGGATTGCTGCACATGCAGCTGATTTGGTAAAACTTCGTGAAAAGGCAATCAAATGGGATATGGAAATGACAGAAGCAAGACGAACTCTAAACTGGGAAAAACAAATTGCGTTATCTATTGATCCTGAAGAAGCTGCTAAGATTCATGCAAGAACTGGGCAGCTAAAAGGAAACACTGTGCCATGTACCATGTGTGGTGGTGCATGTGTGTATATTATGTTGCCACAACAAAGATACACTGACAAGGAAATCGAAAAACTAGAGCAGACTTGATAACACTTTATCAAGACCTGGAACAGTCTCAAATTTTGAGATCTCCTCTGGATAGACCCATCTGTAATCAGAGTTTTCCCAATTCAATCTAATGACAGGTTCTCTGACTGAGAACAAAAATGGATAGATTATCCACTCATGATCTGCGTATTGTGGTGAATCGGTTCTCATATGTGGGACAGACTTTAAAAGTGAGATCTGAGTCTCAGAAATTCTAGTCTCTTCGTTTATTTCTTTTTTTGCTCTGTATAATGGCTCTTCGCTTCCTTCTATGATTCCACTTATTCCTGCCCAGAGACCTTTCATGGAGCGTACCTTTTGACTACGTTTCAATATCAGGTACTTGTTATCACAAGTCAAAAACGAGGTAACGATTCTGGTGGATCTCAATTATTTTTCTACAGCATTTACCATTTGTACAAGCTTTTTGTATGCATCATCGAGGTCTATGTTTTTTGCCAGTCTTTCTTTTGCGCTTGAAGTATACTTGACAATTTCTTCTGTTCTATTTTCTTGTACAAGTATGAGCATTCTTCCAATGTCTTTCCAAAACTCTTCTGCAAATTTTCTGATCTCTGGATTTGCAATTATGGTTTCAATGAGCTCAGGTGTCTCTGTCATAATTCCAGCTGTGAGAAGTTTTTGTGCTTTAAAAGTGGTTCCTGCCATTTTCTCTACTAGTGTAAAGTTTTCTTCTTTTGCTAAAATGTTAGCAAGTGCAACATTTACCAAGTGGGTCATACCTAAAACAATAGCAATTTTTTTATCGTGTTCTGCAGCGTCAATCTGAACAAAATTAGCATCACTAAATAGTGATTTTGCAACGGTAAGTTCTTTTTTAGCGTCACGAATTGGAATTGAAATTATATTCTGTCCTTTTAGTTTCTTTGTACCAGGGCCAAACATTGGATGAATACAAATCGGATTTACCTTATCTGGTATCTTAGATAACGCCGCAGCTGATTTTGATTTTAATGAGGAAATATCTATCAAATAAGAGTCTCGCTTCATCTCCTTTGCAATAAGTCTGATAGTTTCAGGTGTGCGCTTTACTGGAATGCATAATATCACGTAATCTGCTGTGAGAATTGCTCCTACTAGTGATTGAGCCTTTGTTACTGCTTTGTCTTTAATCTCTTTTTCAGCATCATAACCTATTACCTCAAAACCCTTTTCCAGAAAGTACTTTGTGAACCATTTGCCCATCTGTCCTTCTGAACCAATTATTGCAATCTTTTTCTTCATTTTTGACGCTCCAACATATCTTTTATAATTTGCATTCCCTGATTAAGTGTATCTTCTGGCTGACAAGATGATATTCTGATAAATTCCTTATAGTTTCCAAATCCTTCACCTGGTGCTACTGCCACACCCATGTCTAAAAGTTTGTTTGTAAATTCCACCGAATCAAAGTTTTCTTTTTGTGGTCTTGCAAACAGGTACATAGAGCCATCAGGTTCCACAAAATCAAGATTCATACTTCTTGCTGTTTTTGATATGGCATCGAGTCTTTTCTTAATCGTTCTCGAATTATTGGAAATTTCTGCTGTAAGTGCCTTCATTGCGACATACTGTGTGGGCTCTGATACATTTGTCATGGCTAACGCCTGCAGCTTTGACATCTTGTCAACAATTTCTGGAGCTGATATTGCATATCCTATTCTAAATCCAGTCATTGCATGTGATTTTGAAAATGACTGTGTGATGATTGACTTTTCATATTCATATGAAAGAATACTCTTCCATGATTTGTAAGCATAGGAAGAATAAATTTCATCACTTAATACGTAGAGATTTTTTTTCTTAGCTAGATCAATTATATTATCTTGAAGTTTTTCTGGTAGGATCTTTCCTGTGGGATTATTTGGATAGTTTAGTACAATCATTTTTGTGTTTTGATTTATCGCGCTTTCTATTTCTTCAATTTTTGGTTCCCATTTGTTTTCTAGTGTAGTATGAATTGTTCTTACCTTGATTCCAGAGTTTAGTGCATTATCTCTATATGCTGGCCATGCTGGTTCAATTACTATGAGTTCGTTTCCTGGGTTCAGCAAGGTAGAGATTGCTAAAAACACGGAAAATCTAGCTCCAGGTGATACTATGATGTTTTCTAGATTCGTCTTTGTATGAAATGTGTTTGATACATATTTTGCAAGTGCGTCTCTGAACTCTACCATTCCTTTAGAATCTCCATATTTTGTATATCCTATGTCATAGACTTGTGACAATGCCTCATTTACAATACGTGGTGGAGCAAAGTCTGGCTCACCTACCTCCATATGGATAATTTTTTTACCCTCTCTTTCCAATGCTTTTGCTTTGAGAAATACTGAAAGATGAGTCTGCTTTCCTGAGGACTGAATCTTGACTGACTCGTTAAACAGATAGTTTAGTGCATTAAGTGCGGTTTTTTCATCAAGACCTATTTCCTTGCAAAATGTTAGTACTTTTATACGAAGCTGGTTTTCTCTTTCTTCATTTGTAATTCCCATCTTGAGATTATTTTTTACATTTCCAATTTCTTTTGCTACTTCATTTCTTTCTTTTATCATCTTCAAGATTTCTAGGGTTATCTTGTCTATCTTGTCACGCAAATTGATAATGTCTGACATTTCTTATCTTATCACTGGAGAAATCAATCCTGCTCTAATTGCATGATCTGCAAGTACCACTGATACCAAGGAATCAACTATGGGTGGTGCACGTGGTACGACGCATGGATCATGTCGTCCTTGAACTATAAGTGAAGTTGGTTTTTTGGTTCTAAGATCTATGGTTTTTTGTTTTTTTGCAATTGATGATGCTGGTTTGAATGCAACTCGCAATACAAGTGGCATTCCTGTAGATAATCCTCCAAGTATGCCTCCAGAATTGTTGGTTTTAGTTACCACTTTGTCATTTTTCATAATGTATTCATCATTGTTCTCAGAACCATGTATTGTGGAACCATGAAATCCAGAACCAAACTCGATTCCCTTTACTGCTGGAATTGAGAACAATGCTTTACTGAGGTCAGACTCCAATGAACCAAAGATTGGCTCTCCTAATCCTACTGGAATATTTGTTGTAATTGATTCTATCACTCCTCCTACAGAATCTCCATTTCGTCTTGCTGCAAGAATTGTTGCACGCATCTTTTCTGCAATTTTCTGATCAGGACACCTGACTTCATTTTTATAGATGAAATTTTTCATCTTGGTAGTTGCTTGATCTTTCATCTTTACGTTTGCAACTTGACAAGTATACGAGTATGTTTCAATTTTCAATGTCTTTTCAAGCAATTTTCTCGCAATTGCTCCAGCCATCACAAAAGTAGCAGTTAATCTACCTGAGAATCTTCCACTTCCTCGAAAATCATTTAATCCTTTGTACTTGATATATGCTGGATAGTCCGAATGTCCAGGCCTTGGCTTTAGTGTCAAATTATCATAATCATGTGAGCGTTGATCCGTATTCCAAATTATCATAGCAATAGGCGCACCAGTGGTATAACCACGAAATACTCCTGACAAAATTTCTACCTTGTCTTCTTCTTTTCTTTGTGTGGCAATAATTGACTGTCCAGGTTTGCGCAAGTCAAGCATTTTTTGTATATCTTTTTCTTCCAGTTCTAACCCTGCTGGGCAACCATCTACTACGGCACCTATGCATCTACCATGGCTTTCTCCAAAGCTTGTAAAGACAAATCGCTGTCCTATAGAACTTGAAGACATGATGAAATTTCCTTCTGCATGCTTATAATCCTTATAGGAAAAAGCCGCATTTTATCTTACAATGTAGAACTACGTGAGGAAAATCAAAAAACTAGAAAGAAATCCTGGCACCAATCTTATTCATGTCTGCTATAAAAGTTGGATAAGAAACATCTACTGATTCTGGATCAGTGACAGTGCAGTTCCCAACAAACATTGATGCTATACAAAATGCCATGAATAACCTGTGATCATCAGAGGACTCTAGCTCTGCACTTTTCAATGATTTTGGGGCATCAAGTATCATACCATCTTCTTTTTCTGTAACTCTTACTCCAATCTTGGCAAGTTCCTTGCACAAGATTGCAATTCTATCTGTCTCCTTGAATCTTGCATGTCGTACGTTGTAGATCTCTATTGGTTTTGATGTCTTGAGCGCAAGTATTGCCATGGGTGGAAGCAAGTCTGGAGTGTTTGAAAGATCAAATCTGCCTCCATTAAGAAGTGTAGGTGATTTTACAGTTATTTTATCTCCAATCTCAACTTTAGCCCCAAGTTTTTCAAGATGTGAGATCATTTCCATATCTCCTTGGGGAAGATCGCTTATGGATGCAGAAATTGCCATATTGTCACCAACCAGAACAGATGCAGAAAGCAATAACGCCATGCTTGAAAAATCAGTTGGAATAGTAAAATCAGTTGGCTTGTACTGTTGTGGAGGGATCTTGTATTTTTTGTATGGTTGTACGGTTTCTACTGCCACGCCAAATTTTTTCATTGTTGCAATAGTTGCATCAAGATATGGTTTTGATACCATGTCACCTTCTATGTCTAATGTAATACCATCTCTTGTCTTTGGAGCCACAATTAAAAGCGCAGAAATGAATTGACTTGAGACAGAACCTGGAATTGTGATCTTGCCTCCATTTATTTTTCCTCTTATTGTAATAGGGGGCTTACCATCAGTTGAGGTACATTTTGCACCCATCCTATCTAATGCATCAAGCAGTGGCTGCATTGGTCTTTTTCTTAAGCTAGAATCTCCAGAAAGTGTTACCTTGATATCTGCAAGTGATGATATCGCAGCAGCTATTCTGATCGTGGTGCCAGAATTTGAGGCGTCTATTTCTGGTTTTTGTAGTACTATATCGCCTGTACTTTCCACGCTCACAATAGAATCACTGACATCAATCTTTGCACCAAAGACCCTACATGCGTCAATTGTGGCAAGCGTATCACGCGAGAGCAGCATGTTTGAGATGACACTCTTTCCTTTTGATAACGTGGCCAAGAAAATGGCCCTATGAGAATAACTTTTGTTGGGAGGGCAGGAAATTGTTCCTGATAACGTTGATTTTTCTATCTTACACTTCATGAGCTTCTGCCTTCTTGTTATTTATTGGAGAAACTAATGTTTCTCCTTCAAGTGATGAAAAAACCTTCTTTACATTTGATATTCTATCGTTTTTAACAACGGCTGCAATTGACGGACCATTTCCAGAAACTGATGCCCCAAGTGCACCATTTTCTACAAGATCGGTTAGAATTTTTGGATCAGAATCTAAAATAGCCGAGGTGGCAAGTCCATTTAGTATCATCGCATTCCAATAATCTCCTTTGCATGCCAGATCCCATGCCTGTGAAAATACTGGCTGTAAAATTTTTAATTTTTTTACATTCCCTCTCTTACGTGATCTCGGAATGAAAACTATTGCAGTTAGATCTTCTGGGGCTTTTTCAGACTTGACTATCTTGATATTGATATTATCAGTTACAGCAAACCCACCGAAATAACACGCGGATGCATCATCAAATGCTCCAGTCATGCTGACCTTTGTCTTGATTGATGCCTTTACACCATCACGTAATATGTCCATGTCGGTTGCTTTTGGTTTAAACAATCTTGCACAAGCAAGTGAAACCACTGACGAAATGGCACTTGAGCTTTTTAGTCCATAACCAGATGGAATCTCACTCTTGATAGAAATTCTTATCTTGTTTACCTCTAATTCTTGTCTTGGAACTGATGTCTCTACAACTTCTCGTATTAATCTGGCACTCAAGTTTGATTCATTGTTATCAAAGAATATGCCCTTTCCTGGCTGTGCCTCAATAAGAGCTTCCACCTCAAGTGATATTCCAAGTGTAGCTCCCATGCCTGTAGCTATTGCATTGACGATGGACACTGCACCGTGCAAAGTTGCCTTTACTGTAGGCATTTTTAGAATCTCCCAAGAAGTGTCAATTTCATTGCCTCGTATGGAGCAGGTCTATTAAACCAGATCTCAAATCCTTTCATTGCTTGAGCAAGAAGCATTTCCCATCCATATATGATTGTGGCACCTTGATTTTTTGACTGTTGAATTAACGGAGTTTCTACTGGCATGTATACAATATCATATATGACGGAATCTTTGTTTATTTTATCTGTAGAAATCGGACATCCTGATCCTTTTAGTCCAATTGAGGTTGCATTTATAACAAACTTGTAATTTCCCGCAATCCTTCCAGCGTTTTCTAGATCTGAATAATCTGAATCCATTCCAAGACTGTGTGCAAACCTGACAAGTTCATCTGCAGTCTGTTTTGTTCTATTTGCAATTGTTATTTTTTTCACATTTTCTTTGCTAAATGCTACTATGATTGCTCTTGCAGCCCCTCCTGCACCAAGGAGTAAAACATCAGAACCTGTTGATTTGATGTTTCTATTTTTTATTGGATCCATAAAACCCGCAACATCTGTATTATATCCTTTTAAGATCCCATTGTTATTTACTACGGTATTTGTTGCACCTACAAGTTTACACTCGGTGTCTACTTCATTTAGGTACCTCATCATCTCTACCTTGTGAGGAATTGTAACGTTAAATCCTGAAATTCCTATCTTTCTTAGTGAATCGATGCCAAAAGCAAGCTCACCTTTTGGAATCCTATATGCTATGTAAGCACAATCTAGTCCTAGAAACAAAAATGCAGAATTGAATAATGCTGGTGATAACGAGTGATCAATTGGATCTCCTATAACAGCATAAGTTCTAGTCATGATATCGTTTCAACTGAAACATGATTTAAGCGATTGGGGGCAGTGTTGAAAAATCTAGTTTTCGTAATTACTATTTTTTGTATAGTATTTTTTTAGTCTAGAACCACATCTTGGACATCTTGTATCTTGATGAACTGTATTGCAATCAAGACAGAGAAAGTTCGATTCAGTTGTTCTGGTTGACTTGTATTGGTATATTACAATAAAGGCAAGCGCTACAATCCATGTGGCTATTGCAAAGAATAAGAGTCTAAAGACTGCAAATACAACAGTTATTGCAACAGTGACAATTATCACATTTCTTGGAACATTATTTTGAGGCTGCTGATCTTTCATGTCAAGTACTACGTTATTCTTTTATAATAACAGTGAGGTATGCTCGAAATAGGTTAATTAATGTAAATTTGTTCTAATTTTGTATGGAGCCAGGAGAAGAGATTACGGAAATATTGGATGAATGTATGAAACTGTTGGATGACAATTTGGCGGTTCTAACTGACATTGAATACTCATTAGACTATGAAAAAGAAGACATTGTGGTTGACAAGATGACAAAAGATGAATTAATCGATATGGTTCACGACGTTGCCGATTCGTCAAGAATAAAAAAAGCTGAAGCTAGTTTTGTTAGAAGATTTTTTGAATCAACCTATTTCTAAAGTAAAAATTCTTTTCATCTCTTGTAAGCTGAATTGTCCTGGCGCAACAGGTTTTCCAATCGATACATACGTGAATGGGCTGCCAAGTTTTGCACAAATAACGCGCGACATTCTTCCATAATCTCCCATTGCAAAACAAACCAAGTTTAACTTACTTGCTGCTTTATACAGTCCAAGAACGCGTATTGTATCGGAAATAGTTTTTGATGTTGTAACTATTTTTACATTTTTTGAAAACTTTGACATGTTTTTAAGCATTGAGCGCAAAGTTTTGTCATCTGGAGTCTTTGAAAAATCATGCCATGACACAAGAATATTAGTTCCAGTTTTTTTGAGGTATTTGATTAAATCATCATTTCTTCGTAATGTATTATATTCAACATCAAGAAGATATGGTTTGTATTCTGCAATTAATTTCAAAATAGATATCCGTTCTTTTTCACTACCTGAAAATTTACCACCTTCAGATTTTGGCCTTAATGTACAAACACATCGATTAAGATATCTTCTTACTTTATTAAGACAATACGGAATTTGGCTTGGTTTTAAAAAATCCAGCCGGAGTTCTGCATAATCTGAATTGGCAAGTGCAACTCTTAATCCCTTGACGGCTTTTGCTGGACTTTGGGTTGCTACCACCGCGCAAGTTTTTTTTGCCATTGCGATTATTCTATTGACCTGATTGCTTTACATATACGCCACAAGCTTTCCACTCTTTTAACTGTGAACAATCTGCGGGATTTCTCTGGGCGTCTCGTAGTGCATGTTTCATCTGTGACCACTCGTCTGCAGAACATACATGATCACCACAAACCTTTACACCACCTGGGAATCTCTCCGTGTGATGAGCATCGTTTAGTATGCTAAGATCTCTTGGTGTCAATGCACTTGCAGCTGGTATTGAAACAGCTAATGCAACCATGGATGATAGCACAAAGGCGACCAATCCGAATTTTAATTGAGGGTTTGACATCTAGGCACTCTATATACTACTAATATATTTAGATTGGCATCAAAAGATCTGTAAGTTAAGATCTGGCAGGAATATTAAAAATCATTCGTAGACTTGACCGCAAATATCGAAAATTAAAGAAACTTTTATGAAACGATCGCAGCCACCCTAATGCATGAGTACCGAACAAAAACCAGAAGCAAAAGACGTAGTCTTCATTGGAAAAAAACCCCTAATGGCATACGTGACTTCTGCACTAATACAGTTGGCAAACAACCCACGAGTTCTCATCAAGGCAAGAGGACTTACTATTGGAAGAGCAGTAGACGTTGCACAAATAATCTCCAGACGAACTGAAAACTCTGGATACTCTATTGGGGAAATAAAAATTGGTTCTGAACAACTCCAATCACAAGACGGACGATCTAGAAACGTATCGACAATCGAGATTGAAGTAAAGAGAAATGCATGATCGCCTAAAACATGTTTTACATGTTTTAGATGATTTTCTTTGTTTTTCATATAAAACTGCATAATCTTATTACTGCTCACAATTATCAAAAAAGTAAATGTGGAAGACAAATTCTATTGTTGTTGCAGATTCACGTAATCTCTCTGGGATTCCAGCAAACAGTGTTGCACTAACAGTTACTTCTCCACCATATCATAACGCGATAAACTATCAGGAACACCAGACAACTACAAAATGGTATCGAGGAACGGTGGGCGTATCACTTGAGAGCTGGCTTGATGAGATGAAACAAGTCTTTGGTGAAGTATATCGAGTTACAAAACCTGGCGGAGTCTGCTGCATTGTAATTGGGAATGAAATAATTGAAGGTAAAAGCAAGCTTCCGCTGCCTGCCTTATTGCTTGTGGAACTAACAAAAGAAGAGGTAGGGTGGAAATTCTACGAAGAAATAATCTGGAACAAGGTAACAGGTGGAAAAAAGCGCTTTAGAGTCACAGTACAGCACCCATATCCATCGTATTACTATCCAAACATCATGCATGAGCAGATTATTATCTTACGAAAGATGCCATTTGAAAATTCCAAGGACAAAAAAAGTAGACTAGTACTAAACGATCTCATGAAAAAGGAGATAGCAAACTCTGTATGGCATATTGCTCCTGTACCGCCAAGCTATCGCAGGTACCACCCAGCAGCCTTTCCAGAAGAGATCCCGTATAGGCTGGTGCAGCTGTACAGTAACGTGGGTGATCTAGTCTTGGACCCATTTGTTGGCAGTGGGCAAACAACAAAGATGGCACGATTCTTGAAACGAAAATACATAGGGGTTGATAAATCTGTCAAGTATGCAAAGGTTGCACAGCAGAGAACAAAACAGGTACCAAATCTAAGAAAGATGCAGCTGGTCCCAAACTGGAAGCACCCTGAACCACTAAGCAAATGATCCATATTGATAGCAAAGGTTATCTATAAAACACAGCCAAACAAGCCATGGTTACATCTAACAGCAAGTCGTATTTTCGCAGTGTAGAAAAAAGCCATAGAAAATACACTTCAAATCTAAGAAGAGCCAGATCCAGACAATCTATCATGAATCTATTCTGGAGGCATAAAAGAGAACATGAGGCTCTACTGAGAAGACATCTCAAAGAGGAGATGGCAGAAATTATTGAAATAAAGAAGAAATTCAAATAATTCTTCTTTTTATTTAATTTAGACTACTATTCAGTGAATTGCGCCAAGTTTTAGCAACGCTAATTTCCAGACCAGAGTCATTCGAAGAAATACTCTTTTTGTTTTGTTCATGCTGGCCAGACTTGATGTGTATATCTACATCTTTTTCATCTATGTCAATATTGCAAATATTGCAGTGAACTGCCATGGTGTTATAATATTGTGATACAGTATTAATGATTTGGGAATTTGTTTTTGATAAATGAATTCTGATCGTAGATCAACTTTTGAAAACAATTTTTTTAAAATTTTCTAACGGTAACATTATATCCATGTTGTTTGATGATATTGATAATTAATTGCCAGGGGGCATGGAACTTAATCACGCTCTTTGGGGAGAGTATGCGTGAGGCCCCCATGACAATTGATTCTTGATCGCACTATCATATTTAGATTTACCTAATTCTTGTCGGTTTTTATAAAAACTCAGCAATGAATAAAAAAGTGCAAAATTAGTCTATTATTTTTCGACAATGTACTCATCGTCTACTTCCATGCCAAAATGTCTACCAGATGCAATCTTGGCATATGCTAAAACCATATCTCCCTTTTTTAGGTGAGTTACTGAGACCAAATGTCCGTTTGGTCTAACAAAACGAATTGTTTCCGCATTTTGCGCAATTATTCCGCCTACTTCATCTCCAACTTGAGCCTTTATCATCAGCATTGGTCTATTTTCAATCTTTGCTCTACCTACTGTCGCCCTTCTTGCCTTTCCATGTGAATCAATGACCAACACTTCAGTTCCTGTCTCCAACTCTGATAGATATTTTGTTGTTCCATCAGGCGATAATGTGTAACAGTGTACTGCACCTGCATTTACTCTAAAGGGTCTTGGAGATGTAAATGATGAGCCGACTGATTCATTGTGAACCAAAAAGAGAAAATTGGATCTGCTACCAATTAACATTCCCTCCCCTCTTCCAAGAATTGATGCAGTATCAACACAGACTCGTTCACCATTTCCTACTTCTTTAATCTCTAATATCTTGGCAGGTTTTAATTCAAAATTCTTTGTTCCAAGATAAATTAGAGCTTCTTTTACTTCGTTAAGTGAGTTTGTTGAAAAGATGACTCCGTCTACTCCTATTTCAAGAATTGAAAACATCTTACGAACTTCTTCTGGTGTGTCTGCTACAGCAAAAATCTTTGTGTGAACTTTGTGGAGTTTGGCAATTATGTTTTCAAGCGGGATTATCTTCCAATCCTTGACTTCAATTACAACAAAATCTAACCCTGACTTTGCATATCCTAGTATGCTGTCGATATCATTATTTGATAATACCTTAAACTTCATTCCAATTTTTTTGCCCTTGATCTTTGTTACTTTGTCCACAACAACATAATTTGCACTATTTGAGGTATGAAGAGTTAAAACTTTGGTCTTGAGACCTTTGATGCTTCGTGGATCTATGTTCACAATTCTGATTCCTTCTTTTTCAATTGCTGAGAGAAACTTGCCAATCTCAGCCCGTGAAACCCTTGGGGCGATAATTAGTTCTCTAGTTTTTGCCAAGATATTTTGCAGCTTCCTTTGCAGATTCCTTTTTGAATATTATAGCAGCTAATGCCTGTGTAATTTTTCCAGGATCTTTGTGCTCGAAAATGTTTCTACCATATGTTACGCCCTTGGCTCCTGCTTGCATTGCATCTTCTGTCATTTGTAGTATGTCCTTATCCGTCTTTGCCTTTGGACCACCTGCAATTACTATCGGAACTGGTGTGCTCTTTACAATCTTTGTAAATGAATCGACATCTCCAGTGTATAGCGTCTTTACAATATCAGCACCACATTCAGCTCCAATTCTTGCAACATGGCCAACTATTTCTGGATCATGTGGATTTTTGATATTTTCTCCACGAGGATACATCATTGCTAAAAGTGGCATGCTCCACTTGTGACAATCATCTGCAATCTTTCCTAACTGTTCCAACATTTCTGGTTCTTCTTTTCCACCTATGTTGATGTGCAGTGAAACGCCATCAGCGCCAAGTCGTAGTGCTTCTTCAACCGATCCGGTCAACATCTTTCTGTTAGGTGACATGGAAAGTGAAGTACTTGCAGAATAATGCACTAACAATCCAATCTTTGTTGGCTTTGGTAGGTTTTTCAAAATTCCTTTATTGATTATAACCGATGTTAAACCAAAATGTTGACAAGTATAGATCAATGGATATGGATCCTCGATTCCTTTTAAAGGACCACTTGATATTCCGTGGTCCATTGGAATACACAACATCTTACCATTTCGTAATATGCGGTTCATTCGAATTTGGTGACCGGTTACCATGAAATGTATTCGTTGGTGTGCCCTACTTAAAAATAACGACATTTTTTGTGTTATCTAAGAGACAAACTCTAAATTTTTCACTTTATTTCAAATTGTGATTAAAAACATGATATTTGTTTTCAAACGATTAAATACAATAATGAGCAAGCAAGAGCAAATTGAGCCAGCTGACACAATTTCATCACTCTGATATTGAAGACATCCTTGAAAATTCTATATCGGGAAAAAGACCAGGGCTTGAAGATTGCAAGAGACTTTTGGAGTCAGACGATGTTCATTTGATGGGACTTGTTGCAGGATATTTGGCAAGAAAAGAATTTGGAAAAAAAGCTTCTTTTGTAAATAACATGATACTAAATTACACTAATGTATGTATAACTGACTGCAAATTTTGTGCCTTTTACAGACCGCCAGGACATGAGGAATCTTATACTGTGTCAATAGATCAAGTAGAATCACGGCTAAAAGCAGCTTCTGAAATGTTTGACATTACTCAAGTGATGTTTCAGGGAGGACACAATCCATATCTGAAAATAGAATATTTTGAAGATGCATTTAGGTTAATTCGTAAAAAATTTCCTAAAGTAGGAGTTCATGCACTATCTGCATCTGAAATTGATATGATATCTAAAGTAGAACATACGAGTACAAAGGAAGTCTTGTCTAGACTAAAAGACGCCGGAATGCAATCGATGCCAGGTGCAGGAGCAGAAATTCTAGTAGATGATGTAAAAAAGAAGATAAGTCCAAAAAAGATCTCAAGTGATACTTGGCTTCGTATAATGGAGGAGGCACATAGTTTGGGAATTCCCGCATCTGCAACAATGATGTATGGACATGTGGAAACATACGATGACATTGCAGAACACTTTGTCAAGATTGCAAAACTGCAGGAAAAGACACATGGTTTTATGGCGTTTATTCCGTGGAGCTTTGAGCCAAACAATACACTTATGCAAAAAGAAGAGACAGTCAAGTACTCTGCGGGGGGAACACAACTTCTCAAGATGATTGCTATATCCAGAATAATGTATGGTGGATTAATCCCTCATATACAATCATCATGGCTTACAAACGGTGTTGCAATGGCACAGATGGCTTTGCAATATGGTGCAGATGATTTTGGAGGCACGCTTTTAGGAGAAGAAGTAGTATCCTGTACTGGCTCTAGGTCCACTGAGCTTACTTCATCAAGAATCATCCAAGCCGTAAAACAGATTGGATATCAAGTGGAAGAACGAGATAATTTCTACAACATAGTTCGGACCTGTTAAGTAATCTTTTAGATTGTTCTGTGAAGTTTTTTGATATTGCAACTGTCTTGTATGCTGTCCTTAAATCTCCGTTTGTCTATTAGGATATGTGATACAAACAATCAAAGCAAATGAACATTACAAAAGCGAGATGGATTGGTTGTCTACCTATTATCATTTCTCGTTTGCAGATTACTTTGATCCGCAGAAAATGAATTATGGCCCACTTCGAGTCTTTAACGATGACACAATACAACCATCGACAGGATTTGATTTTCATCCACACAATGATATGGAAATAATAACATATGTGATTGATGGAGAACTAGAACATCAAGACAGTCATGGTAATCAGGGAGTGATTAGGTCTGGTGAAATACAAGTCATGACCGCAGGTTCGGGTATAATGCATTCTGAACACAATCATTCTAATGAAAAACCACTACATCTGTTACAGATGTGGGTTGTTCCAGACAAAAAAGGACTTGAACCTTCATGGCAACAAAGGGAATTCTCCAAAGAACAAAGACTGGACAAGTTGTTGCAGGTTGTATCTCCACTTGATTCCAACAATAACAGTGCATTGAAAATACATCAAAACACATCATTTTATGTTTCAAGTCTCAGACCTGGATCTGAGATCTCGCATGAACTAACATCAGGAAGAAAAGCCTATGTTTTTGTCATAGATGGTCAGATACGAATCAATGATGTATCTATGCAGACAAGAGATGCGGCCAAGGTGGAAGGGGAAAGCAAACTGACGATCAAATCAGAAAAGCAGACCGAATTGATACTAGTTGATTTGCCTGAGAAGTATGCAGTAAAAAACTAAATCTTATAATCCATAACTTGACCATTTAGAGTCTACAAGTTTCTTTGTGACCTCGTCTGATTTTACCAATTCCTGAATCTCACGCTCAAATCCTTCTTCTTTTGTTTTTTGTGTTGCATCAATTCCAAGTTTTGAGCCCAAGTTAACGTGTGGCGATGCTGGGTCGAGAGTATCAGTTGGAGTGTTGTTTATGATTACAGTATCTCGCGCAGCATCAGCTCTTGTGGTGATTGCCCAGATGACATCGTTTAGGTCATGCACATTTACATCCTCATCTACCACAACAAACATTTTGGTAAGTGCAAGCTGTCCCATTCCCCACAGTCCCATCATTACTTTTTTTGCCTGCCCTGGATATCTTTTTTTAATTGATATGATTGCCATTCCTTGGAACCAACCTGAACCAGGCATTGAAAAGTCAACAACTTCTGGATGAAACATTCTGATCAGTGGCAGAAAAGATCTTTCAATCACTTTGCCAATATGTGCATCTTCCAAGATTGGCTTTCCAACAATTGTTGTAAGGTAGATTGGTTTTTGTCTTCGCATAATTCCTGTTAGAGTAAAAACTGGATACGGCTCTTGCGGTGTATAATATCCAGTATGATCACCAAATGGACCTTCCATTCTGACATCTGTAGGATCTACATATCCCTCAAGTACCATTTCAGCACTTGCTGGAACCTCCAAGTCTACTGTCTTACATTTCACAGTCTTGATTCCAGTCTTTCTAGTAATGCCTGCAAAGACATACTTGTCCAATCCCTCAGGAACTGGTGCCACTGCTGAAAACACTGTTGCAGGGTCTGAACCAATAACAATCGCCGCTTCAATTCTGCTCCCTGATTCTCTTTTGATATCGTAATGATGTGCACCCCGCTTGTGTTTTTGCCAGTGCATAAACGCATGAGTACTATCAATAATTTGCATCCTGTATACTCCAAGATTTCTAATTTCTGTTTCAGGGTGCTTTGTTGCAACAAGACCAAATGTGATAAATCGTCCAGCATCTTTTGGCCATGTTTTCAATATTGGTATACCGTCAAATGATGGTTTATCTTCAACTACCTCCGTTACAGGTCCACTTTTTTGTAATTTTGGCGCAATGTCAGTAATTTTTGAAAGCTCAGGTAATTTTCTTAGCTTGTCAAAGATTCCAGTTGGAATGTCCATCTTTGTCATGTCTACAATCCTCTGACCAATTTCTGTAAAATCTTGCATCTCAAGACCAATTTGCAAACGCTTGACTGATCCAAATGCATTTCCGAGAACTGGCATGTTATACCCTTTCACTGATTCAAACAAAACTGCTGGTCCATTAGAGTACATCACGCGACTCAAGATTTCAGAAATTTCTAAATTTGTGTCAACTTGTGTTTTTACTCGCTTAATCTCACCTGCCTGTTCTAGTTTTTGGATAAACTCGTTAAGGTCTTCAATTGGCACAAGTCTTCTCTAGCTGTATCTTGTATAAGCTTAGCGAGAATTTTAGGCATGAACCAAGAAAAAAGATTAAACAAAAGGACTTTAATTATACCGCAAAGGAATGGGATGAGTTGGTCGGCCAAAAATGTGCCGTTTGTGATGGAAAAGGAAAGATTACTTTACTTGATACTCAATGTTCATTTTGCAATGGAACAGGAGAATATTCAAAG
Source organism: Nitrososphaerota archaeon (assembly GCA_021325595.1). Classification (GTDB taxonomy): domain Archaea; phylum Thermoproteota; class Nitrososphaeria; order Nitrososphaerales; family Nitrosopumilaceae; genus Nitrosotalea. The sequence goes on along the minus strand of JAJPGX010000029.1, from coordinate 886 downwards.
ACTGCAGAAAGTTACATGAAGACACACATTTGCCAATGTATTTTTCTTGACAGAATAACATGCCCACTATGTGGAAAAAAATGTCATCACGATACTCCTAACAAACCCAAAGTTCTAATCGGTCCTGTCTAGGGAACTGGTGGAAGTTCTGTCTTTTTGTCATGTCCACCTGAGCCAAACTTGCAGTAAAAGCACTGGTCTGACTGCATGTACTTTAGTTGTATGATTTTGATTGCACCAATTCGTAATGCGATTTTTGTTAATATTCTGTATTTTAGTGGCATTGATGGAATTACTTCTTTTGTATATACTCGGTAATGGTCAGGACAAAATCTGAGCGTAATGCTTGATGACTCCTTTGATGTCTGGCTAACAGTTCTAGCTATATTCATCTGCTCCCTGATGTATTCATGCTTGGGACAGGGGCAGTCCTTTCCTCCGGGGTGCTTGTATGCAGGGGTATTCTTCCAGTCAAATCCTGGATAATCCCTTTCAAAATCATCCAATGATAGTAAAATGTCATCTGTTTCATATAAAACTTCTATAAGTTAGCCTTGGCACTGATCAAAATCTAAATAAACCACAATTACCCCACACTTGGTACATGTCCAAAGAAACCAAACCAAAAAGAACACGTTCTACTAAAAAAGTTACAGAGGAAGGTCATACCGCCGAACTTGAGGCAAAAATAGCAGAGCTTGAAGCAAAGCTTGCTAAATTATCAACAGAGGTAGCACCTGAGACACGACCTGCTCAGACAAGTGCAAAGCCAGCTCCAAAACCAGAGCCAGCAAAACCAAGACCAGCCGCATCTGGTCCAACCCATGGTACACTACCAGCTGGAATGAAACCAGCTCCAAAACCTGAGCCAAAACCAGAACCAACT
>JAJPGX010000032.1 GCA_021325595.1 Nitrososphaerota archaeon | reverse complement strand
TCTGTTATTGTTATTTTTGGCACTTCAAGATATGAAATCAAGTTTCCATTCGAGTCCTGAATCTTGATTTGAACAAAAATTGCTAGATTGTTCTGGGTTTGTGCATACGAATTTGGAATCATCATTATTCCTACAGAACCTAGAACCAAAAATACAAGCAATGCTCGCATGATTCTAAAAAACCCAAACATGGCTAATTAAGCTTCTCGCGTATTTCAAGTAACATTATAAAGGAATGCAAATCAAGGTTTGAAAAGAAGCCCGGTAGTGTAGCGGTCAAGCATAGGGGCCTTTGGAGCCCTTGACCCCAGTTCGAATCTGGGCCGGGCTATATAATCAACTAATTGTGACAATATATGACACAACTAATTTCCCTAGAACTAACCGTATCATACTTATTAACAAGTAAGACAATCTTACATTATGCCAAATGACATTGCCTTTACCACAGTAAGCAGTAAAGGACAGATAGTTATTCCAAACAAGGTTAGGAAAAAACTTGGAATAAAAGACGGAGATGTATTTACCATAACAGAGAAGAAGAGTTTGATAGTTTTAAAAAAACTAGATCAGGAATTCACCGCTCAAGATATTGAAACACTAAGATCAATTCAGGAAGCATGGGAAGAAATAGAGCACAGAAAAGGTGGCAAGGCCAAAACATCACAATTTTTCAAAGAATTTGCAAAATGGTAATCTCACAAATAGTTTGGTCGGATAAATTCAGAAAAGAGGTTTCAAAGATAAAAGACAATAAATTAAAAGAGAAATTAAAAAGTCAAATTCAAAACATAATAGAAAATCCAGAATCTGGAAAACCCCTAAGATATAATCTAAAGGGGGAAAGAACAGTTTATGTAAAGCCTTACAGACTCATCTATGCATATCAAGGAACCGTATTGTATTTGTTAAGATTTGAACATAGAAAAGAGGTTTATGAAAAATAGTTAATCTAAACAAGATAGCATATGTTCGAATCGGGCCGGAGCCAAATCTCTTTCCATATTGTCTCCTTCCCAAAGACAGATTGGAAATCCATGATGGAAGGAAAATTCTGCTTCATACTTTGATAATATTTGTTCTAACTTAAATTTGCTACAATTGGTGTCCCATGTTTTTGCAAAATTTGTCTGTCAAAGTTACATACTAGACATAATGCATGTTACCAAATCTAGGCATATTCGGAAATAGCGCAATTCCAATCAGCATTGGAATTACAAACAACACAAAAGGAATCACAGCCAGAATGATTCCAAGGTACAGACAGTTCTTTGCTTTTCCAGGGTCATCCTCTTTTATTATAAAATACGCAATGACGCCGCCTATTACATTGAAAAATATTGGCAGCAAAAACCAGAAACTGCTTCTACGTTTGACCTGCATGGTATCATTATGTCATCATTCCATTTAAACCAAGGCAGTACAGAATCATTCCATCAATGTAATCTTCGTTTTATGTATTGAATGGATTTTGTAGGTGATGGGTCAACCTTTGACATCACTGCCCTGTATATGGTGGAATAGTCAAGCAGGTAAATCAAATTGATAATTTTGGATATTATGCTTCCCTGAACGGAATGAACTTGGAATATAATGATTTATTTGAATTTCACAGACTTGGATTATACACTATACGATTATGTCATATTATTGCCAAAGATCGGTAAGGTTTGAAAGTACCGTACAGCCAATTAAAAAAACAGTAATTATATGCAGGTACAAAAATGACAATTACATTGGATGATCAGTCAACAACTGAGAGCATCTCCATCAGTGTAGATAAAAAGACACTAGACCGCTTAAGAAAGATTGCAGAAAGTCATGGAACAACACTTGATATTGAAATAAGCAAGCAACTCCGTTTTGACCTTGCATGGACAATTCCTGCCATAAAATCTGGGTGGGTGCCCATTCCAAAAGACATTCTAGAATCAATCATGGATAAATTAGATGATGAAGTGATTGAAGAGATAGCATCAGAGCAGGGGAAAAATGCATACAGAGATTTAGTTAGTTCCATGAAGGGACAGTACAATATAAAAAATGCACTTGAGGTAATGGCATTGAGAGCAAAAGCAGCAGGATTTCATTATAATGAAATCTATGAAGATGATGAAATCAATTTCGTATTTCAGCATAGCATGGGAATAAAATGGTCTTTGTACTTCAAAATTTTAATCGAGTCGGTTTTGTATGATTTAGGCTGCAAGGCAAGATTTTCATTGACTGAAAATACAATAGTTTACACCATTAAGAAAAGTTATTTGAAATAGAACTAGTGATGAGATTTAGCGTCATTTATGAGAGATTCTATCTTAATTGATATATCAGTCAAAACATGCCTGTCAGTTTTCCTATCACAACTTACCAGAATTATCCACTTGTCAATATAGTATATCAAGACATGAACCCTTTCTCTTATCAAATGTACAAATGTATTTTTTCCAATGATCTCATCGTACAGATTCAGCAATCTCCTTAGAACCTGCATATCCACTCCAAGAAGTGATACCTGTTTATCATTTAAAAGAAAAGTATTCGTAGAAACCCTACTATGAGCTAGTTTTCCATCCTCATCTGTAACAAAAATGAAACGAATAGAATCATTGACTTTGACTATCTCATCTAATAATTTTTCAAAATTCACGGTTTTACAAAAAAAGGTCAGCAAGATATGGTTTTAACTATTTCCAGAACATGCCATATTCATATAATATATTTTCCAGTGCAATTTCTGTAATAGTTTATAATACAAAAACGCACTGAAATTACATTTTAAATCTCAAGTCTTGACAAGAGTTTTGTAGCAACCGTAAACAGTATAACAGCACCTACTGCTAGAACGATCATCTCAAGTGCTATGGTATAATCAAAGTAACCAAATATTCCGGCGCGCACAACATCCACAAGATATGTCAGTGGATTGAAATAAAATGCAGTTGCAAGTATGGGAGGAGCTCCTTGCGCAGGATAAAATGCTGTACTAACAAATGCAAAGAAGAGAAATACCGTATTGATTACTACGTTAAACCCCTCACTTGACTTTAATCTAGTAGAAATTATAGATGCAATGGAACCAAATAGTATAGCACCAGTTATTGATGCAAATACAACAAGCGGTACAGTCAAAATATTAAATGATACCGACTTGAAAAAGAGAGGATATCCAACTGCTGTTATCAATCCGGCACTAAAAAGCCCGATTATGCCAATGGTATAAACATTTGATAAAATATACTGCGACCTCTTGAAAGGTCCTACAAGTATCTGCTCAAACATTCCATGTCTTCTGTCATTCCAGATTATTATTCCTGATATCAGAGTGCTGTTCATTATGTTAAAACCAATCATTCCGGTTGCGATAAATGCAGGATAGTCAAGTGTCTTGTTTGCAAATGGAACATCATGTATCAGTGCAGTATATGCAAAGCCTGCAACAAATATGTAAATCAATGGAAATACAACCTGCCAGATTACAAATCCCATGTTAAGGGATATTGTCAGGTTTCTGTTGACTAGTCTAATTACTGGATTCATTTGAATTTTTCACCACTGACAAGAATATCTCTTCCAAACTTGTCGGTACCACACTCAAGTCCTCTACTGTGATACCATTTGATGCAAGTATGTGCAGAATCTTTTGCAGTACATCCTCAGATTTATCTGAATGAACCGTAATTGTAACACCAGAATTGTATTCTATCTTACAGTCTATATCAGAAAGAAGACTGGAAACGTTTTGTTCCTGAACATGAATCTTTATTGTCTTTTCACGTCCAAACTTTGTTTTTAGTTGGTCTGGGGTATCAATTGCAATTATCCTTCCCTTGTTGATAATTGCAATCTCATCGCATAGGTATTCTGCCTCTTCCAGTATATGCGTTGTAAAAAATATTGTAAGGCCTGACTTTACCTTTCCCTTGATATAATCAAGAAGGCTGCGCCTTGCAGACGGGTCAAGGCCCACTGTTGGCTCGTCCAGAAACAGCAAGTCCATGTCATGCATGAACTCGCGTGCTACCTGAACACGTCTTCTCTGCCCTATGGACAAGTCATCGTTTTTCTTTTTCCTGATATCCAAGAGATCAAATGCTACCAAGAGTTCCTCAACTCTTTGCTTTCTGGTTTTCTTGTCAACATTCCACATCATGCCATATTTTTCAAGGGATTTTTCAACACTCAGTGTTGGCTCATAGCTTGGCTGCTGCAGTACCACTCCAATTCTTTTTCTCACATCAAGCGGATTTTTTACCGCATCAATTCCAAGTATGTTTATTTTTCCATTGTTTGGAGGGATTAGCGTGGTAAGTAATTTTATGGTAGTAGTTTTGCCAGCACCATTTGGGCCCAAAAAACCAAATATCTTGCCTTTTTCTACGTTGAGATCAATGTTGTCTACTGCAATAAAGTCTCCATATGACTTTGAAAGTGATGTGACCTGTATGATATGCAATATACCAGATCGATTCATTCACTAATAAGAAGGTAATAGCGATCAGGTTTTGATTCCATGAAATTTTTATATCATACACATTTGATCAGCAATTGATTGTCAGAATTTGATTCGCTAATTAACAGATTGTTGGAGCAAAAGCCAGAACTTTCCAGAAAAGATATCGATGAGATGATACAGAGAAAGAAGGAAAAGATAGGAGCTGGATATCTTACAGACCAGGGTGCATTGTTTTTGATAGCATCAGACTTGGGAGTATCATTAAGTGAGCCGCTAAAGGTAGAGATGGGATTAAAGGACCTCTATGTTGGTGCAAAGGAGATAACGCTTGCCACCAGAGTCATGAATGTCTATCCAGCAAGACAGTTTTCAAGAAAGGATGGAACACAGTTCCTCTTGAGAACAATGACAGTATATGACAATGATTCAAGGGCAAAGGTAAAGTTATGGGATGAAAAGGCAAACATGCCTGGAATTGAGAATCTAAAGCCAGGAGATTTGGTGAAAATAATAAAAGCATATGTAAAATCAGACATGAGAGGCGAGCCAATAATCAATGTGGGCTCTGGCTCTACCATAGAACCGGATGGCACTGAGAGCACCATTCCATCACTTGATTCCATAACAGACGATGTGAGCAATGTAAAAGAGAATCAGCAGAATCTTGTAGTGTCAGGAATACTTGATGGAAATGTAAGAACGTCCGAGTTTACAAATTTCAAGGGCGAGCCTGCAAAGTCATTGCAACTTAGACTAAAGGGAAAGGATGGCACAATTATTAGGGTTGTACTATGGAATAAAGACGAGTCAACAATTCCAAAGATGATTACATCTGGTGCAAAGACAAGATTGATTGGGGTTAGGACAAAGATGGGCCAGATGGGGCTTGAGATTCATGGCGATGAGGGAACTGTAATAGAAATCGAAGGGGCAAAAGAGATTCAACCAACCATACTTAGGATTTTATCTACAACAAAAAGCGATTCAGGAAACACATTGATTCTAGGTGTGACAAAGGAGAAAAAACTTGTAAGCATAGCAGATACAGTACAGATAACAAAGGACTTGGCAGTAGGGGATACAATAGAATGCATGCCATCAAAGGTTTATGGAAATTCCATCACACTTGAAGGTGATGCACTTGTAAGAAAAGTTGATGAAAAAAATATTCCTACGTTACCAGAGCTTAGAACAAAGATAAAAGAGATCAAGCCATCTGATACACTTTACTGCATCGAGGCAATAATTCTAAAGTCACCTGAAAAGCGCGAGATACAGACAAAGTCAGGCGAGACGATACTATTGTCTGAGACATTTATCGAGGACGATACAGGCCAGATCTGGCTCAAGGGCTGGAGGTCACAGGCCAGATTACTTGAACAGTTTACACAAGGTGAGATAATCACAGTAACTGCGGTCAATGCAAAACCAGGTCTTGAAGGCAGAACTGAACTGTTCCTTACTGCATATTCAGTTATTTCAAGAAAGAACTAGTCTTATCACATATCTTTCAGGCAAATGAAATCAACATCTTTACGCCTTCTTTATAAGTAAGAAAATTCTTACTTTCTCCATGGGAGCAGTTACCGATGATCTAAAGTTCAGGTCAATTAAAGTCTCGGCAAAGGGACAGATAACATTACCTTCCGATATTCAAAAAGAGATCGGCATAAAGAAGGGTGATGAAATTATCCTCATAAGAAAAGGTGAAAAATTAATTCTAGAAAAGCCTGAAAGGGTCGCAAAAAAATTCAAAGATGAATTCTTTGATGTTCAATATCTAACAGAACAATCTCTTCGCAAGATCTGGATGAACAAAAATGATGAGATTTGGAATCAATATTTGAAAAAGTGATAACAAATGATTTCCCAGAGGGATATAATATTACTTTCATTTCCTTTTTCAGATCTGAAAAGTTCTAAGGTACGACCAGCAGTAGTTTTATCCAATAGCAAATATAATAGAAAGTTTGAGGACATCGTAGCTGTTCCTCTTACCACAAAGATGAAATCAAGAGACTATTCTTTACTTATAACAAATAATGATTTGGAAAGAGGTAATCTCATTATTGATAGTACCATCAAGGTAGATAGAATTTTTAGTGTAAGTAAAAAACTTGTTAAGATGAATATTGGAAGGATAAACAAGGACACTTTTGACAGGATTAAGAGAATTGTCATAGAGATTATAGAATAAATTAGTCCCAAAAGCCCCTTGTGGTGACATACTGCCTTTCTGCCTCATAGATTTGCTTGTATAGTTCATCTTCTCCTACCATGTTACGCAAAATCCTTGCTCCTGTGTCAGCACCAACTCCATATCCAGAAAGTACAACAAGTGCTGTCTTGCCAAAGTTTGCTAAAAGTGATGATACCTTCCATGCACGTGCAAACTTGTGATTCTCCTCAGTTGTAATTTTTTTCCCAGCGGCTTTTTTCTGTACAATCTTTCCCAGATCATAATCAGAATAAAATGTAGTTGCAATCTGCCTTGATTTGCAGTAAGGACAGGATGGTATCTCTTTTATCTCATTTGTTTCTACAACTCTTTCCCACTTGCCACACCTTACACAAACCAATCTGTGCTTTGTCTTGCCAAGCCTTGCCTTTACCAAGTCCAATATTCCCTTGTCTATGTTTGCAGGTGCAGCATAGTACTTGCTGGTGTGATCAAGTATGGGTTCTGCAAGTTTTGAGAAACCATCAACTTCAATCCAGTGCATCCTTACCTGTCCTGACTTGATCCTTTCAAGTAACGTACCAGTATTTTCCAGATCATACTTGTCATGGTACAGCTCACGCAAGGCTTCTTTTGTCAGTGCTGTCTTGGAGTATTTTTCATAAAGAAATCTCGCGGCTTTTCTGTCATATACAGCCTCACGCCCTACTATGCCAAACTTTTTTGCAACACACCATGTCCTCCAGTTTACGTTGTGTGTGCCAGCAAGCGAGGCCTGAACGATATCCTCAAGGTCATACTTGTCAGACAATATATCCAAGATTGGCTTTTCTAATATCCTGCCATTTGATGATAGCATTATTCTATACGCATCAGAGCGCGATTCCACAAGATATCCACTTTTTGCAGAAAGCATTGCTGATACAAGCATTGCAAGTGTTGCGTTGATTCTGGTTCCAAAGCACGCATGAATCACAACAGTATTTCTTGTTCTTTGTGATTCTATTACGATGTTTTTCTCATCAGGTATTGTTCCAAGCTTGAGATTTTCTATTACTTTACTTGCAAGTGGATTTATTATAGTTCTAGTTCTAAACATGCCAACCTTTCTTGCTGTGATATAATCAACTGGAATGTTCTCCCCCTCCCAGTATGGTACATTTATTCCAGCAGACTGGATTGGCTCCACATTTACTTTTAGTCCCTTGTCATCCACGTTTAGTATGCGCCACTGCAGTCCCTTTAGAACAAAGACATTTCCCTGCTCACCATAATCCCCTACAAATCTTTGATCAAGGCTTCCGATTATTTTTTTAGATACAGTATCAAATACCTTGAACTTTAAAATGTCAGGTATTGTGGAAAGGTTCTCAAAGTGATATCTAAATGCGCGACCCTTTTTTGTAAATGTCATCTCTTCCTTGTCAAGATGTATTATGGAAGCATTATCAAGTACTGATAATACCTGTAATAGTTCCTGTGCAGTTATGTTTCTAAACGAGTATGCCTGCTGGATTAAATTCAATGCAGAATCTATAGAAATTTTTCCAAACTGCATTGTCATTCCAACAAGGTGGTGTGCCAGTACATCTAGTGCACCATCATGAACTACTTGGTCTTCAATTGACTTTTCCCTTACACGTTCCAGTATGGCAAGTGCCTCTATCTCATCGTCCGGATTGTTTGTTATCACAAGCCCCTTTGCAGAAGATTCCCTTGTGTGTCTGCTTCTCCCTATTCTTTGCACAAGTTTTGACACCTGTCTTGGAGAACCATAATGAATTACAAGTTCGACTGAGCCAATGTCAAGGCCAAGTTCCAGTGATGACGTACATACTACAATGCCAGGTCTTCCTTCTCGCAATGTCTCCTCTGTTTCTTCACGCACTTGTTGTGACAAGGAACCGTGATGAAGATCTATTGCAAGACTAGAACGCTCCTTTAGAATTGATGCAATATATTCAGACTCGCCTCTTGTATTTGTAAACAAAAGAACTGGAGAGTGAGAATAGTATTTTGTTACATATTCTATTACATAATCTACAACATCAGTAATTGTTCCATCCACATACTTTACCTCAACATCATATTTTCGAATGGAATGATCTTCGATGATTTTGCACTTTCTTTTTGTTCCTACAACAAACTTGGCAGCCTCAGATGTGTTGCCTACGGTGGCAGAAAGGCCAACTCTTGTGATATACTGCTTTGTGTTTGCCTGAAGTCTTTCAAGGCTCAAAGAGAGTTGCGCGCCCCTCTCATTTCCTAAAAGTTCATGCACTTCATCAAGCACAATCCATTCAAGTTCATCAAGTGCATGCAACATGAGAGGTTGTGTAAGTAATATAATCAAAGTCTCAGGTGTTGTAATCAATACATCAGGCGGGGAGAGATTGATTTTTTTCCTCATGTATTGTGATGTATCACCATGCCTTATCTCGATTCGAAGGTTTTCAGATTCTGCATATTTTATTACTCTACGAAATACGTCTCGGTTTAGAGCTCTAAGTGGTGTTATGTACAGTACTTTGATTTTTCCTGGTTTTTTGGATTGTGCAGTCTTTGCAAATATAGGAATTACTGCAGTCTCTGTCTTTCCAGAGCCAGTGGGTGCAATTACAAGTGAGTCAATTTTCTGATATATTACAGGTACTGCCTTTTGTTGAATCTCGGTGAGATGCTCAAAACCAAGATTACGAAACTTTTCTTGTATATCAGGTAGCTGACTCTGGCTCTTGGGTTTGTCTTGTTCTAGCTCGCTCGTATACCATAGCACCAACTAAACCGATGCCAAATAAGATAACAGTGATTATTGGAATATAATCAAAAATTCCTGCCATGTGTATCATTATTTAGTACAGTGATAAATACTTAGGGTATCTCCACAAGACCTGATTCGGTTATATTATACAAGATCTCCTTTTTTTCCCCAAAGCAAGGAAGCACATGTGCTGTACGCTTTTGGCCATTTTTGTCAAGTCTTATTTTTTTATGAGTAAACATGGAAATTGACCTGTCAAGGCTCTCAACTTCTTTCTGCTCTGAGCTTCGTACAGTATTTGTTACAATTACAGGTATATTTTGTTTGATTGCAGCAAGGCTTAGCATGTGCATGTATTCCATAAACTTGACATGTTTTTCAAGTGAGTTTGCCTGTTTCGAATATTCAAATGTAAAAAGTTCTGTTATGTTTTCTATTATGATTAATTTTGGTTTTATATCATAAATTTTTTTCACATATGATATTTGTTCTGATATGTTTGTAATTCTTGCAACCACAACATTGTCAAGCAATTTTGGATTCATTTGTCGCATTTTAAAAAGTTGCAACATCCTTTCCGGTCTAAATCCACCAGAGTTGTCCTGGTATAGAACTACTCCATCATCAATTACACCAAGTGATATTTGCATTGCAAGATGTGTCTTGCCGCTTCCAGCAGGACCAAAGATGTCTGTTATGGTACCTGGTGCAATTCCACCACCAAGCAGACTGTCCAACTTTGTCAAACCAGTTAAGATCAATTCTTTTTCCAGAGATTATATCATAAATTAAACAGTATAAGTGATGATCGGGAAGGCTTTTATTCCCGATTTCAAGCACAGGTGACAAGTGAATTATGTGTCGCAGGCAACTCCGAAACGACCATTGACTACCCTTCAAAAAGGCGTTAACAAGAAAGTCACCGTACGACTAAAAAGCGATATAGAATACAAAGGCAAGATGAATAACGTTGATTCTTACATGAATCTTATCATGACTGATGCAGAGGAGATCAGCAACGGAAAGACAGTTGCAAATTACGGTCGAGTCATAGTAAGAGGAAATAACGTACTTTTCATAAAGCTAGAAAACGAATTATAGGTGTATAGTTATGACTGCAGGTAGAAGATACCTTTTCACTTCAGAATCTGTAACAGAAGGACATCCTGACAAAATCTGTGATCAAATCTCTGATGCAATATTAGATGAATATCTAAAACAAGATCCAGACTCTAGAGTTGCTGTGGAAACTCTGACAACAACTGGTATAGTTCTAGTGGCAGGTGAAGTAACATCAAAGGCAAAATTTGACATCCAGGATATAGTAAGAAAAACCATCAGAGAGATTGGTTATGACAATCCACAGTATGGCTTTGATGCAGATTCCTGCAGTGTCTTGGTATCATTACATGCACAGAGCCCTGACATATCACAAGGGGTTACTGCTACTGACAACAAGGATCAAGGTGCCGGAGACCAAGGATTAATGTTTGGATATGCCACAAATGAAACCCAAGAATTAATGCCCATGCCAATTTTACTTGCTCATAAATTAACAAAGCGTCTTTCAGAAGCAAGAAAGAAAAAGGAATTGCCATGGGCAAGACCTGATGGAAAGTCCCAAGTTACAGTGGAATACGAAAATGGCAAGCCAAAAAGTGTAGAAGCAATAGTGATATCCACACAGCATTCAGAGGAGGTTTCTAATGGAGAGATAAAAAATCAGATCATAGATAAAGTGATCAAGCCAGTTTTAGGAAATCTCTGGAATGATAAAATAAAGATTCACATCAATCCAACAGGAAGATTTGTCATAGGAGGTCCTCCAGGTGATGCAGGGCTTACTGGAAGAAAGATAATTGTGGATACATATGGAGGAATGGGAAGACATGGCGGTGGAGCATTTTCAGGAAAGGATCCATCAAAAGTAGACAGGTCAGCTTGCTACATGTGTAGATATGTAGCAAAAAATATTGTAGCCGCAGGGCTTGCCGATAAATGCGAAGTCCAAGTAGCATATGCAATTGGTGTTGCAGAGCCTATCTCTTTAATGGTAAATACGTTTGAGACAAGCAAGATTCCAGAAGAGGAGATTGAAAATATAGTTAGAAAAAACTTTGATCTTAGGCCTTCTGCCATTGTATCTCAATTGAAATTAAAAAACCCAATCTATCGAAAGACTGCAGCATATGGACACTTTGGAAGAAATGAGGCAGAATTCACTTGGGAAAAAACTGACAAGGCAGATACATTAAGAAAGGCTTCTGGACTTTAAAACTTCTTTATATCTAGTAAATCTCATTTTTGCAAGTGTTTCAAGTTTTTTGTGGTCTCCTATGTAATCTCCCACTAAAATGCTCAGATCATCTATACCAAAGTATCCATTGTTATGAAGAGCGTCATGGAATGCCTCTTCAAAATCAATTTTCTTTATTCTGGTTCTCCTACCTACAAAGTTCTTTACGAACTGACTGTATCGTACAGTTTGAGGCCCAACCAGATCAAGTATTTTATTTGAGAATGACTTTGAAGTGATTGATTTTATGATAATCTTTGCCACATCACCAATGAAAATTGGTTGGATGCGATAGTTTCCCGAACCTGGTATCATGATTATGCCTTTCTTGATTTGTTCTTGCAAGTTCTGCGATAGAGCGTCATCAGTACCAATTATGTATGATGATCGGAATATAGTATAATCAAGTCCAGAATGTATTATTTCTTGCTCTGCCTTGTATTTTGAAATAAAATACCCTAGTGTTGTTTTGGAGTTAACACCTAGACCACTTATGTAAACAATTTTTTTTATCCCAGATTGTTTGCAAAGCAAAATTGCATTTCTAGTAAGGTCAACGTTTATTTTTTGATAGTCTGATTCTACTGTTTGCTCTCCCTTTCCTATGAAATGAAGCAATGCATCAGCTTCCTTGATCTTTTGTGACAAGTTACTTTCAGAGAGCTCCTTTGATAGAATTGTCCTTCCAAAAGTTATACGTCCTTTGCGTACAATGCCTGTTACCTTAAATCCATTTTGAGACAGTATTTTTCCAACATTTTTCCCAACAAACCCATTTGCTCCAGTTATTATTACAGTTCTATTCATACTAGGCAAGAATTTTCCCGACAAATTAATTTTGGTCCTGGTATAATCATATTTGTACTTGAATATAGCTGATTGCTACCACATACTGGGCATAAAACCCGGAGCGTCTCAAAAGGAGATAAAAAACGCATACAGACAGCTTTCCTTGAGATATCACCCAGACAGAAACAAAGAAAGCGATAGTGAGAAATTCAAAAAAATTTCAGAGGCTTATCAAAAGCTAAGGCAGGAAGAAAAGAGCAAGAGCAAGATTTCAGAATCAGAGGTAGCAACAAAGTATACAGAGTTTTGGAAAAAATATGAAAAAAGCGACGAGTTTCATTTTGGTCCAGATTTTTCCTCGTTTAGACAAGAGTTTGGTGCCAAAGTGAGTAGCACTTATGAGCACAATCAAGAAAAGGAGGGCTCACCTATGAGTATACACCTGATATTATATGGAGGACTGGCAGCCATTGCGATTTGGATAGTTTTGGCATCCATCTTCAAGTGATCCAATAACGGATTAATACACAAGAAAACAAATTATCTGTGTGGAAAATAAAACAAAAGAAAAGTTACGGACAGGTTTTACCACAGGTACATGCGCTACTGCTGGTGCAAAGGCTGCAGTTCTTGCCATATTGAATCAAAAAAAGATAGATTTTGTAGATGTAGCACTGCCAAAAAAATCACAAATTAGAATAAAAATTGAGAGTTGTGTTTTTGATTCGCAAAGTTCCACATGTTCCGTAATAAAAGACGGCGGCGATGATCCAGATGTAACACATGGTGCAGAAATAATAACAAATGTTTCCCTGAATGAAAAACAAGGAGAGATAGAAATTGACGGAGCAGAAGGAGTTGGCAGGGTTACAAAACCCGGACTTGGACTTGAGATAGGTTCTGCCGCAATAAACCCCACACCCAAAAAAATGATACGGGAAAATATTTTAGAGATAGCAAAAGACCTTCTTGTAAAAAAAGGAATCAAAGTAACAATATCCGTTCCAAAGGGAAAAGAACTTGCAATTAAGACAGATAACCCAAGGCTTGGAATCATTGGTGGAATTTCCATTCTAGGAACAAGCGGAATTGTAATACCATATTCTACAGCATCTTTTGCGGCATCAATTAGGCAGAGCATCGATGTTACTTTGGCAATGGGAAATGATACTGTAGTATTAACAACCGGAGGAAGAAGCGAGGATTTTTCAAGAAAGATAATTGATCTTCCCGATCATTGCTTTGTACAGATGGGTGACTTTTCTGGATATACTGTACAGCAGTGTGCAAAGAAAGGAATCAAGATGGCATATGTTGCAGGATTTATCGGAAAACTAACAAAGATGGGCATGGGAGTAAAGCAAACCCATGTAAAAGGATCAAAGGTGGACATGGAGTTTCTTGCCGGCATAGCCCTAAAGTGCAGGGCACCTGAGGATGTAGTAAAACAAATCAGGGAGGCAAATACCGCAAGGCATGTCTTTGAGATAATAAATGAAAAAAAGGTTCTTGGCTTTTTTGACATGGTTTGTTCTGAAGTTGCCACCCAACTTGGAAAGCATTCTGATAACAAATTCAAGATTGAGGTAATAATGTTTGATTTTGATGGAAATGTCATAGGATTATTTCCAAAGAGTAACAAATATCTTGAGAGCGCAAAAAATTAGAGATCTTGGACAAGACAGCCATACTTGCAATAACTAAAAACGGTATAAACATAGCAACTTTACTAAAAAAACACTTTACATCTTGGGAGATATTTGCCCCTTCAAAGCTCTCCAATAATGATTCACAGATACGATGGTTTGAGGAAACCACCACATCCAAAGTAAAGGAGTTGTTTTCAAGTTATGATGCAATGATATGCATATTCTCACTTGGTGCTGTTATAAGATTAATTGCCCCCCACCTAAAAGACAAAAAAACAGACCCGGCAGTTGTAGTAATAGATGATACAGCAAAGTTTGTCATAAGTACTCTTTCAGGCCACTTGGGTGGAGCAAATGAGCTTACTGAAAAGATATCCGATGCCCTACATGCAACTCCTGTTATAACCACAGCAGCAGATGTGAACAAAACCATTCCAGTAGATTTGGTTGGAAAGGAATTTGGTTGGATTATAGATGATCATACCAACGTAACCAAGGTGAGCGCCTTTATGGTAAATGAAGAAAAAATTGGCGTATTTCAAGATGCAGGAGAAAAAGACTGGTGGAGCCCAAAAAAAGAATTGCCAAAAAATGTACATATTTACAATACATTGAATGATCTGGTACAGTCTGATTGTAAGGGATTTCTAATAATAACTGATAAAATTATAGAGGACAAGAAAATTTTGGAACAGGCCGTAGTTTATAGACCAAAGACTCTGACAGTTGGCATAGGACTGCACTGGGACACTACAAAAGAAACCATAAAGGAAGGTATGAACTTTTGTCTATCCAAGTTTAAGCTCAGCCCAAAATCCATTGCAAAATTTGCATCAATAAAAAAAGAGTCAGATGTCAAGGGATTACAGGAACTATCAGAGGAGACTAATATACCAATAGAGTATTTTGAAAAGGAGACACTTGCGACAATTATCATACCTAATCCCTCAGATGTAGTGCAAACGTTTGAGGGCACACCAAGTGTATCAGAAGCAGCAGCCATAAAGGCCTCAGGCGGGGAATTGATTGTTCAAAAACACAAGTTCCCTCCAAATCTTACAATTGCCATAGCAAGGAGATCAAGTTGAAACGTGGATTGTTACTAATAGATAGAGGAAGCAAGGAAAGAGAGTCAGAAGAGGAGTTGGAGATAATATCCAAGAAAGCAAGAGAAAAGGGCAATTATGATTATGCTGAATATTGCTTTTTGGAAGTGCGGCCTCCATACATAGAAGATGGAATAAAAAAATGCCTTCAACATAATTTAGATTCACTTACCATAGTGCCATATTTTCTATATCCTGGCAAAAAGGTAAAGGCTGCAGTAACTGAGGTAATGAAATATCAAGCAAATACAAAGGTAAAGTTTCTTGTAACAAAACCAATGTCCATGCACATAACACTAGTGGAGCTTGTTAAAAACAGGATAAGATCAGCACTTGAAAAAGATGGAATAACACTTCCAGAAAATGAGATAGATGTTCTAGTAATTGGTCATGGCAGCATGGATCCCAATGCAAAGATCTCGATAAAATATGTAACAGATGAGCTAAGCAAGTCATATAGAAATGTAGATTTTTGTTTTCTAGAGATTGAAGAGCCAAACATTGAACATGGAGTAGAGATATGCAAGAAAAGAGATCCAGATGTTCTAGTCATAGTGTTTTATTTTTTACATGAGGGTGCACATGTAAAAACAGATATCAACACGGACCTTAAACCTGCACTTGAAAAGCACAATTTAAAAAAAGTTCTCATTACAAAGCACATAGGAGTAGATGAGAAAATGATTGACTTGATAATTGAGAGAGCAAGGGAGGTTGAATCATGATTACTCAAAAGGGACAGTCGATTGAGGACAAGAGCATGGAAATAATCGACAGTGAGATTGGCCCTCATTCATATTCACCTGAGGAGTGGATCATAGTCAAAAGAGTGATTCATTCTACAGCAGATTTTGATTTTGCAAGAGATGGAAAAATAGTCTTTCACAAAGATGCAATAAAAAACGGGATTGATGCATTGCAAAAAGGCTGTAACATAATTGTAGATGTAAACGGCGTCATCGGGGGATTAAACAAGGATAACCTACAGAGATTTGGAAACCAAGTGATATGTAGCATATCAGACACAAAGGTTGTAGAAGAAGCAAAAAAGCTAAACAAGACTAGAGCTCAGACCGCAATGAGGATGGCTGCAAAACAGATGAATGGCGGAATAGTTGCTGTAGGCAATGCACCTACTGCACTTTTGGAAGTAATACAGATGATAAAAGAAAGTGTAACAGCACCAGCATTGGTTGTTGGTATTCCAGTAGGGTTTGTATGCGCTGCAGAATCAAAAGATGATCTTCGCGGTACAGATATTCCATATATCACAAACATTGGCAGAAAGGGTGGAAGTCCATGTGCATCTGCAATTATTAATGCACTTTTTAAAATATTATCTGCAAAAAATTCCAAGCAATAACATCACTTTCTAGAATGCAAAATGCATGACTTTACAAAATCATCAGATATTGATGGTGTTTCAAAATTAAGATGCATGTATGATGCAAGTGTATTGTAAGCAACAAGCCCGTCTTTTTTGTCCTTGATTCCAATTCCAACAGACAAGTCATATGCAAACTTGGAATCCCTTGATACCAAATCCAATTGAGAGTAATGAAATTCATGTCCCTGAATGCTATGCGGTTTTATCAAAAATGAACTTGGCTTGGATCGTGCCTTGGTATAGTTTAGTTTCAATTTTTGTTCCATTACTGTTACAGCATCAAAAAGCCCAACCATCTTAAATTTTGCATCCTTGTATCTTATTGATTTGGTCAGATACATCAATCCCCCACATTCTGCATATATTGGAATGTTGTCTTCGGCAGATTTTTTTATCAATTTTAGCATCGGTGTGTTTTTTCGGAGTAGTTCTCCTTTTACTTCTGGAAATCCACCTCCCAGATAGATTCCATCACATGCAGGTATCTTTTTGTCAGAAACTGGGCTGAAAAACTTCAATTCTGCACCAGCCCTTTTCAGGCAATCAAGATTATCTTGATAATAAAAATTGAATGATTGATCAAGTGCTACAGATATTGTGGTTTGCTTCTTTTTGTGCTTGGTTCTGATAATTGATGGTAAGACAGGTGCACTATTACAAAATCTAATTATTTTATCAATGTCAATGAATTCAGATAGTGATTTTGCAATTGACTTGATTTTTTTATCAAGTGACATATTTTCTTGTACTGGAATCAATCCAAGATGCCTTGATTCCAGATGTATATCGTTATCTCTTGGAATCACACCTAATATGGATAGTTTTGTCTTGGCAAGGGCATCACGGCAGAGTTGCTCATGTCTTTTGCTTCCAATCTTGTTTAGTATTACACCGCATATTCTAGAGTTCTTTTCAAAACTTGCAAATCCCATTGCAGTTGCAGCAATAGAGCGTGCAGTTTTACTTGCATCAAGGACAAGAATTACAGGAGAACTTGTAAGTGATGCAACATGATATGTACTTGCAAAACTTGATTTGCCGCTAAATCCATCATAATATCCCATCACTCCTTCTATGATTGATACATCAGAAACAGAATTCTGTACAAAGCTATTCAGAACTCCATTTTTTCCCATTAGCCAAACATCAAGGTTCCTTGCGGCTCTATTTGAAATTGCGGAAAGGTAGCTTGGATCTATAAAATCAGGCCCAACCTTGAATGGCTGGACCGAGTATCCCCTTTTTTTAAGACCATAAATTATTGCTGCAGTTATAGATGTCTTGCCTACTCCGCTTGTAGCACCTGCAAGTACTAGTCTAGGAATTTTCATTTCGCTTCGTCCTTTCTTGAATTTTTCATCATCTGAAAGAGCTGTCTCATGGCCAGCTTTGGGTGTTTGGTCGCAAGTTGCAGCATATCAAACACTCCAAAATCTGCTTTGATAAAATCAAGAAATTCTTCTGCGGACAGTTCATCTATTATTTCAATTTCCTTATCCCATTCTTGATCACTTAGATTCAGCCATCTATGTTGCACCTTTACTGCTGCAGCTATCTTAGAGCCTATGGCTTTTCTCATGGAATCTTCATAAGACTTGAGCGATGGTTTTGATGTATCACCGCCAATTACTGCCTCTGCTCCTTTCTTTCCTGCCAGTCTACCAAACTCAATTGCATATCGTATACCCTCAAGAACAAGAGGATTTGCCTGTCCTGCAGAGTCTCCTACCAGAATAAGGCCATCATCAATTGTTGACTGCCTGAGACCCTCATTTGGTATCAAACCATAATGAAATTCGATGGGTACTATTTTTCCAAGACCATCTAGCGGTTTTGGTTTTTTTTCTAATAATTCAATCAAAAGCTTGCTTGCATCAGCTGGCGATTCAGGTTTGCCAACGCCAACGCCTATTCTAACTTTATTTTTCCCCAATGGAAATATCCATGCGTATCCTGCAGGAGAGTATTGTGAACCTACCATGAGATACCACGTATCAGAATCAATCTTGTCTACGTACGCCTCGTATTCAGCACCTGCTCCAAATCTCTTCCATGAGGAAACAAGGCCAAGTAATTTTCCAATTACTGAATAAAATCCACTTGCGTCAATTACCAATTTAGCATTAAAAGTCAGATCTTCTTTAAGTGAAGTTGCCTTTACTCCAGATATGGTGTTTTTCTCATTTTTTATAACATCGGTAACATTGGTTCGCAGGAAAATATCTGCGCCTTTACTTGCTGCTTGATATGCCAGAAATTGATAAGTTCTTCTTACGTCTAATACTGCGGCCTGAGCTTCTTTGGTTTTTTTTAATACAAAATTGCTTGGGGAATAAAAGGCATAGTTACTAATTTCGTTATAGTAATCATTTGGAATACCAAATGATCTGGCTTCTTTTATCCAAGTTACGCCGCTTGTTCTGATATTTTGCCCTATTGCTTCATCTTTTTCAAGTACAGCAACATGCAGACCTTTTTGTGATGCGCTCCATGCTGCAGATAAACCAGCAGGACCTCCACCCACAATTATTATGTCATAATCATAATTTTTAGTCAATATACAGTCATTGAATTTTTCAATTCAATATTATAAGGTGTGGCTTTCTTGTATATCCCAATCTTTTTACCCTACGTGTAAAAAATTCCTTGTAGTGACAAAGGAAGGGCTGGTAATAGTGTATACAGGAAAAGGAAAGGGCAAGACAACTGCGGCTTTAGGCATGGCCTTGCGAGCAATAGGGTACAATCATAAGGTTTGCATGATACAATTCATCAAAGGCTCGTGGCATTATGGCGAAATGACATCATCAAAAAGGCTAGAGCCAGAATTTGAACTAACGGCAGTGGGCAAGGGATTTGTTGGAATAATGGATGATAAAAGTCCTATAGAAGATCATAAAAAAATTGCTCAAGAGGCATTAAAGATAGCTCAAGAAAAAATTAGTTCAAAAAAGTATGACATAATTATATTAGATGAGATAAATTATGCATTAAATCTTAATTTAATAGAACTAGATGATGTTTTGAAAATTATTTCTGATAAACCTGATAGTGTAAATCTTGTTCTTACTGGAAATCATGCAAAAGACGAAATCATTGAAAAAGCAGATCTGGTCACAGAAATGAGAGAGATAAAACATCCTTTCAAATTGGGAATAAGAGCTAAGAAAGGAATTGATTTTTGAATCAGCAACATTAAATTACGTACCTAAAATTTGAAGGATATGACAACAACTGTACAAGATTTTCCTGAAGTAGGAGAAATTGTAGTTTCCACAGTAACTAGAATTATGGATCAAGGAGCATATGTTACACTTGATGAATATAACAATATTCAAGGATTTTTACATGTTTCAGAAATTGCAACTGGCTGGATACGCAATGTAGAAAAATTTCTCAAGGTTGGAGAAAAAAAAGTCCTTCTTGTAAAAAGAGTAGACCCTGGCAGGTCTGAAATAGATTTATCATTAAAACAGGTATCTGCAGATCAAAAGAAAAAGAAACTCTTAGAGATAAAAAGAACAGAAAAGGAAAAAGCACTGATTGATAATCTCAAGTCCAAAGGAAATCTTACAAAAACAGAGATTGAAAAACTGGAAAATTTGCTGACAGATAAATTTGGTTCAATTTATGATGCATTTTCAGAAGTTTCCGCTAAAGGCATGTCTATTTTAGAAGACCTAAAGCTCCCTCCCAAATCAATTCCCGTAATCGAGGAATTAAGCTCAAAAATTCAGGTTCCACATGTTGAGATACGTGGCGTATTGGAGCTTACATGCCCAAAATCCAACGGGATTGAAATAATCAAGAATTCTTTGCTTGAAGCAATGGAAAACAAAAAAGTAAATGTTTCAGTTACATACATAGGTGCTCCCAAATACAGAATATCTATATCTGCGCAAAACTTCAAAGAAGCTGAAAAAGAACTAAGACCCATTTTGGAAGAAATTGAAACCAATATTAAGAAAAAGGGTGGCACTTTCAAGTTTACAAGGGAAGAATCAAAGAAAACCCGTGAAGGTTAAATGAAATTTCAAATGAGAAAATGCGCTGATTGTAAAAGGTATACGTTAAAAGAAGATTGTCCAAAATGTGGTCATAAAACTCAAAGCGTACATCCAGGAAAATATTCTCCTGATGACAAGTATGCAAGATATCGCATTGAGGACAGATACAAGTAATCTTATTTTGTACTATTAGTAATAGTTATTTTACTTATTCTAGCAGAATCAGCATCAACTGGTTGAGCATTTTGATCCGTTTTTAGTGAAGCTATTTTGTTAACAACATCTTGTCCGGATGCAACTTCGCCAAATAGGGTATAGTTACCATCAAGCCATGGTGCATCACCTAGCGTTATGAAAAATTGAGAGCTTCCACTGTTCAAGCTTTGTCCTCGGGCCATACCAACTTTATACTTGTCAAATGTCAGATTACTAAATTCTGGTGGAATTGTATAGCCTGCATCACCAGTTCCCCATGTGTCTCTTGAACCATTTCTGGTATTAGGATCACCAGCTTGAATAACAAATCCTGGTACTATTCTATGAAATACAGTACCATCATAGAAACCAGAATTTGCAAGCTTGATGAAATTATCTACGGTTTTTGGTGCAATGTTGCCATATAGATTCAATGTAATTTTTCCAAACTTTGTATCAATTACTGCTGAACTGGTTGATGAAGGCACCAAACTGGTTGGTTTTACCTGTGTTTGTGTCTGATTTTGATTAGCTTGAGACAAATTATTTTTGTTTAATTGAGGTTTGTAATCGGGATTTACTTGGTATACCAGAACCTCGGAAAATATTCCAGAATCTTTTCTATCAAGACTAGGTGATGAATACACCAGTTTTAGAGGCCCATTTCCATCAGATGGATATTTTACTGATTTTGCATAAATCGCGGTATAGCCTGTCGTATAAGTTTGCGATTCTGTATGAGTATTTGGATCATAGTAAGTTATTGGCACAAATGGAAACATCTGTCCCAGTAAAGTATTCTGCCAGAAACTTGGCTTTGGAGTAAACTGATCGTCTTCCAAGAAATCAGATGTATTGTAACCACCAATTTTCATAAACCACTGTTTCTTGCTTTCATCTCCGCCTCCACCTAGTATATACAAGTCCTGACCGTTTGAAGAAAACTTTTGACCTACTACATAGATCAGTACATAGTTTGCACCCATATCACGAAGCATCTGCCATGCCTTGTCAGGCGAACTCAAGAATGTTCTAGCTATATTTGCAATTCTATCAGTATCTATTGTTGCATTATCAGCAAGTGTCTTTCTGTCTCCTAGTGTCTGTATCCAATAACCATAATCCCACCATGATGCAACAACTGAATTTTCTGGTGTGTTTGTTTTTATCCAATTCATTGTATCAGGCCAATCGCTTGTAGCTATAGCAAAATTAGAACCGCCATTCAATATGGTCGGAGGTGACTTTGTAATTGTTATCCAGTTTGCATTAACAGGAAAAATTGTAGGAACAAGAAGTAAAGCGACTATGACGGCTACATATGCAATCTTTGGCATTCTTCCAAACATTGGTATGTTGATTTTCTTTGTTTGTGTTCCTTTTTTTGTTGATTCTATTATTTTGGTTTGCTTGTCACTCTTTTTTAGAAGTTCAGATGTTAAGGCTGACAGTCCAACTGATGATAAAATTATGACAGATGCAGCTGTCAATAATTCTAGTCTTGAAAAGGTAGATCCAGAATATGCACCCGCTATACCAAGAATTAAAGCAAAAATTGTCATCTCATTTCTAATTGATATGTTTGAGTAGTTCCCATTCTTTTTTCTAAATATTAACCAGATTCCTAATCCTGCAAACAACATAAGAACCGAGAAATAGGTAAAGTTCTGTGCCAACGTGGGCGTAGCATGTTCTGCCACAGAATCAACCAGTGGATCTTCTGATGTTAAAAATGGATTTACTGCATTAAGATAACGAAAACTAGCACCACCAAGATGTCCGACTGATAATATTATTACTCCTGCAACAAGCAAGGCTGCAAGGGTCATCAAACTATTACGAATCTTTTGTTGATCCTTACTATATTTTTGAACAAGAATTATGATGACAAGTAAAATAGTTGGCCCTATCATTACAAAACCCCTCATTCCAAAAACAAAATCTGGTCCAGGGCGTGCAAACACACCGCCAGAGATGGCCATTGTTACTCCTACAAAAAGTGGAATTGCCCAGAGTAGGAACTTGTGATCTTTTCTTAGAAAAGGTAATGCAATGAAGAATATACCAAGTGGCACAAGGAAGAATTCCACACCACCCCAAGATGCAAATCCAATTCCAAGAAATACTCCTGCGCCAATAAGTTTTAGTGCCGCAATTTTTCTATTCTTTGATTTTATACCACTGAGAAACAAGTATACGCCTAGTAAGCCATAGAAAAGTCCTAGTGGTTCTGATTTGAACCAGCCTATCGTACCTCTTACAATTATGGGTGGAGATATTGCAAAAAACAGAGATGCAAAAAGCCCTGCCGTAGTTCCACCAATTACACGTACTAGTGCAAAAACGACTATAGCAGTCATTGAACCGAAAACTACAGGAAAGAGAATAGTGAAATCATAAAGACTGGTTCCTCCTCCAAAGACCTTGTACAAGATTGCATCTGTAAAGTGAAGTGGGACTTGGGCAGTTTGGTACACGTCTCTTCCTTGAGGATACCAACTCATGTCATCATGCCAGTGCACATATGCATCTATTCCATGATCCAGGAGATATTGTGTTGCTCGATAATTAAAATATGGATCAAATTCATTTAGCTGAAATCCATAATCTGCAGCCTGAGATCTTACCATAACAGATAGAGAAAATGAAATGGCCAGTATTCCTATGATAAGCAGATGTTTGAGATGAAAATCAAATCGGCGTATAGTAAATAGTTTAGTATCCTGAATCAAACTAGTTTTTCATGGATTTTTATCTGTTTATTACTCTTTTGTAAGTACTTCAACCTTGCATGATCTTACTTTGCTCTTAAATTCAATGGCATCACTTTGACTTCCCACTATGGTTCCATAATGCATTGGAATAGCTATTTTTGGTTTGATTTTTTCTACCGCATTAGATGCCTCGGTGGGAGTCATGACATAGGTTCCACTGACTGGGACAAAAAGAATGTCAGGCCGTAGATCAGACATCTCAGGTATTAGATCAGAATCTCCGGTGTGATAGAAAGTTTTTCCATGAAAAGTTACAAAAAATCCAATTTTATTATCTTCTTTTGGATGAAATGGTTTTTTTGTATCAGGATTTATCTTGGTTATATTATAGGCAGGTATTGCCTTTATCTTGATTCCATCAATTGATTCTTCTTTTCCTGGTTCCAAACTTATTATTTTTTTACATGAGATTCCTTGTAACATGTCAATGCATTCTTTTGCTGCAACAATTACAGTTTTTGGTGAAGCGATTTTTTCTAGATCATCGTTGCTTAGATGATCAAAATGATTGTGCGAGACAAGTATCAGATCCGCATCTATCTTTTTTGACAGTTTGTATGGATCCGTTACGATTGTCTTATCATGTGTTAAGCTAAATGTATCATGACCATGCCACCTTATTTTTATTCCATCATATTCAAACATGTAGAAGTTTAGGCAAATAGAAGTTTAAATCTTACTTTGATTCTAAAACAATTTTATCATTTGCAATAGAAAGAACCGAGCCTCCAGTTTCTTTAATTCTATTTTTTAAAGCAATATCAATTGTTGCTATGATACCCCCATTTTTCTTTACATATGAGACTAGGGCATCATCAACATTGGTTCCTTTGAGATGGATTTTTTTATATTCTTTAATTAGATCCAAAGCATTTAGTGCATTGCTTTTTTTTTATCATTGCTTGAAGAGATTTTCTCCAGTTCTGAAATAACCAAATCCGGCACTAGGAATTCCAGGTTTCCTATCTCAGTTTCAAGTGAGTTGATGTTCTTTATTCGCCTAGAAGATAGAAGCATCAAGAAACTAGTATCGCAAACTACCTTAACCAATGGCTACACCTGCCCCAATAAGTCTCCATCTTTCTGCAAGTCTTCGGCTAATTGCAACTTTACTTTTCTCAAACAAGCAGACAGGCCTCTTAAATTGTACATCGATGGTCTGGCCTTTAACACTTGTTACTTTGGAAAGCAACGGAGCTGTACCAATACTTAGTCTAAGAGATTCTCCTGTTTGAATTGATGACACTTTAATTTCATCAGATGAGCCTACGGCGGTATCAAATAGATTTACTTCCAATTTTGCGCTGTAGGAATTTTCTGGTAAGGTTCCAGGTTTTCCAATAACAGAACCTATAAGTGAATCACTTCTTGTCATGGATGGATCAAGTTTTGTAGCAATAGCCGCCAAGCCTCCGGGTTTTACCTCATCAACTATTCCTGCGCCTGTTCCAAGTGAAGCTATATCTGTAACAATTGGCTCATATTTTCCAGTTTTTTCATTTAGCAATCCAGGTTTTATCTCAATACCATCACCAACATGAAAAGTTCCTTGTGTGATACTACCGCCTATAACTCCTCCCTTCATATCTTTGATTTTAGTTCCAGGTTTGTTAACATCAAATGATCTGAGAACATGCATAACAGTGTTCTTTGATTCGTCTCTTTGAGGTGTAAGTATCGTTGATTCTATGGCACCTATTAGGGCATCAATGTTTAGTTTTGATTGTGCTGAAATTGGTATAATGGGTGCTTTTGCGGCATTTGTGCCCTTTACAAACTTGACAATGTCAGAGTAATTTGATAAGGCATCTTCATATGAAATTAGATCAACTTTGTTTTGTACCAAGACCACCTGTTTTATTCCCAAAGTCTGCAGAGCAAGCAAGTGTTCTTTTGTTTGGGGTTGTGGCACCTTTTCATTTGCTGCAATTACTAACATAGCTCCATCTATTAGAGCGGAACCTGAAAGCATGTTAGCCATTAGACTTTCATGTCCAGGGCTGTCAACAAAGCTTACAACTCTTGTTAGTTCACTTTCTTTTCCGCAGTTATTACACTTTGGAGTTACAGAATATCCCAGTGGTACTTCACAGTTCTTACATTTGTAAAATGCAGCATCTGCATATCCAACTCTTATTGTAATTCCTCTTTTGAGTTCTTCACTATGTGCGCTGGTCCAAACACCAGTCAGTGCTTGTATTAGAGTAGTTTTACCATGATCAACATGTCCTGCGGTACCAATGTTTACACATGGTTGATGACCATATTTTTTTACATACCAATCAGGAAGAGTATCTTTCCAGTGCACGAATGAGCTAAAAAAAGCGGATATGTTAACCTATGCCTTTTTACTTTTTTCTGTAGTTTCTTTCTTTTCTTGTTCGCCACTTGGCTTTTCTTCTACTTTAAGTTCGCCATCATAAAAACAGTTTATCTGGTATACATCTTCAGTTATTGTATTTCCTCTTACAAGTTTGCGAACTCGTTGTCCTTTTTCTGCATCCAACAAACCTACACCCTTTGATAACAAGATGTATTTTCTTACTCCACCATGAATGTCCTCTCTTAGTGGAACGCCTGATTTGTCGCTACCACCTGTTATTGTCAACTTGCCTGCCTCTCCAATAAGACTAGCATCTAGCTCATTTCCTATTTGTAATCCTACAAATGGACTTGCATCCTTGTCCTTTACCTCTTTTGTTACAGTCTTTCCTTTCTTATCGGATACGTTTAACTTGAATGTAGCCAAGTAGTGAAAAAAATCTTTAGACTATTAATTAATCTTTGTACCTAAAATCTTTTAAAATTCAAGATGAGTTATATCATTATTGAAAGATGAGATCCAATGTCCACGCTGTAGTAAGATAATGGTTTCTATGCAAGCATGTCATATGATATGTGTTAATTGTGGCGCGCATTTAGATTGCTCAGACAAAGGTTCATTTTGGTAACTAAAAGCCACCAGGTCTATCAAATTGAAAATTTTCTACCATGGTACCGATTTTTTGTTTCATTAATTCTAGGTACTCATCATATTTTGCTTCAAATCCACAGTGAGGACATTTTACAATTGTCACATCATCGTTTAGTATTGCAACCTTTTCGCATTGTGGACATTTGGCATCCATAATTATCATTCTTGATTAAACTATATAATGTTAGATATGTGATCACCAAACGAGCGGAGTTAGTCCAGCCCGGCACGACGTCAGCTTCCCAAGCTGAAGGTCGCGGGTTCAAATCCCGCACTCCGCATCAAATTTCACTTTGTATTTCTGAGTGTATTTACGATTTCGTCAAGTTCCATATCTGTAAACTTTGGTCTACTAGTAAACAGACTATGAACCGGACCTGCCTTATCAGAAGAGTTTCGTGGAATCAGGTGTATATGAACATGAGGAACTTCTTGTCCACTCTCTTTTCCATTATGGATAGCAATTAGTGAGGCAGGAAAAAGGGATTCTAGTTTGTTTGTTATGGTTTTTGCCAATTCAAAAAGATCAGACGAGTCTTCTTTTGTCATTTCTTGAATCTTGGCATAATGAGTTTTTGGTATAACCAACGTATGACCTTTAGTGAGCGGAAACGCATCTAGAAATGCCAATGATTTTTGAGTTTCCTCTATCTTTCTTGCAGGTATATTTCCAGAGACTATTTTACAAAAAATACAGTCCATTACAAGTAATTTCTCATCATAACGTTAAATTCTTTTGTAAATAACTATAACTGCGCTATTGCTTGTTCTATGTTTACTCTATCAGAAGCATCAGGCATCTGTTTCAAATAAGTGTTAAAGTCCTGTTTTGCATCATCAATCTTTTTTTGTTCAAGTCTGACAAGACCGCGATTTTTGTAAATTGGTGCAAAGCGATATTGATCAATTTGTATTGCCTTGGTATAATATGCCTCAGCCTCAGAATAGTTACGCATTTTAAGAAAGTAGTTACCCAATCCTCGATAAGCAAGATAACAGTACTGGTTTGATTTTATGCTTTTATTATAATAGGATACAGCTTCTGCAGAATTTCCATCATTTAAGATTCCAGCCAGCATACATGCAGCAGTGGAATTTGATGAATCTAGATCTAGGGCGTTTTTTAATAAAATGATAGATTCACTTGTTTTGCCTTGTAATCGTAATTTTTCGGCATTAAAACAAAGTCGATTTGCTTTTTCTTTCTTTGAGGTGTCAATCTTGATTTCTTGAAGAATATCTGATGGAGCAAGCAAAAGCATTAGACGATCATCTTCTCTCCATTGTCTATCAAATTTTTCATCAGGTATAGCACCTATTCTGTCTGGTTCTGGAATGTAATGAAAGATTGTTTTTTCCAGCTCGTCATATCCTATAATAAGTGAAGCATGTTGTACGACATCCTTCATTCCAGGCAATATCACAATTGGTGGAATTCCCATGTCTATCATTTTTCTTAGTTCCTTTAAGGTTGAATTTACAATAACACTTGATAGTCCGTGTCTTTCTGCTAATTCAATTCCTTCAACAAGTATGCTTCCCTTTACGTTTGGATAATTTTGTGCAATTTCTACTGCCTCACTTAGTGGCAGATCTACGCCCCAGTATTTTGAAACAGCACTGATTACTAGTGGAAGACAGATATTTTCTTCATTTATAATTGGAACCGGTAACGTATGCTCTGATTCCATAACGATATAGATTCTCTTACAATATTAATACTATTGAATGGAGATGAAATTTTTAAGTAAAGTTTTTCCATCCTGGCTCATTTCCGGGTGAAACTGGGTGCCAAAGATGTTTTGGTTTTCAATACAAAAGAACTCGAACTTGCATTGCGAAGATGATGCTAAAATTTTGAAAGATGAATCTAGTTTTGATATCATGTATGAATGACTCTCAAAGACCTGAATTTTTCCATTGATTAGTGGGTTATCATTTTTTATTTCAATTTGATAAAGGCCTTGACGAGAAGAGGTCATTTTCTGCAGTGTTCCCCCAAGTGTCAAGGCTAAAATTTCAGCACCATAACAAATTCCTAGCAGAGGTTCTTCCTTTCGTAAAGCATGCTTTATGATCTTGGAATTAGCCGCATTCATGTAAGGATCATTTTTTCTCCTTCCTGATAAAATAAAAGCAGAATATTTGTCAAGAGATGACATGTTCAGGTCAGATACAGTATAATGTTCGTAATTTGCATGCAGTTCATTCATACAGTTTAGAAGAGAAGGTGTGTAGACTGAACCATTGTCTACAACTAGAAGCAATCACTTTACCTCAATTGTGATATAATGCAGTTCTGGTACATTGGCTACTACATTTATGGTTCCTATCTTGACAGTACCATTTTCTTGCCACAGTATTACCCTGTTATCTCCTACATGAACAAAGTTCTTGACAAATGTTGAGATTAGACTCTTTGTTTTGTCCAGATCAGATTGTTGCGTAAACGAAACCTTGCCTTCCTCAAATGTAAGTGGGAACTGGATTGTTGTGGGCTTGATTACTGATAGTTTTTGTTCATTAAGAATCGATGTGATAGTGGACATTCTTGATGATTGATCTAGTTGCAGTATTGCTGTTACGTTAGCTGGCGCTACTCCACTCATCTTTGCCAAATAAGCAGCAAAGGCTTGTTGAGGAGTTCCTCCCATTCCTACAAAATACTCCCCATCAAAGGCAGCACCAACAGCTGCAATTGTTCCAAGCTGTGTTACTACTCCACCGGAACCTGCCGTATAAACTGGGATAAAGTAAACATCTTGATTTCCTACTCTATAGAGAATATTATCTCCTACTCGTGGGTTTCTCAGCAGGGTTTGTAATTGTGCAAAGTCAGGGTCTCTTGCTAATGCCTCCCTTACAGCTGATGGTCCTAGTAATTTGGTCTCTGAATTTAGAGGTACTTGATAGAACTGCATCTTTCCTAGATTTGGCATATCATTTTGAACAATCATGTAACCTGCAAGATTTCTTCCTTGAGAACCACGTAGTTCAAGTGAGAGCAAACCAACAAATGTAGATTTGTCAAATCCAGGAGGTTTTGCTTCTACATAATACGTACCAAGACCATCTGGCACTTCATAGAAGTCTTTGGCCTGAATAAATGTAGAAGTATCCTGTACGTGATAAATGTTAAACATGTTAACTTTCCAATTGAAAAGCTCCTCTGGATATCTGACCTGTTTGTCAAGCCAACTTGGCATTTCAATGAACTGATCTTTATACTGACTCGTAAACATATTTGTGAAAAAGTCGTCACCTGTTTTTATCAGAGTGATATTTCCATCATACACATCAATTAGAGCATAACCAACCAATCTAAGATACGGATTACCCACTGACCATGGTACATTGTTTGTATCAAATCCTACTATTAGTGGTATAAGCCAATAAGATTTTTTTCCGTCCGTAACTGGGAATATGTCCACTTGTTTATCAAATAAGGAATATTGGAAATATGGATACAAGAGTTGCATTCTGTCGTGAACATCTCTGAATCTGATTATGTGTATTGGTTCAGTAGGGTATGACAAGAAGAAATTTGGTTCAAAGATCTGGCTCATTGGAGGATTCACATCAATACCGCCCTTTCCATGGTACGATGCATTGTTTAGCTCTGCAGAGACTTGTCGATCTGTTGGATAAGCTGCCCAAGTATCTGAAAATAAACCTCCTTCACCATAGTACATGACTCGCTGTTTGAAGATCTTGCTACTATCTACAATTGTTCCATTATGAGCATTAAGAGTAAGAAATCCATTGTCAACATGGGTATAAACAAGATGTTCATTATACCATCTATTTTCTACGCTTACAGATGAGGGAAGTTGTGGTTTCATTGATGCAGTCCAGTATAGAGTATCATTGAATCGTAAAATGTCATTGTTTTCAAAATCTACATATGGAATAAGGCCAATCTCGGGCTTTAATTTTGCAAATGCTGCATCCCAGTCCCATACTCGTATTTTTTGCAGAACGTCATTGTTAGAAGATATGTAATTAGTTATGTTGTCAGGCGATACGGAGCTTAGCTTTACGGTGTTTGGTACAACCGTAATTTGATCTAGCTCTCCAAGATAACGATTTACCCCAATTTGTTGTGCTTTATAGGGACCTAGATATTCTATCTTTTTTGCATCAGCAATGCTGTTGTTTACTGTCATTATTGCGCCAGCGATAATTGCTATTGCAACTAGCGTAAAAATTCTAACATAGATATCACGTTTTGAAGGATGAATTATTACTTTGGACTTGAATTTATCAACAAAATAAAATCCCACCAGAGCAAATCCAGCTGCCAGTGTTCCTCCTATAGCATATTTTGTGTTGTAATCTATCTGGGATGTAAAGAACATGTTTACCCCAGCCCAGATGATACCTGCACCAATTATTCCCTCCACGGTAGCAACATAATCTAAAAATCGTGGTTTTCCCTTTGCTGAGTCTTGTACATAGTTTATGATTGTTTTTGCAATATTATGTATTCCAACATAGAGCACAAGTCTAAGTCCTATAACAGCAAGAATTGGAGGAATGAGAATGGTTAGAGAAGGAATCATCGGTACAACTTTTGCAAGAGCATATGACGGATCAGTCGGGGTGAAAGCAAATGGAAGTGAGAATATTTGCCAGAGACTGTTAATGCCGAGGTCATTTCCTTCGATCATATATGATACCGCAAACCCAAACATTAGATTTGTAAAGAATGCACCAAAGAGCAAGACCTTTGTAATTTGCCATATGATAAAGTTTGGAACACTTAGCTTGTATTCAGAAAAGCTTTTGATTCCGTCAGTTACGGAATAATTGGAACCTCTTTTGAGAAAAGTTAGGGCTGTATGCAGTCCATACCAGGATATCGAGGAGCGATTCTTGATATTTACCCTAATCAGTGCAATTGATGAGAGAACTAGTGCCGATATCAATGAATAATAGAGAGGTTTTGTAAAGATGGTACCAAATTCTAGAAAATTCATGTAAAGGATTACGGCTTGGTTGCTTCCCATTACAAAAATTATAATTCCAATTATAGCGGCTATTCCAATTCTGATGTATCTGCCAGTATCACGTGGAGGTGGACCGGATTGTGTAGATGAACTATACAAAATTAATCAATCCCCTTTTCATAGTATTCATTTTAGAATACCATTAATAAGTCAAATACCACATTTTAGACTGCACTTCCAAGCCCTTTGCATATTAGATAGACTGCAGCGTATTTTGGTATTGAAACAGTTTCATTTTTGTAAGGACCAAATTTTTTGTTCTTTAATTTAATTTGTATAGGACAGTTTGCAGTTATTTGCACCTCGTCATTTCCAAGCAGACATGCCTCAGAAAATGGATCAAATGAATCCAGATTTGTACATTGTATCTTTGAGAGTCCACTCTTGCTATTAATCGAGCCTTCAAGCCTAAATATTCTATGAATATCCATTGTTACTTTGGGGTCTATACGCACTCCCAATGTTTTTCGTATCTCTTCAAGTCGTAATTGGAATCCAGAATATCCTCCTGAGATGATCTCCTTTGTAATCTTGGATGTTTTTGATTTTGATGTAAATAGACTTCTTGCCATTCTGCCTCTCCATCCTTTTTCATCTAAAGTGGGAAGAGATGACTTGGAGTTTGTTTGCTTTTTGATTCCAAAAGATTCTGGTGTTGCACCATTGAACATGATATAATCAGCCAAGTCTGCTCTTTCATGTGAGCTCAATGATTCATAATCATTGTTTATGACTCGCATATGGAATCCTTCGTTTCCTGAAAAATATACTTGGATCTCTTCTTTTTTTATACCAAGATCAGATGTAAGAATCTCTGTTAGTTTTTCAACTTCTTTTTTTGATTCAGATATACAGTTTTTGCATCCTACAGAAACAGTATCAAACTTTGTTGAACCACATTGTACACAAGGTGATTGCTGTTCTGTCAAGTTTTGACATGATGCACACTTGGTTATGGTATGTTCAGGCCTGCATGAAAGATTTAGATCCTTTGCATCAATATCAAAGATCAAATCAGCGCCCTTCCAGTCCTTTTCAGACATTGGCAATGCTGGAAAGTTATAGTATGCATTAGAACAATACACGTCAGATGGAATCTCTCTCATCAACAACAGATGTAGGTCTTTGTCATTTTTTACAGATAGATGCCTTATCATTCCAGAATTAATTTTTTGATATCCAAATTCCCTTTCCGTTGCACGTGGTGGCACATGTATTAAATCAAATTTATTGAAATAATATTCCTTGAACGTTTCCTCAAGTAGAACAGTATTTTTTTCATTCATTGTACTTTCCTTTTTTTACCAAACTGGATTGGATTTATTATCCCCTCACAATCGGAGGTAGCAAAGCACAGGTTCTCACTTCTCAGCTTATCACATGAGGGACATTGGTATTTAGTCCCACTTCCTGATGAACCAGATATGTGTTCTAGTTGGTATTTTGTAATTCTTTCATTATAATCTGGAGCATTTTTGAAAAGTGGTGCAATTTGGTCTATGGTCTGTCCTTTAGATAATAGATATGTTGCAAGGAGAAATCTTCCGGAATGTGGAAGGTTCTCTCCTTTTTCAAGAACCTCGATTGCGTGCTTGACACATGGTGGATATTCAGATGAGACATACTGCGTGTCTGAGAATTTTTTTGCCAGAGATGTCAGATCACTTACCCTGTCCTTGAAGCTTTCAGGAATAGAACCAATGTTAATTGACTGGATCTTTGAATTGATATATTCCCCAAGCTCGGTGCGTATCAATCTGACAGTCTCATGAGCTGTAAGATATACATGACCATCTGTTACCCTACGGTTTACCAGCTTCCATTCTTTCTCATGAAAATGTACTGCTCTTTTTAGATAGTCTGGTATCTTTATCACAAATTCATCATTTTCTATTGAAACTTTAACACCAAAAAGTTCTTGAATTATTTTCAATGGTAATTCCAGATTTTTTTCTCTGTTTGTCCATAAATCCTGTTGAAGATACTTTTCTGCCCTTCTTGCTTCTGCAAGGGAAAATCGTCTTGTAAGAGTAGAGATTCCTGCAGATTTTAGCAAAATTATGGCCACAATAAAAGACAGTAGATCAGAGTCATAGTCATGCTTTTCAGTATCAGAACCATAGATCTGTCCTGATGATGCAACTATGATTCTTCCATAGGCTTTCTCAATAATTGGTTTCCAGTCGTCATGGCCTAGCTGCTCAAGGTTCAGACCAGTATCACGCAGGTATTCTCCTGCTTCAGCTAGGAATGGATATTTGGCCAAGTCTTGAATGCCAATCTTTAACACATTTTCTTTGTTCATGTTAGCCTTAAAAATTTGATTATAATCAAGTCAAATAATTTGTCAGAGATTTTTCGAATAACTACTACGAGTTTAAATTATACCCAATTAGAAATACTCACATGCAGGTTGGAATGCATGTATCCATTGCAGGCTCGATTGATAGAGCAGTGGATAACGCTGTATTGTTGGAGTGTACTGCGTTTCAGATTTTTACAAGAAACCCAAGAGGCTGGGCAGCAAAACCATTATCTAGTAAGGATATAGCTAGTTTCAAAGAAAAATTAGTTGCAAGTAAGATTGATAGATTTGCGACCGTAGCTCATATGCCATATCTACCAAACTTGTCATCACCTGAAGATGATCCGTTTGCACGATCACTGAGTTCATTGATTGATGAAATAAAACGCTGCAGCAAGCTTGGAATTCCCTACATAGTTGCGCACTTGGGCAGTCACAAAGGAGCAGGAGATAAAAAGGGA
Source organism: Nitrososphaerota archaeon (assembly GCA_021325595.1). Taxonomy (GTDB): domain Archaea; phylum Thermoproteota; class Nitrososphaeria; order Nitrososphaerales; family Nitrosopumilaceae; genus Nitrosotalea. Next base: position 2,117 of record JAJPGX010000032.1, on the reverse strand, counting down.
ATAGAAAAATTGGTAAAGGCCTTCACAAGAGCTGCCACAGATACACCAGATGATGTTATGATTTTATTGGAAAACACTGCTGGCCAGAAAAATAGTGTTGGATCTGATTTTGAACAACTTGCTTTAATCTTGTCTCAATTAAAACCAGCAAAAAGATTTGGAGTTTGTTTGGATACTTGCCATGCTTTTGCAGCAGGTTATGACCTGAGAACACAAAAAGATGCTGCAAATACGCTTGAAAAATTTGAGAAATCAGTTGGATTTGAAAACTTGAAGATATTGCATCTAAATGATTCAAAAGGCGAACTTGGTTGCAATGTAGATAGACATGAGCACATAGGACTTGGATACATAGGGGAAAAAGGATTAGCATATGTTATAAAGAATATAAATTCAAAAAAGATTCCAATCATCTTGGAAACACCAATTGACGAGAGAAGAGATGTTTTTGGTAATATTAGAAAAGTTAAGGAATTAGCATAGACAGATGTGATTTTATGAATTACGAACAAATAATACAACTTGCATTAGAAAGGGGATTTTATTTTCCTAGCTGTGAAATTTATTCAGATGCACCTGCAGGTTTTTGGGAATATGGGCCGTCTGGTACAAGTTTGAAAAATAAATTCATTGAATTGTGGAGAAGAGAACTGGTAAGAAGGGACAGGATGTGGGAGATTGATGGCTCTCAAATAATGTCAAAATCAGTGTTTGTTGCTTCAGGTCATCTCTCAAGCTTTGCTGATCCAATAGCAACCTGCCAAAAATGCAAATCAATTTTCAGAGCAGACAAAATGATTGCAGAGATAACATCTATCGTAGTGCCTGAAAGTGCAGATCTTTCTGAGTTTGATACAATTATCAAAGAAAAAAATGTCACATGCCCCAAATGTCATGGGACTTTTGATAGTGTTAGAAAATTTAATATGATGTTTAAGGTAGGCATTGGACCACAATCAGAAGATGCGTATCTTAGACCAGAGACATGCCAGTCTATCTTTGTAGATTTTCCAAGACTCTTTAAGACCATGAGGGGAAAACTTCCAATAGGAATTGCTCAGATAGGCAAGAGTTTTAGAAATGAGATCTCGCCTCGTCAGAGCCTTTTAAGATTAAGAGAATTTTATCAGGCAGAAATCGAGGTCTTTTGCAATCCTAACAAACTAAATGATTTGGAAAGATTTTCGGAGATAGAAAATACTGAATTAAGGTTGATGACAGATGACAGGATTCAGGTCATGTCATGTAAAGAGGCGGTAGATTCTAAGGTGTTGCCAAACAAGCTTGTTGCATACTATCTTGGCATATTGGTAGAGTTTTATCAAAAGACTGGAATTGATATATCAAAAAGTAGGTTTAGAAAACTAGGAGAAAAAGAAAAGGCGTTTTATGCCTCAAGTGCCTTTGATTTTGAAGTTGAAACTACAGTAGGGTGGCTGGAGCTTGTGGCATGTAATTATAGATCAGATTATGATTTGAAGAGTCATTCTGTTACCAGCAAAGAAAAGTTTGAGGTATTAGATGATAATGAAAAGGTATTACCACATGTATTTGAGATCTCCATGGGGATTGACAGAAGTTTGTATACTATACTAGAGCATGGATTTAGGGAAGATAAAGAAAACGACAGAATAGTATTATCCATAAAACCATATCTTGCACCAATCCATGTAGGCGTACTTTCTCTTGTCAAAAAGGACGGACTGGCAGAAAAAACAGATGAAATATTCTTGAATCTACGAAGAAAATTTGATACATTTCTTGACCACTCTGGTGCGATAGGAAGAAGATATAGAAGACTTGATGAGGTTGGTGCTCCCTTTGCTATAACAGTAGATCATCAGACATTGCAAGACGATACAGTAACCATGAGAATGCGTGATTCAATGAATCAAGAAAGAATCAAGATTTCAGAATTAGAGCATCATCTTGAAAACCATGTAGCTTATCCATAATTTTGTGATATGATTTTGTTATCACTGCATTGAAATTATTTTTCTGTCATGAATCGATCTTGAACTGCGGTATACTTTATTTTCAAGAACACATCTGATGCGGCTTCAGCATGTGGTACCAGATCCTTTTGTGAAACAACCTCTACCTTCCACTTTCCTACT
>JAJPGX010000004.1 GCA_021325595.1 Nitrososphaerota archaeon | reverse complement strand
CTTTGTCATCTCTATTGCGTTTTGGGTGTTTTCGAGTTTTTCGTCTATTTTGTTTAGTCTTTTTTGTATCCTGATTACAGCTGCTCTTTGAAAGAGAGCAAGAATCCCGCGGGGCAGATCATCTGTCCATTTGTTACCGAGATCCTTTAATTCCGCAACATCCCTCACAATTGTTTCACGAGAAACTTCAAGTAAAGTTGCGATCTGAATCTCTGTAAGACCAAAAAACAATAATTCTAAAATTTTCTTTTGTCTTTCCATCATCTCCAGTTTCTTTTTTGAAATCTTCATTCCTTGCGAGCTTGTACAAAAATAACTCATTATTATGTATTAAAACAAAAAATCATCAAAAACCTGCAAAAAGTGTTAGATGTAACAAATTTTTGCTAAGCTTTTACTACATGAAACCAATTAATAAATATTAAAACAAAAAGATCCCAAATACAATTTCACTTCACTCATTCCAAACTGCGTCATTTTCTACGCACAAATTTGTCACACGTGTGTCATTTTTCATCATGTAACAGGGCAAGAAAGAAGTTAAGTTGGTCTGATCCAAATTAATTTGGAATGCAACATAGAATAGTCTCCTTTCTACCAAGTGCTACCGAAATCCTATGCGAGCTTGGCCTGGAAAAAGAAATCCTGGCTGTAACACACGAGTGCGACTATCCACAACAAGCCAAATCAATTCCCAGAGTAATCCATCCTTCATTTGATCCTGATACGTTATCTAGTGCAGAAATTGACAAAAAAATAGTAGAGCTGACAAACTCAAACCATGACATTTACATCCTAGATGAAAAAGTACTAAAAAACGCAAAACCAGACCTAATCATAGCTCAAGGAATATGTGATGTGTGTTCCCCATTTACCAGAGAGTTAAACAAGGCAGTATCAATTCTAGGCTACAAACCCGATGTTCTAATTCTGGACCCAAAAAATCTATCAGACATTTTACAAAACATACTTGATGTAGGAAGTAAAGTAAACCGAGAAAATGAAGCAAGAGAGCTAGTTGCAAAATTACAAAAAAGGATCCAATACATCAAAGACAAAAAAACAGAATCAAGGCCCAAGGTACTGTGTATTGAATGGCTTGACCCATTATTTACAGCAGGACACTGGGTTCCTGAGATGGTCGAGATTGCCGGAGGAATAAATGGTCTTAGTACGACAGGAGAAAAGTCAAGAAAAATGAAACTAGACGAGGTGTTCAGCTTTGATCCTGATATTATAATATTGATACCGTGTGGATTTGATCTTAAAAGAACCATATCAGAATACGAAAAACTTTACGACAACAAGCACTGGAGGACTTTAAGAGCAGTAAAGCAAGGCGAGGTCTATGCAGTAAATGCAAGTGACTATTTTACAAAGCCAGGCCCCAGAACCATAACAGGACTAGAAATTTTGGCAAAGATAATTCGACCAGATACATTTTCTGATATTACTCTGCCAAAGAATTCCCTGCAAAGACTTGATCTAGAATAAGATGTAGCTATATCATCAAAGTTATTTTCTGTAATATTTCACTTTCTATGTGTCTTGTCCATAGCATTTCTGGAATGTCTATTGCTAAAAACAAGGCTGACAAGAGCAATGCTTCTGCTGCTGCAACGGCCAAATTTTGTATCCATTTGCCTATTCCAATATGTATTGCAAAGTCATTTGAATCACCTGTAATCATTATTGTAAAGGCCCTGTCTGCAGTGATTATATCTCTTAAAATGCCTGCTTTTTTTGCCTGAATTATTATTCCTGCAGGAGAATTTGATGTAAGTTGTGTCTTGTATCCATCTGTCTCAAGCATTGTTACTATTTGCTCTGAGAGCTGCTTCAAGTCCTTGTTCTTGTTTTGAAATCGAACTATTTTTTCAGAGACCATCTTGACTAATTCTCTGCTGGCATCTTTGATAACTATACCGGAACAATGTTAAGCCAATTTGAGATAAACAATTAGAATAAAACGTACATCCTCAACAGGGTAGGACCATGAGGATGTCCGCTGTCTAAAAATAGCAAGAATACGATATCATTTCAGTTATTTATTTAGGATCAAACTTTTTCTTTCTTGTTCTATGGTTTTGGAACAACAAATTACAAATTAGGTGATGTTACAATGAAATCGTTGGATCTAGTCTTCTCTGATATTCATGCAGACATTGGTGCATTAGATGCCATACTGGATATGGCTACAAGTGAGGAATTTACAAAAAAGTATGGCGCATTTTCACGTGTCATAAATCTGGGTGATCTATTGGAGCGAGGAACACATCCAAAGCAAGTTCTGCAAAAAATGAAGTCACTTGAAAATAACTATCCAGTCATATCAGTAAATGGAAACCACGACGAAGGGTTCCTGTACAACATCAAGGTAAGTGACATTTCATTTGAGAGCCTTGATGCACATGCAAAGCTTACAGAAAATGACCTAGAGTTTTTCAAGAAAAACAGTGACAACACATATGGACAGCACGAATTTGTGGATACAAAAAACGGGCTTTTTTGTGTACATGGCGGCCCACTTGACCCAAATAAAATCACACCCAAAAACGCAGGAGATGAATCTTGGTTGTACAAGCGAGTCTGGCAGAGGCTTACTTCAGAAGATTTTGAGTTTTTCAGCTATTCCGGGTACCACTACAAGGCCCAGTCAGCATTTGATGAGGCCAAAAAACAAGTACAGAACCATATCATACTGTGCGGCCACCAGCATCAAGAGACCGTGATAGAACAGGATGGGCAAATAAATGAGATCTACTCAAGGCTTGAATTAAAAAAAGAAAAGGTAAATGGAAAAATCCTTGAAAGAAGAGAAATCAAGATAAACCAATCCAACAATTATATCATAAGGTTGGGCCTTGGCGGACCAGAAGGATATTACGGAAAAGGAAAGACAGTTCCACACTTTGGTATTGTCCAGTATGACCCAAAAAAGGTAATACTATTTACTGTAAACCCATAACTTCAACTAATGAGCGGCACTGGAATCTTACGTGAAGATCACAAACATATACGTAGATTGGAAAAAATTGTTACCAAGTGCTATACGGAACTAAACAAGGGAACACATGTTCCGTTTTCTGACATGGAAAAAATAACATATATCATCTCCGAATTTTTAGACGCAGTACATTATTCCAGAGAAGAAGACCAATACTTTCCATGCGTTGCAACTTATGGTTCATTAAAACAGGAGATACGCGCCTTTATGATAGAGCACGAGTTTGGAAGAAGAATTGCATCAAACATATCCAAATACTTGCAAAAATGGAAATCAGGCCAGAACCAGAAAGAACCAGTAGCTAGGTATCTGAAAGCCTATGCAGTATACCTTGATGATCACCTTAACAAGGAGGATCGCTTCTTTGATGTGGCAGAAACCCAAGTCTTGTCAAAAGAAGAGGAGGAGATGATGTATGAAGAGTTTCGTGCAGTTACCGCAGTTATTGCAAAGTTTGATGAAATGGTTCGCTCAATTGAATATCTGGAACAAACTTTCTGGATGAAAAATTAATTTTCAAAAATAGATTTTACTCTAGGATAAATCTCGCTTTGTTCTTGGTTGATTTTTTGTTGCATGAACTGTATTGGATGCAACAATTATTATATATCATCACCATAGTATGCATACCATACATACTATTATGAGTAAAATTGTAAACCTACGTGTGCATGTGGCCCCAGTAGGCTTTGAGATTGACAGGATAGCAATTCCTGCAAAACAAATGAAAGCAGACAGGGTCTGGCTTGTTATGCATGAAGATGTATCAAAGGACAGAGCACAAGGCTACATGGAAAAGATAAAGGCACAACTAAAAAAAGAAAAAATCGAGGTAAAGATAGCTTATTCTGACAGATCTGATCTTTTCAAACTTTTGCGAACATTACGAGAAATTGTACAAGATGAAAACGGCAATGATATCTTTGTGAACTGTTCATCTGGATCAAAGATTCAGGCAATTGCTTGCATGATGGCATGCATGATGTTTCAAGGAAAAACAAAACTAACGCCATATTATGCAGAACCAGAAAGCTATTCAAGCGTACGTGGAGAACAATTATCCTCCGGTCTAAAGTCCGTAGTAAAGTTACCTGCCTATGAAATTCATACGCCAAAACCAATCTTGGTTCAAGCCTTGAAAATAATCAAAGATGGTAATGGCAAAATGACAAAAAAAGAGATGGCAAAGCTAGCATTTGAAAAGAAGCTCATATCTGTACATGCAAAAGAAGAAAACTTTCAGCAGGCAAGATTTGCAAGCCTTGATAAAAACATCATTCAACCGCTTCTAAATGAATGGAAGTTTATCGAAGTTGAACGAATTGGAAGAACGCGCTGGATAAAGATAACTCAAGAAGGTCTTGGCGCAGTAGAGTTTCTGAGCTAGCCACGTGTTGCAAGTTCGGGTTTTAGGGTCCAAGCAACTGCCATGCCTATGAAGGGTATCGAAATTAGAGCAGCTATCTCCAAGTATGTCTTGAACTGCTCAGATTGTTGTGCACTTGTAGGGCTAGACCATAAGAAAGGAACTGGCAATGCTGAGGCAAACCAAACAATTGAAAGCAAAATGATGATCTTAAGCGAACGCTTTTTCTTAGGATCCACACCATAAACCTGCAAAGGTTCTATTAATTTGATTTGGCTGGTTACCTAGTAACAGCTCCACCATCAACAGGCAAAATCGCGCCTGTTATCCATGATGAATCATCAGATACAAGATACAATATGGCATTTGCAACATCTTTGGGAAGGCCAATCCTTCCTATTGGATGCTCAGCATCTGCCATTGCCCTATCAGCTTCTGTAGCTAGATATGGTCTTGTCATGTCAGTTTCCACTATTCCAGGACATACGCAATTTACTCTGATTTTGTACTTGGCATACTCTATTGCCCATGCTTTTGTCAGCATGACAAGTGCCGCCTTTGATGCTGTATACGCATCAGCTTCAAAATTTTCAAATGATTTCAATCCAGCATCAGATGAAACATTAACGATACAACCTCCATTTTTCATCATGTAAGGGATCACTGTTTTGGTTACATGAAATTGTCCTGTTAGATTTACATCAATTACTTCATTCCATTCTGATTCAGTTATTTCATGTAATGGTTTTACTTTTGGAAAAATTCCAGCATTATTTACAAGAATATCTATCTTACCAAACCTTTCAATTGTCTTTTTTACAATATTTTGTACATCATCAATTATTCTGATGTCTCCTGCTACTGAAAATGAGTTCTTAATTTTTTCAGATGCTTTTTCAAGCCTTGATTTTTCTTTTGATGTTATTACAACATTTGCTCCATTTTCTGCTAGTGTAGTAGCTACTGCCATCCCTATTCCCCTACTTCCACCTGTTACAATTGCAACCTTTCCAGAAAGTTTCATTGCCCAGAATACAGATAATCTCTAAGATTAGTCTGTCGAAGTTTCTTCATCTAGTCTGTAATACATGCAAATTGATCCAATTAAAAATATAAAATATAATTAAAAATCATTATAATGATATAAAAATCTGAATAAAATGATAAATAGTATCATGTTCTATGATAAATAATGCAGATGGATGTAAAATCTACTGCCTAAATCAGCGTGGCTCCGCAGCAGCTATGTGAATCCCCCATCTGGTGCGGATCTTAAGAGGTAATCTCTGTTGGTCTGCGAAAAGGGCCACGCCCCTTTTGTTCAAGACTAGATAAAATAATTTCAATTAAAACAAATTAGATCAAAAAACCCAATTGAAAAAATTTAGAGCTTAAGGGACTCTTTTAATCCCTTGTATCTATTTCTGATTGTTACTTCGGTTACTCCGGCAGCCTGTGCCACATCTTTCTGTGTTTTATTTTCTCCATTCATAACACATGAAAGGTACAGTGCAGCAGCTGCAAGTCCCATGGGATCTTTTCCAGCTGAAATTTCAATTTCAGCTGCATCTTTTAGAATTTGCAGAGCTTTTCTTTTTGTCTTTTCACTCAAACCAGCTTTGCTTGCAATTCTTGCAACACATTTTATTGGATCAACAACCGGCATCTTAAGATCCAATTCTCTTAGCAATAACCTATAGCACCTGGCAACATCTTTGCGTTTGATGTTGATGCCATTTGCTACATCAGTTAGAGTTCTCGGAGTTTCTGTATCTCTACATGCTGCATAAAGTGCTGCCGCAACAAGTCCTGGGATTGATCTTCCTCTGACAAGACCTTTGTCTAATGCTTTTCGATAGATGTATGCAGTCTTTTCAATTACTGCATCCGATAAAGCAAGTTTGTCCTTTAGTCTATCTAATTCACTAAATGCTTGTCTAAAGTTTCTATCTACTGGCTCATGTACTTGGCTTCTGCTGTCCCAAGTTCTGAGTCGCTCAATAGTACTTTTCATTGATGCAGAAAGTGGTTTTCCTGATGCATCCTTGTCTGCAGGACCAATTATTGTTGCAAGTCCCATATCGTGCATTGCAAGTGAAGTTGGAGTTCCTGTTCTACTTCGATCCTCATGTTCTTCTTTGGAAAAAGATCTCCATTCTGGACCAGACTCTTCTACACGTTCTGTGAGAACAAATCCACAGCCACCACAAAACATTTCGCCTGTAGTACTGTCAGTAACCATGGGTCCTTTTCCACAACGAGGACAACGTCCACCAGAACCGAAAGATTCGCGCGTCATATAATATCTTATAAGAATTTCGGTTAACATGAATAAAAAGGTTTAACTATTAGTCTTTTTCTATTATTTTGAAATTATATTAATATAATTTATAATATTTATAATTTTTATCACTAAAAATAATAATTAATAGAATTAGTAGCACCTAATATTGCAGCTATGAAATTTTCAAAAATAAAAATTATTTTTTAAAATACAAAAAAAACTGAAATAATTTTTTTCAATATTCTTGTCTCTCTCATCACTAAAATTTTTCAAAATTTTTTCTTTATTTATTTTTACCAACTCACAAAAACAAATTTTGATTTTTTTCCCAAAAAATGTTTTAATTTATTTTACCAACCAAAAATTTAAATACATTAGTTCTGGATGACAGGCATCAAATAAAATGGAAAAATGTCCACTTTGCTGTGAACTCCAACCGTCAAACAACGCGTTGGCAATTCACATAAAGAAGATCCATCCGCAAAGAACTGTTGCGATGCAGGTAGCGCAATAGACGCTTTGTGTGGGGAATCCAGTGTAGGATATATCCAATTTAGGTTATCCACAAAATTGTGATTTTTTAATTATGTGCTTGCTAGTTGAAACTATAGGTTCAAGGCTGAGTTTGTTAGCTAAATTTAGTATACAGTGAACCACATTTCACACCTGAAATTAATAATGTATTTTTTTAGTCGTATCCATGACAACATTTGCTAATAACTGGCAAAGACCACAAACACCAACTATTGGTGAAAGATTCAACGACGCAATAAGACCAAAAGGCCCTCTAAAACCAAGAATGGAATCAGCCATCAAAAGGCTACAGACCCAGATTGGCAAACTAGATGGAATGATTACAAAATTAAAACAAAGAGATGAAAAATTATTCAAAAGAATCGTGACTGCTACACAGCAACATGATCTTACTACAAGTAAAGTATTATCAAAAGAATTAGCTGAAGTTAGAAAGGTTACAAAACTATTATCTAACGCCAGAATCGCACTTGAACAAATCGAGCTAAGACTAAGCACCTTCCACGACTTGGGAGACACCGTGGTTACAATCATGCCAACAATCGGCTTGATGAAGAACCTAAGATCATCCCTTATCAAGTTCATGCCAGAAGCAGACCGTGAACTATCTGGAATGACTGAGATGCTCGGTGGACTGATGACTGACACATTCCACAGCGGCGACTTTGGAATCGACTCTTCGACCAACGAAGAATCCGAGAAAATCCTACAAGAAGCAGCAGCAGTCGCAGAAGCAGCTGTCAACGACAAGCTGCCATCTATGCCTGCTGGCCAATCCTCTTCAGCCCGCTACATCTAGACTATATTATTGATAGTCTATAGCGGAAATATGTGAGGAACAATACCAAGGATCCAATCAGGACAACTGCAGATGACAAAAACAATACAGGATATCCAAAACTCTGTGTTATTTCTCCCGTAACAAGTGAGCCAAAGAAAACTCCTATTCCAGTAATGGCACTATTTACTCCAAGATATTTACCCTCAAACCCCTGAGGAATGCTTTTGAAAAATATTACAGAACTAGATGTGCTATAAATTGAAAATGCTATTACCATAAGACAGGCAGAAACAATTGCCAATACAAATCCCGAAGTTCCAATCATTGCTATTGCAGCAACTCCTGGCAATACTACTGCTAGTATCCTTGGAATGTGTGCCAAAACAGTTGCCTTTTCTTCTCCCAATTTTGATATTACCTTTGGAGCTACAAAAAATATTGCAAGCATCATAGCTGTCTGAATCATATAATTAAGAAAAACACCTGAATCTGAAAACCCATGTGTTTTCAAAAATGGAGTCCATGCAGTAAAATACATGTTACTTCCAAAATAGAAAAAGAAACTTGCTATGTAGAATATGCCAATTTCATTAGTTATCTTTCCTTTGAAAATTGTAATTATGTGCTTGAAATCATGACGTTCAGGAATCCTAGGAAAAACAAAATGATAATGGCTGATGGCATAGTGTAAACCATGTAACGAGTGAGCTATGCTGCTACGCTCTACATGAAACCCTCCACCCTTAACTGAGGTTGCCAATATCATTGCACATCCACTAGATGCAGCACATATCAAAAAATATGGACGCAAATCAAAATAGATACTTCCCACAGTTCCTATCACCATCGATGCTAGCATACCAATAGTGCTCATGATTGAAGTTCGTGCAAACAGCCACCTCCACAAGTTCTTTTGAACAGATTCCATTACCAACAGTTGTGTCACTGGATTTCGGGCAACAGTAAAAAATCCAAGTATGGGAGCTATTCCAAAAAGGACGTATATGGAATTGGTAAAATACATACCAACACTACAAAGCAAAACAACAAAGAATGAAATCAAAAGTATTGGTCTTCTTACATGATATCTATCAATCACTTTTCCCCAAAAAATAGATCCTATTGCTACTGCTGCATTTTGAATAGCCAGAATAATTGCTACTTCTGCTATGTCACCACCAAGAAATATGACATATAGTGGAATTACGGTACTTAATCCTTGAACTGTTATTTGGCCTGGTATTAGGTACCAAGTCCATCTCTTAGATTGAAGTTGCATTGATTCCGCTTACAGAATACGATATTATTGTATAATCCATTTGAAAAAATTCCATACTTTCGTCTATCTTATTGTAGTTGGAAAAATTCTATCATGCAGGTGTGTGGAATCCACACCCATGCGCAAGTGCAGGACTTGAAAGCACGATGACCATTGTCATCATTTCCATGGGTTTTGCCCGTGGTTTGCTTTTTGCGGAAGGGATTTTCCTTCGCACGCACGTATACTGCATGATGCCTGTCTTGGTTATACCTTAACAGGGACATACTATACGTGATTAAATTATTTAAGGTTTGTGACATTATTTCATGTTAAATTTCCAATTCGTAACATTTCATCAAGTTGTTACAAGATATCTAGATTAAGTTGAAAATTTTTGCTTAAAGCTTTTATCATATGACGACGTAGTTGGTGTATGAAAGATGGGGATATCTACCAACTAATTTATGAATCTAATCTAGAAAGTAAGCTGGAACAGATTCTAATTGGATTGATGAAAGACAATCCTTCTCCAAAGATTGAAGCAATGATCCGAAAATTCCTTGTATATGTAGAACAATCTGCTGAAAGTTTCTGGACTACATATTATAGCGCAAAGACTAACGAAGAAAAGTTGTCTTGCTATTATCAATACTCAAAAAATCAATGTCTTGCCACTGAGGTATTGATAAGAGATCTAAACTCCCTATCCGATGATCTATCAAAAGAAAAAAGTGCTGTGTTAAAGGAACACAAACTAGGTTAGAAAGAGGATTCTGTTTTTGTTCTTGTCTCTTTAAACTTGGCTATCTTATTTCCTTCTTCATTTACAACATTATCTATGGATACTAGTTTCTCGCGAAGATCATTGATTATATTTGCAACATCATCTGCTTCTTTTTCTACTTGGCCTCTTTTTTGCTGTAAGGACTTGATTCCCTGCTTCTCTTCCTCTATATACTGACTAACCTTGACTAACTTCTCCTTTAGGTTCTTGATATCTACAGATTCATCTTCTATGTTCTTTTCAAGACCTGTACGTTTGTCCTTCAAATTCTTGATCATCAAGCCTACGTAGTCAATTGCTTCTTCAAGTTTTGTACGCTTATCCATTAAAGCCTTAATTCCAATATCTTCCGAGGCTGCTCCCATACTGGTTTGTTGGATATGTTCCGGTATTTTTACTTGTTCCGAGGGTTCAAATCTGGATTCCTCCATGACTTCCATGGTCTTGTTTTCTGGTTCTACCTCTTCTTTGGGTTGGAATTCAAAGGTCCTGGTATCATTTAGTTGGTTTTGATCTGTATCGGCAGTAGGCTTGAACTCATCTTTTTTCTTTCGAAATCTATCAAACATCTGCTGATGTGTACTATTTTTCAATATATAAAAAGTTAATAGGCATAAACCTAGTTTTTGTAGATTTTATACGAACAGCGATCTATGTCTTTGAGACCAAGATATATTTAGAGAATTAGAATTTTGTGCACTCAGTGAATAAACAAAAAGTGGATCTTCTCCCCCTTGTAGAAGAAATCATCGATCTTGACCCTCAAATGAGGTTTGTGGCAATTATTGATCTTAAGGGTAACATATCAGAGGCCATAATGAAGAAGAATAAAACCTCGCTAAAATCTCAAAAAGAGGAAGAACACTTTTGTAAACAAGTAGCAATTCGTAGAAAAATTCGTCAGCAGTTTGACAAAAGCCTCGGTTCTGTCAATTACGTTCACATCGAACGTCAAAAAGTGACCCAGTTTGTTATCTATCCAAAACGAAGAACAGTATATGTAACAATGGAACCAGATATGGATATTGCACGAAAGATGGAATTAATTAATATTATAAAAAAGAAAACTATGAAATTATAAAAAATTAAAGAAAAGATGCTTTTTCGGATAACTAATTTTATTCTGCTGCTGGCTGTGATTCTGCCTCGCCAACTACATCTGCTGTAGCAAAGCGTCCGCCAACTTGTGTTATCTTTACTTTTGCATTCTGGCCTACTTGGCCACCTTTGACGAATATAACAAATCCTTCTACTCTTGCTATACCGTCTCCCTTTCTACTGATTTCGGTTATGGATACGTCGTATTCCTTACCGGTCTCTACTGGTTTTGGTCTATCATCTTCGAATCTTCGTCCGCCGCCGAATCTTCGTCCTCCACCGTAGCCTCTATTTCCGCCGAATCCCTGGTTGTTACCTTCACCAAAACCAGAATCGTTAAAGCTCACCGTTGCACCTCCTGTATCAAATCCTTCTTACTTGCCCTATAAAATCTGTATTATAACATTCTCTCCCGCTTCGTAATTTTTCATAAATTTGCCATTTCATCAAGTGAAACACCCGTTCCGCTATGCGTTCCGCTTCGTCATTTCATGCCGTCCCTCATAAAACATCGTAACCAAAAGAAGGGCATGTCAAAACAACAATACAGATCAGAAATGGGAATCATGGCTGATATCCTGGGCGTAACTATGGATGGCGGGATGCAAGGAGTAATAGTATCTGCCATATCAAGACGCGCAAACCTCTCGCACTATGCAGTGCTTGAAAAATGCCAAAAGCTAATAGACGCAGGCTTGGTAGAATCAATGAGAGCCGACAGAAACCGTCTATTTAAGATAACTGATAAAGGCATTAGGTTCTTTCAGGAGTTCCAAAGATTCCAAAATATGATACAAGGACTCAATCTCAGGTATTAAGCATGGATCAAAAATGTGAGGTAATCCATTTAGAAGCATCACAGGAAAGAATGCTTTTTGTAAGGATTACTGATATCATCACAGAGATGGTACGAGCTCCTGTAGTAGCCGCATGTGTATTCTTACTTGCCCTTTCATCATTTGCCCAATATGCATTCAGTTCACCAAAGACTCTTGATTTTACAATATATGCTGATGGAACAACACATGTATCCTATCAAACAGATGTAGATTCACAATCTCCGGATTTTATTCTAAACTTGTATGGAACAAACGCAGAAAACCTTGTTGTACAAGATGAAAATAATACATTACTTTCAAGTAAGGTCAATTCAAACACAGCAACAATAGCAACGTTGGGTGCATCTACAATTAAAGTTGATTATGATACACCAGATTTGGTATCAAAGAATGGAAAAACCTGGACCTTTCATGTAAATTCTCCTATAGATTATTCTGTATTGCTTCCAACAAACTCGGTAATTATAGGAATCAGCACATCGCCATTAAACCTTCAAGTAGTTGATGGTCAATCACTGATTTCCTTACCTAGCGGTACTGCAGATATTAGCTATGTATTTGGAACAGTAAGTACAAGCCAAACAGCTACAATAGCAATCCAAAAGGCCCAAGATTTCATTAATACTATTAATTCAGCAGGAATTAAAACTCCACAAGCCCTTGCAAAATTAGATGACGCAAGGACTAGTTTTAATCAAGGAAAGTATTCTGATGCTGAAGTATTAGCTGGCACAGCAAAAAGCTTGGCACTACAGGAACAAGAAACTTACATATCTTCACCTAAATCTGCTCCAGATAATAATACACTTCCAATATTAATTGGAGCAGGAGCAGCAGCCGCGGTGGGTGCAACTGTTATGATTGTCAAAAGAACAAGATCAAATAAGATTATTCCAACACCAGAGATTCCTAAAGATGGTTACATACCTCCTGATAAGGAAACCATCTACAAGTTTAGACCTGAACTACGTCAGGACGACAAAGATATTGTGGCATTTATTTCTGAAAAAGGAGGAAGAGCATATGAGAGTGAATTACGAAAAAAATTCCTGTTACCTCGTACAACCATGTGGAGAGCAGTAAAGAGATTGGAAAGAGAAGGCGTAATTGAAATTGAAAAAATTGATCAACAAAATCTAATCAAACTACGCAAGATAGAGGAAGGAGATCAACAATGAAAACTGTAGCTATTGTAATGCTAGCACTTGTCGGTACTCTGATACTAAATCTCCCAATGCAATCATATGCAGATCCTCAACTGGATACTTTACTTAGGATTGCCACCCAAGCTAGAGATAATCTGAGTATCAATTTATCACAATTAACAAATATACCATCAGAAATTTCAGATTTATACAAAAAGGGTTCAGATGAAACAGGCGCATTAAAACAGGCTGTACAACAACAGGATATCAATTCTGCAAAACAGCATTTCCTTTCTGCAATGCAGTTTTTCAAGATCACAAATGATAAAATCAATTCACTAAATGCAACTGCACTAAATGATCAAAAGAGAACACAAATACTAACACTACAAGATGAAATTATTAGTATAGAAAAAACTGGTCAACGCCTCAGAGATATTGCCACAACTAATAATGTTGATGCTAATTTTACAGAATTTGATAAGCTGATTCAGCAAGCAAAGCAGGATCTAGCTAATAATGATGTTAATGCTACAGCTGTGGATATCCAAAATGTAAACCAGGTTGTATCAGACATACATCATTACCTTGCTACTGTGGCACAACAACGTACATCTGATAGAGCCAAAGACTTTACTGAGAAACAAATTGAAAAACTAAGCAACGAAAGTGTTAGCACAACTTCTAATGAAACATCTCAAGCATCTATTAATTCATCTACGGTCAATACTAATGCTACAACACAAGAAAGCCCACAAGAGATGGTCGCAAAGTTACGTACCTTGATATCTCAAGGCAAAATTGATGAGGCTATACAAGAACTAAAAATACTCCAAGCCCACCAAAAGAATGAATTAGAAAATAGATCAAATGAATCAAGCATACACCAAAACTCAGACAATTCTTCCTCTGAACTCAATCAAAGTAACGATAATTCTACAATCAATTCAACAAAAACATTGGGTAATGAAAACAATCCAGACAAACACAAAAATGAAAACAATCCAGCCAAACACAAGAATGAAAACACACACCAATCCTTGTCTCCATCCGTAACAACCAATTCAACTAGTGATTCACAAAAATTTACTCACAATGTTCATGTAAAAAATAATTCAGAGAAACGAATTAAAAAAACTAACCAAAACAAAGAAGATTAGTTAATAACAATTTCATTGGATATGGCAGTCTCTTCAAGGTCAAATATAGAACAAAACTTTAAAATCCGAAGGATTTTGATCGAAAACATAGATGGCCTCAAAACAGATCTCTATAGGAATAGGCATACCTATGATAGTCGTAGGAGCTATACTGGGATTCTTTTTAGCACCTATGGAACCAAATCTGAAAGATACAATAGAATTTGTAGGTAGCCTCATTGGTATACTTGGTGTGCTAATCTTTATAGCTGGATTAATTACAAGAAAAACGACTGAAATTATAAATTAAATTTTCATAAAACCGTTAGATAACAAATATTTAACTGACAAGGCAAACGTTTTGTCATCTATCTGATCTGCATACCACATTTTTGCAAGTGCTTTGATCCAGTTAGGAACTTTTTGCATACTTTCTATTGATGAATCAGATCCTGTAAGCAAAGGTGCACGAATCAATCCATGATTTACCAAGTATCTTATGGAAGTTGTAAAGTCTTTCTTGTCCAAGGCACCTTCTGACCACCATCCAGCTGTGTTCTTTACCCATGTAGGAAAAATCATCTCACTTGATTGTTGATGCAATGCAAATTTCAGTATGTTGCTGTATTTCTTATCAACCACAAAAATATTGTCTGAAGAATCAATGGCAAGTGCTATCGGCTCTTGTAGTCTAGTAATATTTCCAACGTTTCCCCAATCAATCATGAAATTACCATTGGGATCAAATTTCTCTATGCGATGATTTCCAGTATCTGCAACATAGACATAATTGTTTGAATCAACTGCAACCGCCGATGGATTGTTAAACCTGCCTTCCTCCGTTCCATTTGAACCATAAAAATTTATGAAATTCCCAATACCTGAATATTTTAAAACTCTATCATCAGTTGTTACAGCATAAAAATCATTGTTAGAATCAAACATTATGGATCTGAGTCCACTAAAACTTGCTCCTTCTGTAAGTACTGACTGTATCTCATCAATGTAATTGCCATGAACATCAAACACTTGTATTACATTTCTATCCGAATCTGTAACAAATAGATCCCCACTCTTATCAGAACTTATTGAAGTCGGGGAGTGGAACATGCCATGACCAATTCCATAACTTCCCCAAGCATAAATAAAATTTCCAAATTTATCAAACATCTCTATCCTTGAATTTCCAGTATCTGCTACATAGACATATTTTTGATTCAAGTATATTCCAGCAGGATGTCTGAACTGACCATTAGCTGAGCCAAGGCCACCCCATGAGAAAAGCAAATTACCATTGGCATCAAATTTCATAATGCTAGAATTTCCATTGTTTACAACATAGATGCTGTTGTCTTGGTCTACTGTTATTGCTCCAGCCGAATTTGTAAGATTCATGGTTGAAACCAAAGCGGGTATGTTGAATTGACTAGAAGATATGAGATCTTTTTGAATAGATGCAGAAACATAGAATGTGGAGGATCTTACCACTCCTGCATAATCTATGTAAAACTGCCACATCCCTACAGGATCATTATTGCTTATCTTGTAAGGAAAAATGATATCATTTGAGGAAATAGGGATGAGTATCTCTCCATGTTTTGTTCCTTGAGGATCTACTGTCCAAGATCTTATGGAATCGTCTATTATACTTGAGGTAGAGACTTTAGCTTCCACTCTCTCTCCTCTGTTATAGTTTAACTTGTTAAGAAACAGATCTAACTTGATATTTGGTAATATGTGCTTGCTGGTCAACACTTTGAAAGAGCCTTGTTGTGTTATTCCAGAGTACTGAACTTCAAATTTATAGTCCCCAACTTCATTTGAGATGTTTTTCAATGATACTATGGTATGTGATGAGGTTACACTAAACTGTCTAGTCGTAGAATTTCCAGAAGGATATGTGATCTTTAAAATTCCAGAAGGATCTTTTACCTTTGTAAATACTAGATCAAAAGTAAGGTCATCTCCTTGATTATACTGGGAAGAGGTATATGCTGATATCTCCATCAAATTTCGTATATCTCCAACAAGAAATGGAATTTCCTTTATGGTATTGAAATATTGAATCTTTAATTTGTATAATCCAGGAGGATTGTATTTGGTAATGTCTCTTACCCAAAAACTATACACTGTACTTGGTTGAAATGCCCTGATATCTATTTGATCCACATTTTTAGCCAGGTTTCCCTTTTTATCATAAAAATTTAGATGATAAAACTGTGCCAATTTTGCGTTTGGCACATAATATGAAGTAGTTATGTTTATTTTCATTCTGTCTGGTTCATAGTAGAGCTCCTTGTCTATGTAAACAATCAAGTTAATTGGTTCTACCTTTGCATAGATTGTTTTATTGGCACCTCCATATTGGTAATCAATAACCCAAGTGCCAAACTGATTATCCCAAGCATCACGTACTATTTGGTGATGTGTTATTCCTGACAATACTTCTTCTATTGTTCCTGATTGTATTGTATTATCAGGTCTATGTGCAGTCCATTTGATAGGTCCACCATTGTATCCTTGAACTTTCAGATCTATTGATATCCAGTCATTAGGCCCAAAGGATTCTTCTTGTGGAACTGCACTTATTGATACCCCACTTGCCTCCTGATAAGTTGCACACGCTAAAAATACAACAATTAACAAAAGAATAATTTTTTTCATTACAGGGTATCTATATTCAATGAATAAATCGTTTTGGCAAAAAATACTTCATAGAATAATCCAATTAAATAAATAATGAGCAGCTAAAGATCGAATGCTTGAAAGTAAGACTCTATGAAATATTTACATCAATTGAAGGTGAGGGAATATTATATGGCACTAAAACCCTATTTGTAAGGCTTGCAGGCTGCCCTTTCAAATGCTTTTACTGTGACACCAAGGATGCAATTCCAATGAATTCAGGACAAGAGTACACTATTGAGGAGGCAAAAACAGACATTGAAAAAAACATTCAAAAAAATACATACAAAGTCAACTTTACAGGTGGAGATCCATTGGCTCAAGCAGACGCAGTAGCAGAACTAGCAAAGTTCGTCCAAAGCAAAAAAATTCCAACATATCTTGAATCTTCTTGTTATGACTCATTAAAATTTGAGAAAGTTTTGCCATACATGGATATCGTTAAAATTGAATTCAAAACGCAAGACTCTGAATTTGTTGATACACAACATTATTCTAAACTCTTAGAAAACGAACTTGAGTGTCTAAAAAAAGCACGAATGGCACATAAGACAGCCTACATAAAAATAGTAATTAGCTCAAAGACCGACTTGGACTCTTTTGAGAAGCTCCTATCCCAAATATTTGGAATTATTTCAAAGTCAGAACTTGCAGGATTTATAATACAGCCCACCTATGGTGTATCAGAGCCTACTTTGGAACAACTCTTAAAATTTTACGATGCAGTCTATACATATTATGAACAAGTACGTATTGTACCCCAACTTCATAAATTCATAGGAGCACCTTGATGAACAAAGAGAGAGTAAAACGACTAATTAGAGAACTAATTGCAGAGATAGGGGAAGACCCAACAAGAGAAGGGCTTGTTGACACCCCAAGTAGGATAGCCGATATGTATGAAGAGATTTTCAAAGGTTATGATGCAGAGTCGGAACTATCAGTCAAGTTTTCTGAAGATTCTGACATTGTTATAGCAAAGGATATTCAATTCTATTCCATGTGTGAACATCACATACTTCCATTTTATGGCAAGGTATCAATTGCATACGCTCCAAATGGCAAAGTATTTGGAATATCAAAACTAGTCCGATTAGTTGAAAAATATGCCACTAGGTTACAAATACAAGAAAGAATCACAAAAAATATAGCTGATGAGCTGTTATCAGAAGGGGTAAAAGGTGTCATAGTGATAGCAGAAGGTGAACATCTCTGCATGAAGATGCGTGGTGTAAGAAATGATGCAATAGTTACCACAATAGCATCTAGAGGAATTTATGATAAAAAAGAGATCAGATCTGATATTCTAAATCTTATCTATAGCGGAAAGGCAAAACCGAATCTGGTCTAACCTGAAAAATTAAATAATGTTACCAATTGCACGATAACTGTGGGAGTACACAATAACGCACATGTTCCAAAAGAATCATGGCCTGCCTTTCTATGGTATGCAATAGAATTTTTTATTGTACTTGCAGCAGGATTGTTAATATCCTACAATTCAATGGATTTCTTCAAAAAACTAAGTAATGATAGTTCAATGTCTACTTGGATTTTTTGGGGAATGGTGGGTGTCGTGTACCTTGTTTATTATTTGATAGTAAGACCCATCATACTAAAAAAACCAACACTGGCCAAGATCTAGTGAAGATATTTTGTTCTGTCCTTGATCTTTGCCTCAAGAAATGCCAATTTTCTGTTATTACAAGATTCACACTTTCCACAATGCATCTTAGTATTTGTGTAGCAACTCCATGTTTTGAAAATGTCACTCCCTAATTCTCTATATCCTCTTATCAACAAGTTACTTTTTGAAAGATTGTCCATATAGGGACTCCAAATCTTTATTCTCTTTCTCAAGTTTAATTTTATGCCATCTATTTCTCCTTCATTTAAGGCTCTTGTGAGCAGTTTGGTAAAATATGGTCTGCAGTCTGGATATTTGTAATCCCCCTTGTGGGCACCATATGCAACAAGTTCTGCTTTTTTTGAAAATGCCCATGCAGACGCTATGGTAAGAAATATGGCATTTCTTATGGGAGCAACTATGGAATAATCAAATTTGCCAGGAATCTTCATTTTTGTATTAGTTAATACATTTGTTTTGTCATACAAACTCTTCATGAATCTTATATCTACTACCTTGTGATCTTTGAACCCTAATCTCTTTGAAAATTTTTGTGCAACTTTTATCTCTTGATTTGCTTTTTGTCCATAGTAGAATGTAATTCCATAAAGATCACATTTTTTCCTCAAATAAGCAGCTGTACAAATAGAGTCTAAACCTCCACTAAATACTATAATTGCTTTCAATTTGAGAAACATTGCTGCAAACCAAATAAAATGGTTGACTAGGCAAAAGAAAGTAAGGCTGCACCAGATAGAATCAGAACTGCGCCTGCAGATATTTTCAATATGCTATTTCTGTGTACAATTTCTTTAAAATACAAAACTCCCCACGATACTGCAAAAAGTGTGGCTGTTTGTGAAATAGGATATGCAACTGTAATTCCTACCAATGGTATTGCTATGAGAATAAAAAAACTACCCAAATTAAACAAAGCACCGGACATTGTACCAGCTATGATCTCTTGTTTTATCCATCTTCTTGAAAAAATTAGTAATGGTATTCCTATGATAAAAATTGACAAGCTGGAAGAAAAAAATCCTGATTGAAGAGAGTGTGTTGCTTGCATGGGGATAACATAAGATCCACCAACCAGACCTGAAGCTGCAGCAAAAAAATAACCTTTTTTTTGTATGACTGGACTTTTGGCAGCGTTTGAGACAAAAGGCAAGCCACTTAACAATAATCCTATGGAAATTATTGCAAGAACCATGGAATTGAACTTTTCTTCAAAGAACAAAATTCCCCATGTAAAAGAAATCAAAATACTAAATCCTGCAATAAATGGAGAAGTTCTTGAAAGACCTATCAATCTGACAGAGTAGAGTGCCAAAATATTTCCTGATAACCATATGGCTCCACTAAGAAGACCGCTTGGCAAAATTTCAAAGCCCCAAAAAAAACCAATTGGAATTGCAAAGAGAATAACTCCAATTCCTGTAGCTCCTTGAAGTTGCCATATGTTTGCAACATTTACCTTTTTTACTGGAACAAAAAAAGATCCCCAACAAATCGAGGAGCCAAGTGATGATAACAATCCAAGTGGATTCAAGGCAGTTCCACTGTAAATGCCAGGATATAACTCGGTTTCTATTTATTCAAAGTTTAATTTCTGCTAGTATATTTTCTTGTGTATGGCATATCTCAAAGTAGAACGCGATGATGAAATTGTTCAAATTATGATTGATAGGGCAGATAAGCTTAATGCAATGAATCTAGATGTCATGGATGAATTTATTTCCGTACTTGATACTCTGGAAAGAGATAGCTCAAAAGTAATAATCATTACTGGTTCAGGACAAAAGGCGTTTTCAGCAGGTGCTGATATTGAATATATGAACAGTATAGGATCTACTGAGGCTGAGAAATATGCTCTACGTGGCCATGAGGTCTTGAACAAAATTGAAAAATTGGAAAAACCAGTAATATCTGCAATAAATGGATATGCACTTGGAGGAGGTTGTGAACTAGCTCTTTCTTCTGATATTAGATTTGCATCACCAAACGCTCAACTTGGGCAACCAGAAGTTACTCTGGGGATCTGTCCTGGATGGGGAGGGACTCAAAGACTCTTACGTATAATAGGTCCTGCCAGAGCTAAAGATCTGATATTTACAGGTAGAAAAATTTCTGCAGATGAAGCCTTCTCGATGGGATTGGTTAACAAAATATTTCCCTCTGAAAACTTGTTGTCTGAAACTAGATCCTATGCAAAGTTAATTGCTAGGAATAGTACATTTGCTATTGGCATATCAAAAAATCTTGTCAATAAAGGCATGGATGCTAACTTGGATACGGGTCTTAAATTAGAAATTTATTCGTGGTCGCTTTGTTTTTCAACTAAAGATAGACAAGAAAGAATGAAAGCCTTTGTAGAAAAGAAATAGTTAGAACACAAAGGCACCTTTACTTGGTTTACAAACTATTGTAGTAGATTTGATTTTGGCAGAGGCAAATCCTTTCTCCATTGCCTTGCAGATCTTGGATGAATCTGTAGATGTGGAAGCAAATGATATTACAGATGGCCCGGCACCACTAATTGTAACTCCAAGGGCACCTGCTTTTAGAGCATTTGTTTTTACTTTATCAAAACCAGGTATGAGGTGTTTTCTTGCGGGTTCTACAATAATATCAGATATTGAATGACCTATCAATTCTACATCTTTTTTGATAAATCCTGCTGTTATGGCAGCAGCGTTAGATAGATTCTTTACATGATCTGATAGCTTGACTTCTTTTGGAAGCACGCTCCTTGAAACTTTGGTCTTTTTTTGAGGAACTTCAATTTTTGGTATGGCAATACACAAGACTAGATCTTTTGGAGGCTCTACCTTTATGACACTGAAAGGATTTGTTCTAACTATCACAAAACCACCTAGTACTGAAGCTGCTACATTGTCATAATGAACA
The DNA here is from genome assembly GCA_021325595.1 of Nitrososphaerota archaeon. Classification (GTDB taxonomy): domain Archaea; phylum Thermoproteota; class Nitrososphaeria; order Nitrososphaerales; family Nitrosopumilaceae; genus Nitrosotalea. Next base: position 23,773 of record JAJPGX010000004.1, on the reverse strand, counting down.
GAACCTGCACTGGCTCTTTCTCCCATTCCAGCAAACTGCACTAGCAAATTTGAGTCCAAATTTAGATTATATAGTGCATTAAATGCCACTGCCGCTGCCGCAGCAGATGATGCACTGCTACCCATTCCAAAACCAGCAGGTACGTTCTTTTTTATCTTTAAACAAAGCCCATCTTTTATTCTGAATTTTTTTGCCATCTCTTTTACTACCAAGCCCGCAGAATTTTTCCCCGGTTCTAGGGGAATTGGATCTGAACTTTCTATTATGATTCCATCTCCTTTTTTTATTAATTGAATCTCATCATAAAATGCATCAAGAGCTAATCCAAAAACATCAAAACCCGGTCCCAAATTTGCAGTTGAACATGGTGCTTTTACTCTTACACTTTTCAATCTTCCACCTCTTCTCCTAAATTTAATACTCGACTCAAAGATGATTGAAGATTTATCATTCCCTCTCCAGTAGAACTAGATATAGGAATTAAGCCCTGCGCAAATCCCCCTAGGTTCATTCCTCGCAACAAGTTAGCTACAAGAGTATAGTTTTCACCATCAGATTCCTTTGCAATTGCATCTTCCAAACTAGCCATGTTTGTTGACCATTTTAGTATTGTTTTAATTTTATCTTCAATAAGATCTGTTTTTGTTAATACGTTTATCTGTGATGTTCCAAGTCTTAATTTTACCGAAGTTGCAAGTAAAGCAATTGAAACAAAATTTGTTGGTGTTGTAACAAGTACTCCATCGTGAAGAAAAACTGAAACTTTTTGTTCCATGTTCAAATTTTGTATTACAAAAGGTCCGCTTGCTCTATATGCAAACAATTCGATTTGACCTGGAGTATCAATAATAAGATAGTCTGGATTGACATTATCTATCTCGTGTTGCAAATCATCGATCTTTGAAGCAATTAGATCATTTGCCATAATAATTGAACCATTAGGACCAAGATCATACTGTCTCATGATCGTTGCTATATCTACATAATCTCTTACATCAATATCACATGTATATGGAAGGTTCTCTACCCCTGGATCTAAATTTAGCATGCCAACAAAAGCACCATTTCTGGTGTAGTAATCATATATCTTGGAGGCAAGTAGAGATTTTCCAGAACCTGCAGTACCTACAAGAAAAATTGCTTTCATTTTTCTGATAAACTATTTTATGCTCAGCTTATATTTCCATCCATGAGTAAGTCATCCAAATGAATTGGAAACTTTTAGCAATTCCAGTTAGTGTTATACCATTTCTTATCATCGCGGCTACATTTAATGTGAGTTTTGATAACATTCTTGCAATAGGTATACTCCCATTTGTTGGGGCATCACTTGCAATGGCCTCCAAGCTACTAACCCAGGGACTCAAATTCAATTATCTGGTGAAGAAATTCTTGGGCCAGGTAGACGCAAATTGGAAGACAGTTTCCGTTAGAATAGGTAGTGAATTTGTTACATCTACCACTCCATCATTTGTTGGTGGTGAGTTGGTCAGAATCATGTGGCTAAATAAAAAAGGAATTCCAATAGGAAAGGCATCTTGGGTCACAATAATTGAGATTGTAACTGAAGTCTTAGTGTCTGGCATATTTGCAATGATTGCTGCAATAATCTCATTTGCATATGGCGCTTATATCATTGGAATTGTAATTCTTGCTGTTAGTTTAACAGTTACAGGTCTTTGGTCAGTGCTTTTCTTTTTATCATCTAAGAGAACATTCCAAGTGCCAGCTTGGGCATCAAGAATAGCTACAAGGATAGGAAAGGAACGTTCATCAAATTATATTGAGAAAACCAACCTGTGGATGAAAGAAATTTGTGATATGAGCAGACAAACACGACATAATAAACAAATTAAAAAAGCATTTGCAGTCTCTATAATAATTTCAGTATTTACTTGGTCGCTTTACGGCCTATCATTTATGATTGTAGCAAATGGAGCAGGTTATGTGGTAGACTTTTTTCATTCGCTGATGGCTGCAATGGCATCTAATTCAATTGGCAACCTGCCTATAACAATTGGAGGCTCGGGCCTGACAGAATTTACTATTTGGGCATACTTGGGTCACCTGAATACTCTTACATTTGAAGCAACCAAGGACAGTCTTCAGTGGAATATAGTAATAGCATGGAGAATAGCAACATACCATGTGGGTCTTGTAATAAGCTGGATATTTCTCATGAAAGTAGTATATCCAAGTATCAAGAATGCAAAGACTGCATAAAAAATACTTGCAAATCTATATTGGTGTATTCAAAAAGAAATAACCTAAAACTGCGCCATATACAAAATGTCCTACAAGACTTGCTAATGCAGGAAGATGACCTAGCGGGTGACTCCAAGGTGCAATACCTGTTATTGGTTTGTGTATCGGAACAAGTGTTACAATCCAAAGAAAGAATCCATAGATCAATGCTGATAAAAAGATCTGAGAAACTATTACTGGAATAAACCAGAGTACAATCACAAAACCAATGCCGTCCAATCCTCCATTGAGAAAATGAAGAACAAATATTCCTCTAAAATGCACCTTTTCAGAAGATAGTTTCAAAATTTTTGTAGCAAGAACTTGATTCTCATGCCATTCTAATACCCCATGTAATCCCCATCTCTTCCATGACGGTATCTCAGTAAAAGTCATGAGTAGTGTAGAAAACAACCCTCCTGAAAAACCAAGAAATAATGAATACGCATCTGGACCGTTTAGCATGAGTGACACAAACCACGAACAATTTTCAGCATAATCTGTCTATTCTGTTTTATATGGAAAAAATATGAGGTAGAAAGCACTTTATTTTCATTATTTACAATCCCTGTAATGAATTATTCTAATAAACTGGTACTAATTACAGGAGCCTCAAGTGGTATAGGGGAAGCAGCAGCCCAGGAATTTGCAAAATTAAAAGCTAATCTTGTTTTGGTGTCAAGAAACAAGGAAAAACTAGAACAGCTAGCTAAATCACTTTCAAAATACAATGTCAGAATTCTTGTTTTTCCATGTGATGTTTCTAATAAAGATCAAGTAATTGAAATGAGTAAAATTGTTTTAGAAAAATTTGACAAAATAGATATTCTTGTTAACAATGCAGGATTTGGCATATACAATACCGTAAATGAAACATCGATAGAAGAAATAGAATCTCAACTTGCGACTAACTTTTTTGGAATGTTGTATTGCACAAAGGCGTTTCTGCCTAGCATGTTACAGCAGAGATCCGGCCATATAGTAAACGTCGCTTCAGTGGCTGCAAGCATTGGTATACCCAAAATGGCCTCTTACTGCGCTTCAAAATTTGCAATGTTAGGATTTTCAGAAGGGCTATTCCATGAACTACAAGGCACGGGTGTTGGTATCACTGTAGTAAGTCCAATAATGGTAAGAACCAACTTCTTTAACAATAACTCGTTTAATAAAATGCCACACTATTCTTCTATTTCTCTTAGTGCCACAACTGTTGCCAAAGCAATAGTACGAGCTTCTTCATCACCCAGACTAGAAATCATAGTACCACAATTTGTTAGAATTGCTGTCTGGTTTAAGCAAACTTTCCCTTATCTAATTAATCCAATAATTGGTTCAATCTTTAAAAGGTCGCTACAATCAAAAACTTGATTTTATTCTTCTGATTCTTCCTCACTTGCAGAATCAGAATCCACATCCATAAGTTCTAGATTAGCAAGTTCAAATTGATATATAGCATCCATATCGATTTCCATTTCCTTTTTGAGAAATTCTGTAACCTTTTTGTTTAAAGGTGCCTTGTATGCATCAATCGTAAATTCATAGACAACTCCTTTCATAAGGTCATCTGGCTTGATTTTTTTGGGTAAACTCATTCCTTCTATAATTTTTCTGCCATCTTCTACTGCCTCATAGATCTGAGCATCTATCCTCATATCTTTATCATATATCTCTAAAATGTATCCAGTCCTAGTAATTGATTCAGGCTTTCCAAATTTTGCATTTTTTATTTCATCTTGTACCCATTTTGGAATCTCTTTTTCTTTTACCATTCTAACTCACTTTGGTTAATTACCTTGTTTATCTTTCTTACTTGATTGCCACCAGTCTCTGTATTCATCATGTTTATCTTCACGAGTCTTATCTCGTTTATTGAGTCTGTATCTGATATCACTAATTTGTTCCCTTGTAGCAAACAGTCCGCATTTTTTACAAATGAAATGTTTCGTGTTAGAATCAAATTTCATTTCAGTTTGTATTTCCTTAGCTGCACATTCAGGGCATTCAGTCAATGACGGCGATCATCAAATCTATCCATAAAAGCTTTTGCCAATTTCTGGTACGCGGTTTATGTCTTCATCCCAAAAGGTCAGTTCGCCCATCGAAAATACCGCGTACCAGGAATTAAATTCCAATTTGAAAAATTATAATTCTTTCTAGTCTTCCAGCATTTGAGAAATTATCTTTGCTGTATTCTCAGCACCATTTTGATTATAATTTCTAGAGAAGTTTTGCAAGCTTTCTTGATACTTGTTATAATCTTTCTGTATCTTAATTACTCCATTTACTGTTTGCTTAACTGAAGTTGCCAGTATTCCTAGATTCTTATCTTGAGCCCATTTTATCTGGTTAGTATGCTCATCATAGACCGGTATACCAATGATTGGTTTGGATTTTCCTCCTAGGATCTCTCCCATAGCAGTATGAGAGCCATTAATGACTGCATATCTGCACAGGTTAAGAACAGTGTCCTTTTCCTGTTCCGACAAGAATCCTATGTCAATCTGAATCCAATCAATTTTTTTTTCAAGAGCCTCAGAAATTGAATATGCTTTACCATCTTTTCCTAATACTTTGTCAATAGAAGGATCATTTTTAGCGTGAGAGATAATCCGTCTCTCATCACCCATTTGTTCTGCATGAAAGACTTTTTGATATGCTTTATGAGTTACCTCTCTAGTCGATTTGTTTCCTGTAATCATCCAGTACCCAAAATTGCCAGAATTTTCTAATATTTTTTCAAGATCTGATTTGGGCTCATTTTTTCTTTCTATTCTATTTGAAAAATGACCAGCATAGATAACTTTGTCCTTTAATTTATCAGGGAAATTCAAATTATATTCACACAAGGTATTTGGAGGAGCTGAATCTGCAACTATTATCTTTGTTGCTTTTGCAATGTTCCTTGATACATACCTTAATCCTGGATATAGATAAAATCTGGAAGCCCAAAGTTTTGGTTTGAACTGGTTAGTTATAAAAATAGCCTTTACGCCTCTTCTTTTTGCGATTGTATTGGAACCCACATCTCCATCATTTACGACCAAATCAAATTTTTGTTGATCATAAAGTCTACCCTCCGCTCTCAAATAATTGGCAACAGTTGATACAAGTGGAGGTCTGCCAGCAACTGGCAAAAGGAAATTCAAGAAAGATAAGGTCACACTAGGACCTTTCCTACCATCTATTGGTATTGGCATCTCGATATGGTGTATGAGATCCTTTTTTCCAGAAAATTTCTGTAATAGTTTCTGATAAATTTCACCACTGCTAGAGTAATGAATGTCTACATCTTCTTCCATAATTTTTCGAATTGCCTCATCCAGATACATCATCCTTGTATAATGACCACTTCCCCAAGGATAGACAAACCCTCCTATCTTCTTCATATTAAGAGAAAGGTAAATTGGACCTGTTTAAATTCTCAATGATTTGATTTTAATGAATCAAGAATATCGTGTATGTTCTTTGTACCAATGGTAATTTCTACAAATTTGAGAGTTTTCAATGCCTTCCTTACAGATTCGATTTTCAATTTGGGTATTTTTTGGTCTAATTTCATACTGCACAATTCCTTAAGATTAGATGTGTATTTTTCAAGGCCTATGTCTTTTGCATTCTCTATTATGGACGAATCAATTCCAGAGAGAGGAAACCACGGTATGATCTTTTTTTGATTGGCAAGTTTTGCTATATATTCTGAAAAATTATGAGGAAAAATCATTGGAGATGCTGATAAGGCAATTCTGGCAATTTTTTCTTTTTTTGCTATTGTAATCAAAATATTTGTGACTAAAACTATGGTAGAAATCATATTGGATTTTGCAATCTTACAGAATTGAATCTTAATTTTATTCTCGATTATTCTAGGAATTATCTTGTTTAGAATTTTTACTAGTTTAAGCAGGTCTGCATCATTGTGATAACAAACAATTACTCGTACTTCAAATCCCATTTTAATTGCCTGAAGGCATGTAATGGCTGATAATTCATCATGTATACAGCACAAAATTTTTTCTTTTTGCGAATTGTAAGGTAAGCCCCCCAAACCCTTGTCTATGAAAATACAGACATATGCATGAGTTTTTGTGATGATGGTATAAACAAGCTTATCATACTCTGATTCTGACCCAGGCTTTGCTTCTAAACTGGAAACTTTTTCAACAAGAGAGGCAATAGCTGCGATCTCTACATCTTTTCCTAGATAAGATTCAGTATTGCCTTCTACTTTTACAAGAAATTTTTCACCTTTTAATAAAAGATTCTGCGAGGTGCTAATAATAGTAGAAAGTACGATATCAAAATTATTAGCAATTTCTTTAGCAATAGCTACTTTCTCTATTCCAAATAACGATGATATTGTAGATGAAACAAGGACAGGATCACTAGTTTCTATAATTATCAAAGAATCTTCTTTTCTAATGTTGCTGACAGAATAATTTTTAATTTTTAGTATACTTGAAATGCTTGCTTGTAGATCATTAATTTTATTTAATGTATAAACTGATGGAAAAACAACAACAACAGTTTTTTCATTCATTCTATTTTCATTGGTTTGTCTTATTTATAACTCGAATGAATTTTAAACCTAAATAATTATATGACGAGTAAGAACGCAATTTATCATGTCTAAGTTTGCTGCTGATCAGATACAGCAGTTAAATGAGAAGCTTAAGACTCCGCAAGATGTTCTCAAATGGGCATTGGATAACTTACAATCTAGAATTGCTTTTGCATCAAGCTTTGGAGCTGAAGATGTAGTAGTTATAGATATGATGTTGAAAATAAACCCAAAAGCAAGAATCTTTACTCTTGATACTGGGAGATTAAATCAAGAAACTTATGATGTCATGGATGCAATTCGTGACAAATACAATATAACCATAGAAGTGATGTTTCCAGATCAAAATGAAGTAGAACAAATGGTGAGTGTAAATGGCATGAATTTATTCTATCAAAGTATTGGTAACAGGAAATTATGTTGTGGAATAAGAAAGGTACATCCCCTCAAAAAAATGCTATCTACACTAGATGGTTGGATTACCGGAGTAAGAGCCGATCAGACTGAAGTAAGATCTACTGCCAATAGAATCGAAATAGACTCACAACATAACAATATTCTAAAAATTAATCCAATAATAGAATGGACATGGGAACAGACATGGGATTATATCAAGAAAAACAATGTTCCCTACAACAAACTACACGATAAAGGCTTTACAAGCATTGGATGTGAGCCATGTACTAGAGCAATCAAACCCGGCGAACCGTTACGCGCGGGTCGTTGGTGGTGGGAATCAGATTCACAAAAAGAGTGTGGTTTACATGCAGACCATGGTAAGTGATAATCTTGGCATCAGGTACGGGGGTCTCAAAACCACATGGTGGAAAATTAGTAAATAGAATTACCAACAAAGATCCAAACCAACTTTTCTCAATACCAATTAATTCTGATCTTGCAAATGATGTTGAGAATATCGCTGATGGCATTTTTAGTCCATTAGAAGGATTCCTTGTAAGGGAAGATTATGAGCAAGTGATTACAAAAGGCAGATTAGCAAATGATTTGCCATGGACAATTCCAATAGTTCTGGATGTTGACAATAACACAGCTAAAAAGATGAAAGATGCAGGAGATGTTGCACTAAACCTGAATGGAACTAATTTTGCAATTTTGCACGTAGAAGATGTATACACTTTTGATAAAGAAAAGACTGCGATAGGAGTCTATGGGACACTTGATCAGAATCATCCAGGTGTAACAAAAACCATGACTATGAAAGAATTCCTTGTAGGCGGAAAAATTGACTATGTAAAAAGACCACAAGAAACACCAATTAGGCGATATAGAAAATCACCGCTGGAAACTCGAGAATTATTTGAAAGAGTGGGATGGAAAACTATAGTAGCATTTCAAACAAGAAATGTTCCACACGTTGCACATGAGATGCTTCAAAAGGCCTCACTTAACACCCATGACGGACTATTCATCAATCCCTTGATAGGAAAGAAAAAATCTGGTGATTACAAAGATGAAGCAATAGTAGGGTCATATGAGACTCTCATAAAAAATTACTATCCTAAAAATAGATGTCATCTTGCAACACTTCACACTGAAATGAGATATGCAGGTCCAAAAGAAGCCATACACCATTCAATAATGAGAAAAAACTTTGGTTGTACTAGTATTATAATAGGCAGAGATCATGCCGGAGTTGGAAGTTACTATGATCCATTTGCAGCTCAAAAAATATTTGATGAATATCCAGACATAGGAATCGAGCCCATGTTCTTTCCAGCGTTTTTCTATTGTAAAAAATGCTTGTCATTTGCAAGTGAACGAAATTGTCCACATGGTACAGAATTTCAAGAGCAACTAAGCGGAACTAAACTAAGAAAGATGATTCTTGAAAAACAAAAGCCATCAGAATACATGATAAGACCCGAAGTATTTGATGTGCTGTTAAAACTGCAAAATCCATTCGTTGACTAGATTTTTATTGAATTGAATTTAGGTCATAATATGCGAATAATGCTTATCGCACTTTTATTAGCAGGTTCATTCTTGCCTGTCTATGCCCAAGAGTCCACGATGAACAAATCTGAACGTTATGATTCCTTGGATATTCCATACACCGCATTTAATGTACTCAGTAAAAATGCAACTGTATTCAAACTAGATCATGAACATGTTACTAATTGGCAAGTTGAGATGGAAAATAAATTACAATATGCAAATTCAGATGGAAATGTAATGATAAGACTATACGAAGATCTCAATACTCCCAAGTTTGTAGAAATTGGTATGGGAGGACCACCTAACTATGTCTTCTGGGTAGCGGTAAATACTCCTGAAGATGGTTACTTTGTAATTGACAAAGAAGCAAAACTTGGTTGGACTGCTGACAAGCCAATTACTGCAACTCATTCCAGTAACGGTGGTCTTACAGTTAGTGTGGGAGAACGAGAAGCAGTTTCTAATTTGGATATTGCTGGCTTGACCGTCAAAAATATTGCTGTTTTTGGCATGAATTCACAATCTGATCCTGCTCCTGTAAATGCAGGAAAACTAACATTTAGTATTGTTTCCGGTGATCCTTCTCAGAACCCAATATTTTTCATGCCATTTATTGTGCTTGGTATAACAGGTGCAATTATAGTTGTGTTAGTAAAAACTAAGAAAAGAACTTCCTAGTTTTATAATAATTACATTCCTTTTTTATCTTGCATACAGAACACAGTGGAGATATTGGTTTACAGATATTCTGTCCGTACATTACAAAGGTATCATTAATTCGTATCCAGTGTTCTTGAGGAATTTTTTTCATTAACTCTAATTCGGTCTCTTCTGGTTGTTTTGTCTTTACAAGTCCCAGCCTGTTTGAAATTCTATGTACATGAGTGTCCACAGGAATGGCCGGTTTGTCAAAAGCATACACAAGAACACAATTAGCTGTTTTTCTACCTACTCCTGGCAAACTAAGAAGATCTTCAAGTGTCTTTGGGACCTTGCCTGAATATTTTGATTCTATTATTGATGCAACTTTGATTATTCTTCTTGCTTTTACACGGTAAAATCCTGTGGACTTGATTATTCTTTCTATATCAGATACCTTTGCCTTTGCCAGATCATGAGCCGTTTTGTATTTTGAAAATAATTTTTTAACTACTGTAGACGTATTCTCATCTCTTGTTCTTGCAGAAAGAATGGTTCCAATCAATATGCTCAAAGGGTTGTCATTTTCAGCTTCACGTAATTTTCTGAGTGCAGTCATCCTGGGTGGCCTTTCTGAGTTCATGGTCAGAATCATCCCGTCTAGTATTCGTTGTATTTTATCCAAACAATAATGACTTGACCACACAAGTATTATATCTGTTATAATAAAGGCCGTGTGTTGGAATTAACTAAAGAAGAAGAAGATGCACTTGATGGAAAACATGGTGAAACACTTGCACTAGCATATCGTGTTCTTGTAGCAATTGGAGAAGCATCAGGTTCTGATAAATTAATTCCAATTGAATGGGCACATCTTTCTGGTGTAAATTACAATACAATTGGTGATGCAGGAGTAGATTTTCTATCGCATCTCAGTTCAGATGCAAAATTCAAAGTAAAAACAACTGTAAACCCAATGGGATTTGACTTTGATAATGTTGCAAAATATGGATTAGATGATGAGTTTATCAAAAAACAGGCGAGCATAAAAAAATCATATGAAAAAATGGGAGCAATTTCATCATTTTCATGTATACCGTATGAAATTTTTAATGTTCCAAAACGTGGTACACATGTCTCATTTGCAGAAAGTAATGCGGCCATTTATGCAAATTCCATTTCAGGACTCAGGACAAATAAAGAGGGGGCGTTTAGCGCTTTAGCAAGTGCGCTTACGGGAAAAAGTCCATGTTCTGACCTCAGAGATGAGCAAAATAGAAAACCAGATCTCACGATTCGCATGAAAGTGGAAGCAAAAGATGAGCTAACATATGGAATGCTTGGATATTTTGCAGGAAAAGTTGCGGGAAATTCCGTAGCAATTTCTGGGGCAGGCCGTCTTGATAAACGAAGCTGCAAGTCTCTATGTGCTGGGATGGGAACATCTGGAAGATGTGGTATGTTTACACTAGAGGAAGGCGAAGGTGAGAAGATAGACTTTGATCAAAAAGAACTACAAAATATACATGATGAACTTAACACATCTGAACATGGCGATGTAATCACACTTGGAAGCCCTCAACTAGGACTTGAAGAAATTAGAGATCTATCTGGAATGCTAAAGGGACGCTCTTTTACGAAACAGTGTATGATCTTTTGTCCCAGAGCAATAAAAGATCAAATAAGAAATCTCGGATATGCCAACGAAATTGAAAGAGCAGGTGGAGAGATTCTCTATGATTGTTGTACCTGTCTTTCTCCCTTGATAGATAAAGACGAGGTTGATTCTGTAACCACAAACAGCGTAAAAGGGGCTTATTACCTGCGAACTTCAAATGAGGTAGATGTTAACCTCAAAAGCCTCAAGCGTATAATTAATGAGGAAACCAAATGAATGTAAAAATAATTGTACGTGGAAAAGCACAAGGAAATCTACTTGTAGCAAAAAACCCAATAAACTTTCTTGGTGGAATTGACAAGAAAACTGGTATGGTTCATGACACCAAACATGATCTTTTTGGAAAATCTGTTGCAGGAAAAATACTTGTATTCCCCTTTGGAATAGGAAGCAGCGTTGGCGCTTACACAATATATTCTCTAAAATATAACAAATGCGCCCCATCTGCTATGATCTGTCAAAAAGCCGACCTGACAACCGCATCAGGATGTGCAATCTCTAACATTCCGCTAGTTACAATGTCAAAAGAAGACTATGACTCGTTAAAAGATGGGCAAGAAATTACACTTGATGGCATTACAGGAAACATATCATAATTCTAATTTTATTACAGGACCATCTGGAGTTTTTTCTCGAAATACGATTCCTTCAAATTTTAAAACTATGGTACCTTTTTGCTTCCAACAATTAGGTGGTGCACCAGCTTTTTCACAAGTGTGATTAAGAAATTCTTCCTCATTCCAACCATACTCTAGTGGAACTTGGGGGAGAAGTAGACCTGAACCATATCTCCACCTTACTATGAGTCCGTCTCTTCCTACCCTGATCATCTTTGGATACTCTAACGGATGATTTACTTTGATAACACTTGGTGGGGTAAGAACTGTAACTTCGACAGTTATTTCTCTCATCTCTTCTATTGAAACAGGAAGAAACCTAGGATCTTCTGTAGATGATGCAATAGCTGCCTCTATTAATGATTGGTGCAATTTTCTGTCAGGGGTTGGAAAACCAATACATCCTCTAAGATCTTCATTTTTATTTAATGTGACAAAAACGCCAGAATTAAAAGAAAATTTTTCCTTAAATTCATCTGTCAAGTCAATTTTTTTGTAATCTGTAAGATATTTGGTAATTGCCATTCTTGCTGTCTTTACCAATAACTCTCCATCACTATTTGACAAGATCATTGTAATCTGTTATTTAATTTGGACACAAACTCTTGAATCTTTTCAAAGTGGGTTCCTTCCCAGTAAATTTTTTTGCAGTTACTACAAATCCAGAAATTCTGTTGTATATCATAAACTCCATCTGGAACTTTGTTTTTGATAATATTTTTTTCAATAGGTTCTAATTTTCCATTACAGGAAACGCAATATGATAAACTCGTGCTTATTGAAATATTTTTTATTCCAAGAAAATTAAATAGCTGAATTAATTGTTCAAGATCATCATTTCCTTGTACCAGTAAACTTTTGATATGTTTTTTATTAGCATTGGAAATTAGGGTCACATCTTTTGTTAGCAATATGCGATCTTCTTGTTCTGCTATGCTGATTAATTTTTCATCATCAATCGATGAATGATATTTTGTGTCATATCCAAGTATGCGTAGCTTTTTTGCTATATTGCCTAACATTGCATCTACTGCAAAACTTGGTTGTGCATTCAATTGTACGCTTGACCTACGCCAGATGACACTATGTGACTATCTCCTGCTGGCACTGCTCTTGTAAAGTCATCAATTGTGAATGCTTTCACTACATCTTCTTTATCTTTGAATTTTAAAAACTCTAATCTAATCTTTTTTGCAATTTCAACCATATCAACACCTGATGGTTCTATAATTACATAATAAATGCAATTTTTCTTTACAGCAGAAACCGGTCCACACATTAATGAATAGTCATCATCATTTTTTTGGTATAGTCCTACGGCTAACTGCATTGTTGATACTTGAACAAAATTTTTTGTTCCTTCTATGACAAAAGATCCTTTAGCAATGAACTGCCCAGTAGGTGCTGCTGTTTTAACCTGATCAGGATGAACCCAATATGCATTTAATCCGTAAAGCCCTTCCCTCCATGCCCTGCTAAAACAGACAGTTGCCTGTGCAACCTCTGTTATGGTTGAAGGATTTTCATTTCCTTCTCTTAAGATAAAAAATGGAGATCCAACTATTTCTGCATGAAATACTTTGTCATTTTTGTTTAGGTGTTTTCTAATTACCGAAGAATTTGACGATGCATCACGTCCACCTATGGCTAAAAGGCCATCCGAAGTAAAAAACCATCTATATCTTTCGTACCATTCTTTCTTTTTTTGTATTGAAAATACAACAGAATCTCTTGCTATGGTTGCCTGTTTTCTAAACGCCTCTAGGTTTCTTTCCGTCTTTTTTCTTTCCATATCAATTGTCTCAATGGCTTTCATCTGTCTTTTTGATTCATTAAATAAAGTTGAAGAAATTGCTTGGATGGATGACTGAGGATCTATCTTGATTTTTTCATCTGATATGTCAATGAACAACATGCCGCTCTCACGTCTAAGATCTGCATTGTGTTTTTTTAGAAATTCGGGAATAGATGGATCTTGAATTGAGGTAACACCAGTACCTGCTATCCCTAACAATGCTTTCGCCACGGCAGAAATCATACCTGATCGTTCTTTTACAACAGAAATGGCCTTGTTTTGTTCTTCCAATTTGTGTTCTAATTCGACAATTTTTTGGGTTACAGTATTTGATTGTGATAATTTGCCATGTTCAAGAAGATTCTCTGAGAAAAGAGAATCAAGACCTTCCATAAAACTAGAAACCTTGATTATTTTTTCTCCACCCGTTATACTAATTGGAATAGGTGATACGTCCGCACTTTTTTCACCACGAATAATGCAAGGATCATGATTCCCATCTACGACTCTATGTAACAAGTCTTTAACAGAATGAAAGATTGTCTCTATTTCTTCATCTGTTACTGTCTTTCCAATTGCTTGTGGGTTTACATTTGAGATTCTAACTATTTCCTCTGCATATTTGGCAGGTAATCCAAGTGTTCTGCCTATCCATCTTACAACTGGAGCTTCGGCAATCTTTATCGATTCTATGTCTTTTTTAGTAATTTCAAAAATGTCCAATCCACTGGAAGGAGGAGGAACATATGCAAGTCCAACGCCTAGCTTTCTATGCCTTACTTCAATTGAGTGTAATAAAGATAGAATCTTCATCTCTTTATTGCACAATATTATGTTCCCATCTCCAAAAAATTCTCCAACTAGGACAAAATCTTGGTTAAAACCAGAAAATGTAACATAGGCAATACGTTCACTTCCAAGTTGTTTTATTTCAGATATTCTTGTTCTAAGTAAATCATTTCTTAATCTTTTAACAAGTCTATTTTCTTCAATCTGGTTTATCTTTACACTAGTTATCCATAAACCAAAAGTAGAAAACATTAGCAAAATATCTGGTTTTTCTGGATGGTGAAGTTTGAAGAGAATACTGTTGCGAGATATTCCGTAGATGTTACTTACATAGTAGTCCCTTACTTTATTTCCTATCTCCGTTACCAAATAACGCAGTTCTATACCTGCAAGTGTCATGAGATCTGACAACCACTCGGTGATTATACCTTTACTATTGGATTTTAACCAAACATTTTAAACAGGACTTGCCTGAGTGATTTTGAAAATTTAGTTGGTACGACATCCAAAGAAAAAACCAGAAGATAAGAGAACAAATACAAACGATCCTAAAAAAGATCCTACTAAAGATATTCCTCCAGAAACTCCATCCCCAATGGAAATTGACGAGTCCAAGATAAAACGTGGTTTGGACAAGGTTTTCTGGATTCGTATAGGGTTAGGAATTTTGGCTGGAATCTTGGCAGCAGAAATTGGAGACCCACTGGATGTTTCAGGGAGAGTTGGTCTTGGATTTGCAATAATGATTATCATGTTCATTATATCATATGGTGTAGCAAGATCACTTAGAATCCCAATACCACCGCCAGACAAGAAAAAACTTCTCACCACTGGATATGGAAGCTACTTTCTAATGTTCATTTTTAGCTGGATATTGGCAAATACTTTGATTCATGCAGAAACTGTAATTGGAACCGTCAAATAGTTCTAAATATTATCTAATTTTGAATAACCTAATGTGGAAGCATAGCACACCTGGAATACCGGATGAATTCTTTGAGAGAGTCGAAGAAGTACCAATTACAAAAGAAGAGGTACGTGTAATCCAGATAAGCAAAGCAAGGCTTTCCCAAGGACAGGTTGTATATGACGTAGGATGTGGAAGTGGTTCCATATCAGTTGAAGCGTCATATCAAATAGGTCCTACTGGAAAAATATTTTCTATTGATATCGATCCAAAGGCAGTGGAGCTTACAAAGACAAACTTGAAGAAATTTTCAATTTCAAACGTTTCTGTTATTTTAGGAAACGCTCTTGATAAAATAGATGAACTTCCTTTGGCTGATGCCATTTTTGTTGGAGGTACAGGTGGTGAAACATCAGATATAATAAAAAAATGTGAACAAAAGCTCAAAGCAGGAGGAAGAATAGTGATAGGAACTATTCTTATTGAAACTCTTTATTCTGTTCTAAATACAATCAAAACACTACAATTTTCTTCTATTGACGTCATTCAAGTTACAATATCCAAAAGTAGAAAGACCTCTACTGGAACCATGATGCTTGCAAGAAATCCAGTCACCATAATATCTGCAACAAAAATTTAGCTTTTATTTAGGTGAAATTAGAGTTCAAGCGTGGCAGAACTAACCTGTGTAGGATGCGGTCCAGGCGATCCTGAACTTTTGACTGTAAAAGCTGTAAAAGCAATCCAGAATGCCGATGTAATAATGTGTCCAACATCCAAGGAAGGAAAAGACAGCATTGCGTATTCTATTGTGTCATCACTAGTTGATCCATCAAAAAAACCCGAAGTTGTAAACCTTGTATTTCCAATGGTAAAAGACAAAGATATTTTAGAAGATACGTGGGAAAAAAACGCACAAATAATTGCAGAAGCAGTAAGAAAAGACAAAAATGTAGTATATCTTACAGTAGGGGATCCATCACTTTATAGTACATGGATTTATGTAAACCGCGAATTAAAAATAAAATATCCTGACATAAAAATTACAATCATACCTGGAATTGTATCCATGTTTGCATTTGCATCAAAAGTTGGAATCAGTATCGCAGAAGGGGATGAAACAATGGCAGTAATTCCTGCTTGTTATGATCTTGCCAGAGTAAAAGAGACTGCAAAAAATTGTGATACAATGATCTTTTTAAAAGACGGAAGATACTTTGATCAGGTTATATCACTACTAAAAGAGGCTGGATTTCCAAATTCTTCACTTTTTGCAATAGCCCAAGATGTCGGAACAGATCAGGAGATAGTAAAAAAGCTAACTCTGGGTGAAGTAACCAAAGATACTTTTACCAACAAATATTTTTCAATAATGGTGGTAAAACGTGCCTAAGGTTTACTTTGTTGGTTGTGGCCCCGGCGATCCAGAACTGATAACAATAAAAGCAAAAAAATTACTTCAAAAAGCAGATGTTGTAGTTTATTCAGGTTCTCTTATACCGCAAGAGATCATCAAACTTTGCAAAAAAGCCAGACTATATGATGCTGCAAAGATGGTTAGAGAAGAAATCTTTACTGTTTTACGTAATGGAGCCTTACAAGAAAAACTAGTTGTACGATTACACGATGGTGATCCAAGCATATATGGTGCCATACGAGAACAAACTGATAACCTAAAAAAAGAAAAAATTGACTATGAGGTGGTTCCTGGAATAACGTCATTTCTTGCATCAGCAGCTGCGCTTGGATGTGAGCTCACATTACCTGGCGTAACTCAGACCATCATAGTAACAAGGGCCGAATCCAGAACCAAAGTGCCCACAAGAGAGAAAATCTCAGAGCTTGCAAAACACAGGGCTACCATGGTATTTTATCTCAGCGTGCATCTTGTCTCAGATATAGTAAAGCAGGCCATCAAGGGGGGATATCCAAAATCAACTCCCGTGGCAGCAGTTTATAGGGCAAGCTGGAAGGACGAAAAAATAATCACAGGAACTCTTGTAGATATAACAAAAAAAATCAGAGATGCAAAAATCACAAAGACTACAATCATAATCATTGGTGACATAGTTAACCCAAAACACTATGAATATTCTAGACTATATGACAAGACATTTAGTCATGGATACAGGAAAGCACAAACGATTTCACAAAGATAGTACTCTGTTTTTAATTCCAATCTTGTGTAACTTGGTCTGAAAACTTCTAATGTCACCTGATGCATAAATTCTCAAACTAGATCTTGATTTTTTGCTTGATAACATACTTGCAACTTTTCTTGCTATGGAATCAGCCGGATCCAAGAATGACACATGGGGAAAAACTTGCTGTAACATTGGCAAAAGAAATGGGAGATGTGTACTTGACAATGTAATGGTATCGACTTTATTTTTTGGTATCTTGTATAGAATCTTCTTGATTTTTTTTATCGTTTGTTTTTTTTCTGACATGAACTTTCCAGATTCTACCAATTCAACAAGTGGAGATGCATCAATCTTTGTTACTTGAATATTTTTTGGAACATTTTTTCTTACGTATTGTTGCAATTTTTTGCTTTTTATAACTGATCTTGTTGCAAGTATTCCTATTGATCTTGTTCTAGTTTTTTTTGATGCATCATGTAAGGGAGGTAGTACTCCAACAATTTTGCGTCTTGTATTAATTCCAAGTAATAATGATGGAGTATTTGATCCTACAACTATTACATCAGGAGAAAATCTTTCTTCTAATTTTGAAATTGTTGATTTAATTATACGACTTAATTCCTTTGATGACTTTGTACCATATGGATAATTTTCTTGGTCCGCAAAGTAGATTATTTCTAATTTGGTTTTTTTCTGAATCGGTCTAATGACTGATAGGGAGCCAAGACCTGAATCAAAGACAGCTATTTTTGGCATAATCAAACCATTGGTGTACCTGATTTACATTTTGTGAGCTAAATTTAGCCTAGTGTTGACTATAATATACACCGGCAATTAAGAATCAACTCGTAAACTACCCCGCATGACCGGCTTCGATAAGTCTTGGACTCGACCAGAGTCTGTAGGCATAACCGAAAAGATCCGTGAAACTGTAAAACCACAGGGAGCTCTAAAACCTAGGATAGAGGTAGCTGTGAACAAGTTACAGGGTCAAATATCGAAGATGGATTCAATGTTGGGAAAGCTGAGACAAAGAGACGAACAGCTTTTCAAAAGAATCGTGGCCGCAATGCAGCAGCATGATGCAGCCACAAGCCGCGTTCTGTCAAACGAGCTAGCAGAGATAAGAAAAGTCACAAAGATGCTAGGAAATGCAAGAATGGCATTGGAGCAAGTACAACTACGCTTGACTACAATCCACGACCTCGGAGATGCAATGGTTGCAATAGCACCAGCAATGTCCACAATGAAGGGACTAAAGTCATCTCTTGGAAGATTTATGCCAGAAGCAGATTCCGAAATCAATGCGATGACTCAAACACTCAACGGCTTGATGATGGACTCACTTGCAGGCGGAGACTTCAGCGTGGATACCTCCTCGTCAAACGAAGAAACCGAGAAGATTCTACAAGAAGCATCAGCAGTTGCAGAACAACAAATTGGCGACAGATTCCCATCAGTTCCATCACCCTCCGGCGTATCGTCACAATCAACATACGAGTAGGGAGAAGCTCGGATGGGGAAAGCTGGCGAAAAGCCTTCTTTTTATGTTATTTCTAAACAAACTAACTATTTTTGAGTCATATCTTCCAAAATCTTTCTAGTTTGGGAGAAAACACTTTCCCACTGGTTCCACTGTAGTCTGCCAGTCTGTGTGTTCTGTTTACTAGGATGGTATGAAGAAATTATGATCTTGTTCTGATGACGTATCAAATTACCATGAGAGAACTTGGCTCCCTTAATCTCTAAGATCTTTACACAAGAGTCAAACGCTATTTTACCAAGGCAAATTACCACTTTTACATTGCTTAACATGCTAATCTCTTTCTTTAGATAAACTGAACAATTTTCAAGCTCCTCCCTTAATGGCTTATTTTGTGGTGGTGCACAATGCAAAGAAGCTGTGATATATGTGTCAATTAATCTGTAGCCATCATTTATGTTGTGGCTTGTTGGTTTGTTTGCAAATCCAAAATTAAAAAGCACTTTAGCAAGCCAATCTCCTGAACTATCACCAGTAAACATTCTTCCTGTTCTGTTACCACCATGTGCAGCAGGAGCTAATCCTATAATCAACAGTCTTGCATTAATATCTCCAAAACTTGGAAGAGGTTTTCCCCAGTATTTCTCATCTAAAAACCTCTTGGTCTTTTTTATAGATATCTGGTGTATGTACTGGGAAAGCCTGGGGCACTTTTTACATCTTGTAATTTTTTTATTTAATAAATTAAACTGACATTGTTTTTTGCTTTGAGACAATTTCATGCACTATTGCCAAGCAAGCCCCTTCTAAACACAATTAGAGGTATGATAGAAAGCAAAAACGCCAATCCAGGTAATGGGAATTCTGGCAATGTTTTATCTGGTGAAATGATCTCGCCCCAATTCTTTGGTGGCGGTATATCCAAAAGTGAACTGGCAGAAGCATCTTGTGGCCAAGAATATACGTGATTTGTTCTTTGATCATATATTCCAAGATAAAATCCGTAAATATCTGATCTACCAACTAGATCAGTTGGAATTCTAAATTCATAACTTGCATGAGGTGTAGTAGTATATCTATCATTTTGATCAGAGACTCCACTAACTCCAATTAATCCATCTGGATTTTGAATTTTGATATAATGACTTGTTTCTGCTAATGGTGATCCACCTCTAAGTGTAAAAGGATGTTTTCCCTCAAATGGTACTCCAAAACAATAATCATTTTCATCTGCTGTTACAGATCTGGTATCGTTCTTATCAAAGCAGATAACTGCCATATCTCCATACTTGTTGAATTTAGTTTTTGATGTTTCATCAATTAATACATAAATAAAATTATCTTGATGAGCTGTTCTTAATTGAATTTGTGTTCCATCAGCATATGAAATTGTATTAAGACTTGATTGCTTCCATTCTGTATAAAAAGTCCATTTTCCATCAAAATTGATCTTATCCATGGTGGATGAAATAGTTATCATTACTGGTTCAGTTGCACTTGCGCTTGGTATTGATAACAAGATCAAAACTGATATCACTGCAAATAATTTGACATGATTCATTCTAATTATTTTTGTATACAACGCAGAATTGAACTTTTTCATGCAAAAATGATTTCGCCATATTTATATCGCAAGAAGTAAAGTGTCATTAGGTTATGCCATTTGGATAAAAAATTAATAGGTATAGGAATTGGTATTGTCATTGCAATAGCAATTATAACAATATCATCATACAAAACACTTCCAGAAGATATCCAAAACCCACCAAATGAAATACTCCCCAATGCCACCCAAAAGCAAGTCACAGGCAAACACATTACTGTAGAACTAAACGAGTCCATGTCCCTCTCTACGCGATAAAAGATCCAGATTGGTACTTGCCAGAGACGATATTTGCCATAAACTCTAAAAGTAATAATCGAATAAAGCACATAATGAACCGTAATACAACCTATGCGTTGTTCGGAGTAACTTTTGCTCTAGTGGCAGCAGGGATGTTAGGCACAAACCTGCTTACTGCACAACCATCTGAGATTGTCACACAAGGTACATCATCCAGTGCTGGCATGAATATGGTTGGTCACGTAACCACTATAGTGACAGATGCAAATGGTAACATCAAAGCATACAGACAGACTGACAATACCGTTGTCAATAACGGCAAAGACTGTGTAACCAAAGATCTCTTTGGTGGAGCAAGTACTGGAGGTAGAGGTACAGCAGGTACGGGTACATGTACCGGTGCACTAACTCATCCATTCAATGTCATTGCTGTAGGAAACGGAACAGGTACAGTAACACCTGCAACAACTGACTACAGATTGGCAAAAGAGGCAGGAGGAGGTTCAACCGGTCTTGCAAGACAACAAGGCAGTATCACATACACCAATGCAACAGGATCTTCAAGTTCAACAGTTCTGATTCAGGCAACATTTGGTCCTCTATCAGGACAGCGTGCTACTGGAACTCAAATAACAGAATCTGGTCTGTTCAATGATACGACTGACAATTCCACGTTTGGTGGAATGTTTGCACACCAAGGAATCAGTAGCATTGCACTGAACAATGGTGACTCTCTGACAATCAAATGGACAATTAATACAGGTTAAACTGTATAACCCCAAAGCCCAGTTTTTTGACGGGCATTTTTATTAATTTTTCAGTGACTTAATTTGTATTGATTTTGCATATGATTTAACTTGAAAAATGTTATGTTTATGATTAAAATCTCTATCCTTGAAAAAACTTCATGGAAAATTATTTCATATCCAAAAGATTAATCAAAAGATACTCTCTAACTCTTGTAATTGAAGATATTACTTTCAGTATTTGTTATGCTTGTCTTGTTGTTGTCTAATCTGTATTATCCCATATTTGCCGAATCGCATTTGGATGTAGAAAAAAAACCCGAAATTGTATACAATCAAACAGGAAAATACTATAAAATATACCATAAAACACCGTCTGAAAATATCACACTAGTGCTGCCTGAGAGCATGCTTATTTTCAATTTGATACCAGTCATAACCGGTAATGGAACAGTAGTATCCTTTGACATGTCATTAAAGCCAGAATTGAAGGACTTGTATAATCAAATTGGATTTTCAGCCAAATCTGACAATGTTGTATTTGTATATCCTGTATTTACTCAAGCTGCATATGGAAAAAATGGATTTTATGATTATTATAACAAGAAATGTGGGCAGAGCTGTCTTACTGTACCTATACCGTCTAATTTTTCCGGTACGTATTCTTCAAGCATAGTTTCTTCATACGTACTAAACATGTTGAATTATTCATTCATAACAGATGTTGACATAGATAAAAATCCAAAGATACTACAAAAATATGCTACAGTAATAATACTTCATAACGAATATGTTACAAGAGGTGAATTTAATGCAATTACGAATCACCCTCATGTGATATACCTTTATCCTAATGCATTATTTGCAGAAGTAAGTTCCAATTATACTGATGATACAATCACACTAGTCAAAGGACATGGTTATCCTAATGAAACAATTCAAAATGGATTTAATTGGAAAAATGACAATACAAAATTCGAATATGATCTAAAATGTACAAATTGGAATTTTACCAGTATCGATAATGGAAAGATGCTTAATTGCTATCCAGACTATGCTATACTTTATGATGAAAATATTTTAAAAGATCTCAAAGAACAAAGTCTACAGCCCATTCCAGAATTTGGAAATATAGCCGAAGTTATCATGATTGTTGGTATCATCACAGTACTGTTTTTGAATAAATTCAAAATGTCTTCGTACAAACTAGATGTTGAACACATTTAATTTATTTTTAATAAAAAACACCTTGATAATTATAATGAAATGAGCTTTAGGTTTTTTATATCGACTAAAAAATATTATAAGTTATTTTTTGTATTAACATAAGCTGGATCAAACATTTTCAATTTTTTGTTTGTTATATGATTTGATGTTTTTGGTACAACTGGTTTGGTCTAAAATATCAAAAAAGTCACTAAAAATCTGCCTTCCAAAATGGATTCATAATCTATCGCTTATACCGATTTGGATCCAAGTATGACCCTAGATGTTCCAAGCCCCCTTTAAGATTATACTCCAAATCAGATATGAACATGAAAAAAGGGAATTCTGCCCTAATTTCCAATAAACTGTCATCAGAGGATATTTTCAGTAATTTTGAATTTTTACCTTTTTCCAGATTTTTGGATGTTACTATATCAGGTGAAAATTGTTGAAAGAGAAAATTTACTCCGTTGCCATAATTACAATGATTGCAATTTTACTTGTACCTCTTGCACAAGCTGTTCCCACAACTTCAAATTATCAAAGCGGAACTGATATTGATTCACAAACTAATCATGTAACACAATCAAGACATCTAACAATAAGTCTTGAAGAATCCATCAGTGTTAATACAAATGATAATAAGAATTCACAAAATGATCCTACACAAACTTCCAATTCTAAAATAATTTCGTTAGATGACAACTTACCGATCAACACAGTACACTTGGATCAGAAAATAGTAATGTTTACAAAAGAAAAATTTGAAAGACTTACAACACTTAACAAAATATCAAACCCAGAAAGAATAAGATTCAATGGTAGATCAATTGTAGTTGAACAAACACAATCAACACAGCAAGACGATACATTATCATCATACCAGAATTTTGTACAACAAACCTTTGATCATCTTGACAAACAATTACAAACTCAGCTTACACAATCTGAAATAATTATTTCATCAGGATTTGTAATACTGGAAAACAATGGAATACAATTCCAAAACAACCTACAATCTCTTGCACATGACATTTCACCACCAAATAATCCAATACTCTTAGTATTGCTTGTTCCCCTTTCGGGTTATATTCTCATTCGTTCTGAAAATGAGAAATTAAAAATAAAAAATCAAACCAAATTTTTATCATCTTTCTTTATTGTAATT